>JAHDEQ010000174.1:0-4376 GCA_020628755.1 Saprospiraceae bacterium
TTCATCAATGGAAAAGAACAAAGTCATATATAGAATCTAAAGCGAGAATCGTTATTGGCTTTTGATTTTTTCTAATGACTTCAAGAATAATATATAGTGAGCGTGTCTTTTGGAATGACACTTTTCAACCTGTCTCTATTTGGATAGATAAGGGACGCATAAGAAATGTTGTTCAAGGAAAAAGACTAAATATTCCAATCCCTTTTGAGGACTATGGTAATAGTGTGATTATGCCAGGTATCATTGATGCACATATCCACATCAACGAACCAGGACGCACGGAGTGGGAAGGATTTGATACAGTAACCAAAGCGGCTGCTGCTGGTGGTATTACAACTTTGGTTGATATGCCACTTAATTCTAGCCCTGTTACTATTGATAAAGATACTTTTCAGCAAAAGATAGCAGCTACAAAAAATCAATTACATGTCAATTGTGGATTTTGGGCTGGACTTGTTCCTCAAAACTCAGATAATTTAGACGACTTACTAACATCGGGTGTTTTAGGTATAAAGGCATTTTTGACTCATTCGGGTATTGATGAGTTTCCAAATGTGCAAAAAGCTGATTTACAAAGAGCTATGCCTATAATTGGCAAATACAATATGCCTTTATTGGCACATTGTGAATTGGATAGTCCTAATGAATTTCAAGCCCTTTTTGAACAATACCAACATAGTTATCCACATTTTGTGGCTTCTCGACCATGTTCTTGGGAAAATGAGGCAATTGAACTAATGATAGATTTTTGTCGAACAACAAAATGTCCTGTTCATATCGTTCATTTGTCTTCGGCGGAGGCTTTGCCTGCTATTCGGCAGGCAAAGGAGGAAGGTTTGCCTCTTACGGTAGAAACTTGTCCACACTATATCTATTTTAATCAAGAAGAAATTCCAAATAGCGATACTCGTTTTAAATGTACACCTCCAATTCGTGACCGAAAAAATAATGAGCAATTGTGGGAAGCTCTTGAATCAGGTTTAATAGATTTTGTAGCAAGCGACCATTCGCCAGCTCCTCCAGAAATGAAGGAACACCAAACAGGAAATTTGTACAAAGCTTGGGGCGGAATCATCGGCGGGCAAGCCTTGCTAACGGCTACTTGGGCAGCCGCCCAAAAACGCAACATCTCGCTTAAAAAAATAGTACAATGGCTATGCGAAAAACCTGCTCAATTTATAGGTTTTGGACATCGAAAAGGAAAAATTAAAACAGGTTACGACGCAGATTTTGTCATTTGGAATCCAGAAGAAATATTTGAATTGACTGAAGAAATGCTTTTGCACCGACACAAGTTTAGTCCTTACGTTGGTGAAACATTAGCTGGACAAATCGTTACTACTTTTTGCAATGGCGAAAAAGTTTATAACAACGGAAAAATCTCCGAAATCGACCAAGGAAAAATACTTTTAAAAACAGATTCTTTTTAAACAGTGTGGTTTGATAAACTTGCGGGTAGCTTTGTAGAATTGCGAAGTTTGTTAAACCTAAATGACTTATAAACAGCCTTTATCAAATAAAAGATGAATACAGAAAATACCAATCTCCCTTCTTTTACACAATTGACCGACCTCGCTGCCGAGCGCCTCGGCGGAAAAGTCTTGTACACAACGGACGATTTTTTTGCTGAAAAAGAAAATCTCATCAAACCTGGTCGTGGAATTTTTATTCCTGATAAATACACCGATAGAGGCAAATGGATGGACGGTTGGGAGTCGCGCCGCAAGCGCACTCCTGGGCACGATTGGTGTATCATCCAACTGGCAACTTCGGGAGTCATTCAGGGAGTTGATATTGATACGAATCATTTTTTGGGCAATCATCCGCCGCATGCTTCGATAGAAGCATGCAATATAGAAAATGCTGATTTGGAACAACTCATTTCTGACGAAAGTCTATGGACAGAAGTTTTACCCAAGTCGCCTCTTGACCCTGGTAGTCAGCATTTTTTTGAGATAGATTCAAATCAACAATGGACGCATCTCAAATTGCATATTTATCCCGATGGTGGCGTGGCTCGCCTAAAAGTTTATGGGGAAGTTCAAAAAGATTGGTCACCACATCTCAATACCACAACACTCGATTTGGCAGCAGCCATCAATGGCGGAAAAGCCTTGCTTTGTAACGATATGTTTTTTAGCTCAAAAGACAATATCAATATGCCCAATCGTGGTGTCAATATGGGCGATGGCTGGGAAACCAAACGCAATCGTACGCCAGAGAATAGAGATTGGTTGATTTTGAAATTAGCACATCGAGGCATTTTACAAAAAGTGCATTTGGATACTTGTCATTTTAAAGGAAATTTCCCAGATACCTTTTCGATTGATGGTATAAATGTAGGAGAAGGAGAAAATGTTGCTGACGACTCGACTTGGACTCCAATTATGGATAAAACCAAACTCCAAGCGGACTGCATTCACGAGCACAATGAACTCATTAACAAAGGCCCGTTTACGCATATTCGACTCAATATTTTTCCTGATGGTGGAGTGAGTCGTTTACGTTTATATGGAGTTCCTGTTTAAATTAGAATGGTGTTTTTATCCGATGCATTATGGTTTGAAGTGGCGATTGTAAGTATCGTTTTTACGATTGGAAATATTCTGATGGGACACTTTGAAGAACATACTCCCAAAGCTAAACGGATTGCGAAGTATCTGATGTTTCTAATTCTTATTTGCGGTTTATCTTACTACTTTGGTAGAATGGTGGCAATGACTGTCTTAGGAATTTCTTTTTTACCGACTATCTATATTCATACAATTTTATTGCCGAAAAAAGGCATCAATGGTTGGACAGGTGAACCCAAAGAAAAGTATTATAAAATGCGTGGCTGGGATTTAGAGAAACTTTATAGAAATAGACCTAAATGACTTTAGAAAATTTAAATACTTTATCAAAAACGCTTCTTGAAGAAGAACTTTCGCGCTGTTGTGGCGCAAGGGAGTGGGTCAATGGTATGCTCGAAAAATTCCCTTTTTCGAGCCACGAAGACTTATATCGTTCTGCTGATGAAGTCTGGGAATGTTGTAGCCAAGACGCTTGGCTCGAAGCTTTTACGCATCATCCTAAAATTGGAGATATAAAATCCTTAGAGAAAAAGTTTGCTTCTACAGCAACTTGGTCCGAAGGTGAACAAAAAGGAGTGAATACTGCCACACAAGCAACCCTCCAAGCCCTCGCACAAGGCAATACAGATTATGAAAATAAATTTGGCTATATATTTATAGTTTGTGCAACTGGAAAATCGGCACAAGAAATGCTAGCTTTGCTCCAAGCCCGACTGCCCAACGACCCCAAAGATGAAATCCACATCGCCATGAAAGAACAACAGAAAATCACCAAAATCCGATTAGAAAAACTACTATCATAGGATTATTCAAAAATAAATAGATTAGTCATTCTTGCATTCTCACATTCATGCATTCAAAATTAGAATATGAGCCACATAACAACTCACGTACTCGATACCTCGCTCGGCAAACCTGGCGAAGGCATTCATATACAACTTCAAGAGAACCAAAATAACCAATGGCAAACCATAGGCGAAGGACACACCAATAGCGATGGACGAATCGGAGATTTACTCAAAAAAGATGTCATGCTCAAACCAAGCACATACCGAATGGTTTTCGATACAGGGGCATACTTTGCGCAGCAAAATATGCGAAGCTTTTACCCAACCGTTCACATCTATTTTGAAGTTTTTGACGAAAGTCATTACCATGTTCCTTTACTCCTAAATCCTTATGGATATTCTACGTATCGAGGAAGTTAATTGAGTATTTAGTTTTACTAAACTAAGCTTTCGCATAAAGCTATGCACAAGCCTGTCTCTGCAGGTAGATTTAGAAAAGCACTCAGAATCATTCATGCACTTAATCATTCATACATTCTTGCATTAAAAATATGAGCACATCAATATCAAAAACCAACATAAAAAAAATCTGGTCAAAACTCAAAAAAGCCAACGATGCCTTCACCGAGATTTATCCAGGTGACCGCCCCGACCGACAAGCAGTACACACCGTTTATGGAGGAGCACATTTGTTCAAAGCCAGCACAGCAGCAGCTTTAGGAAGAGTCGCATTAAACTCTTTTTTAAAATACGCTCCTGATTGTTTGACACTTGCAGAAGCACTTCAATTAGAAGGTCATCAACATTTGCCAAAGCGCAAAAAAGACCGCCAAGCCTTGCTCAAACTCCTCGCTGGAAAATCGAAAAAAGTAAAAAAACATCCCGCAAAATTATACTACGATGTCCACAAACGAGTCGTCGAAAAACTCCAATCTGAAGCTGTAGAAGATTTTAGAATTGATTTTGAAGACGGTTTTGGAAATCGCTCCAACCAAGATGAAGATGCTGCTGCAAT
>JAHDEQ010000174.1:4476-6532 GCA_020628755.1 Saprospiraceae bacterium
CAACGCAAAGAAAACCAAGATGTCGTTCATCGAGCTTGGAAAATTGGTTATGACCAAATTCGACATTCTCTTTGGAAAGGCTTGTATCAAGGTTGGGATTTGCATCCTGTGCAATTGCCCGTTCGCTATGCCGCTTTGTATGTTTTCTTTTTGGAAAGTATTGATGATGCGACGATTCGATTAAAAGCTTTTATGGAAAAAGCGGCGCAAGCGACGCTTTCGGGCGATGTTTTTGATGATGCTGCAACGGGACAAGGTTTGATTAACTACTTTTTGAAAGCTCTAAATTGTGGTGCAATTACGAAAAAAGACGTCCTCAAAACGGGCTTGACCGTTGAAGAAATTCGCTTACGCTCTTTCTCCAAAATCTTAAAAGGACGTGCTGCACTCAAGCAACTAGATGAATTGAGTGCTTTGAAAAATAGACCGATATAAATGAAGATTTTCTCCGCCTTATCCAACTGGTTACAACAAGGTCAAAACGCAGTTTTATTGCTTGTTTTGCAAAGCCAAGGAAGTAGCCCAGGGCGACAAGGGTTTAAAATGGCAATCAACGATTCAGGAGAAATGGTAGGCTCGATTGGTGGCGGCATTATGGAGCACAAGCTCATCGAATTGTCTAAAAATTTGCTTCAAAAAGGAGAAAAAGAAATCATTTTCAAACATCAAATTCATTCCAAAAAAGTTACTCAAAATCAATCAGGAATGATTTGCTCGGGCGAGCAAAGTATTGCGATTGTGCCAATTTCTGAAAATAGAAAAAATACGATTTTTGAAATTGAGGAAGCACTTCAAAGTGGAAATGAAGGAATATTAACCATCGCTTCAAACCAGTTTTCTTTTCAAAAAGAAAACACCGACCTTACTTTTGATTACGAATATTCTAATCCTCAAAAATGGATTTATCAAGAAAAAATTGGTTTCAAAAAATATGCTCATATCATTGGAGGCGGACACGTTGGACGAGCCGTTTCACAAGTCCTAAAAATGCTCAATTTCCATGTAAGTGTAATTGATAATCGAGAAAATCTAAATACACTAGAAAGCAATCCTTTTGCACATCAAAAAATTGTTCATCCTTATGATAAAATAAAGGAAATCATTCCCGAAGGGAAAAATCATTTTATCTTTATCATGACCTTTGGTTATCGACCTGATTTAGAAGTCTTACAACAATTGATTGATAAAAAAGTCGCTTTCATTGGTATGATGGGCAGCCAAACTAAAGTGGATAAACTTTTGGACGAGATGCGAAAATCGGGTTATTCCGAAGACCAAATCAAAAATGTGCATTCGCCTATCGGCATGCCCATTAAAAGCCGAACCCCCGAAGAAATTGCTATCAGCGTAGCCGCCCAAATCATACAAATTCAAAATAAAGATTTACCATAAATATGACCATTCAAGCAAACCTCGTTGACATCCTCAACCGCCAAATCTATCCCGCAGCAATCCAAATCGAAAATGGAAGTATCAAAAGCATTCAAAAAATAGATGCACTTTCAGATGATGCCCCATACATTCTCCCAGGTTTTGTAGATGCGCACGTCCACGTAGAAAGTAGTATGATGCCACCAACGGAGTTTGCTCGTTTGGCAGTTGTTCACGGAACAGTTGCCACGATTTCTGACCCACACGAAATTGCCAATGTCCTTGGTGTAGATGGCGTTCATTATATGCTCGATGAAGCCGAAAAAGTTCCTTTAAAATTTTGCTTTGGTGCGCCCTCTTGTGTGCCAGCCACGACTTTTGAAACAGCAGGTGCAACGATAGATGCTAAAGCCGTTCATCAATTATTGGAAAATCCTAAAATTGCTTATCTCTCCGAAATGATGAATTTTCCAGGTGTACTTTTTGAGGATAAAGAAGTGATGGCAAAACTGGCTTCTGCCAAACAAATCAATAAACCTATAGATGGTCATGCACCAGGACTTCGAGGTGATGATGCGCGCAAATATTTTGCGGCAGGAATCACAACCGACCACGAATGTTTTACTTATGACGAAGGTCGAGAAAAAGCAGAATTGGGTGTCAAAATTCTTATTCGTGAAGGAAG
>JAHDEQ010000174.1:6632-9219 GCA_020628755.1 Saprospiraceae bacterium
AAGTCGCTGATACCGCATCAGGTATCAGCCACACCCAACGCTTTTAAGGTTCTGCCCAAATCACCCAAAGATTTTGCTTTAAAAGCACAAAAAAAATCAGGTCAAGTTAAGGTCATCCAAGCCATTGATGGAGAAATTGTAACGGGAAGTGAAGAAAGTATTTTAGACCTACAAAATGAATATTTACAAGTCAATCCTCAAAAAGATATTCTAAAAATAACTGTCGTCAATCGTTATGCTGAAAACGAAAAACCTGCGGTCGCATTTGTCAAAGGTTTTGGTTTACAGCAAGGTGCATTGGCTTCGAGTGTTGCACACGACTCACACAATATCGTTGCCGTTGGTATAAATGACGAAGCTCTTTGTCAAGCCGTAAATGCCGTTATCGAAGCAAAAGGTGGAGTTAGTGCTGTCGATAAAAATGGAAACTCAAAGGTTTTGCCTTTGCCGATTGCAGGCTTGATGAGCCCTGCCGATGGTTATAAACTCGCCGAGCAATATGCCGAAATTGACCAATGGACAAAAGAAGAATTGGGTTGCACTTTGAAAGCACCATTTATGTTGCTTTCTTTCTTAGCATTGCCTGTAATTCCTTCTATAAAAATTACGGATTTAGGATTGTTTGATGTTAATCAATTTAAGTTTGTCGATGTAGAGGTATAAAAAATTATTGCTTTACTAAACTTGCGAGAAGATGTCGTATAAAGCGGAGTTTAGTAAAGCTCAACATCTAATTTAAACCAAACTCTCATACATTTCTTTATAAATCCTAGCCGATTTTTCCCAAGAAAAATCTTGCTTCATAATTGCCTTACGAATCGCTTTAAAAACTTTTGGATTATCGTAAACTTGCGAAGCACGACGCACCGCATTAAATGCATCGGGCACACTAAAATGGTCAAAACGAATACCATTTCCGTCCTTATTTCCAATGTCTGTTATCGTATCTCTCAAACCACCAACTGCTCGTACAATTGGAATCGTTCCGTAGCGCAAAGCATACATTTGGTTGAGTCCGCAAGGCTCAACTTTGGAGGGCATGAGCAAATAATCTGAACCTGCATAAAGTTGATGTGCCAAGCCTTCGTTATATTCCAAAGCGACGTCAAAACGTCCTGCATATTGTTGTCGCATTTGCGAGAACACACGATGCAAATTTGGGTCGCCCGTTCCTAAAATCGCAAAAGAAGCATTGCCGCCCGCATTCAAAAAGTTAGTAATAATACTTGGCAATAATTGCGCTCCTTTCTCGCCCACCAAACGACCAATAAAGGTTATCAAAGGTCGGTTTTCGTCCAAACGAAAATGTTGGAGAACCGCTTTTTTATTGGCATCTTTAAATTGGTCAATACTTCGTCCCAATTTCTTGGGAAGATATTTATCTGTTTTGGGATTCCAAACATTGGTGTCAATTCCGTTGAGAATACCTTTTGATTTTGGTCGCTCATGATTGAGCAACCAAGTAATTCCTTGGGCATTGCGTTGTAACTCATTCAAATAACCTTTGGAAACTGTCGTCAATTTCCAACAACATTTTATGGCACAAGCCAAAGGATGAATGACATTACTCCAATCCAACAAACCTCGTGCTTCATGGTCAAAATAAGGTAAGAGATAACCTTTTTTCCAATGAAAAGCGCCCGAATATTCGCCATTATGAATCGTAAAAACCGTCGGTAAATGTCCGAGCGATTTATACTCATGCGCATGCTTTATCATAAAAGGAATCAATCCCGTATGATGGTCGTGACAATGCAGCACATCGACCTTCATATCGGAATGTTTCAACCAAGTCAAAACTGCTTGTTGAAAACATAAAGCCCGTTCCACTTCGTCATTATATCCATAACCCGTATGGGAATCAATATAAACGCCTTCTCGGTCAAATCGTCCTGGAATATCGACTACATACAAGGGGAAACCCAAATCATTTTCAGGTGTCGATTCAAATTGTAAAACTTGAAAAGGAACATAGTAATCGCCTTGTCGAACCTTGCTACCAAAAATGGCTTGCCATTTTTGTTGTGTAATCCATTTGGTACGATACATTGGAATGACAACGGCAGTTTCTACCCCTTGTTGGTTTAAATATTTTGGTAAAGCACCAACAACATCACCTAACCCACCAGCTTTGGCTGCTGGATAGCACTCGGCACTAATTTGAAGGACTTTCATATTGATTTCGTTTTGTGGAAATTAAATACACTGGAAAAAACTATTTGAATTTTGTATCACAGAATTTAGTCTTTAGAGTACATTAAGAGTTCATGTGCAGACTAAAGTCTGCGGGACAGTCTTTTTTACACAGTGTATAGAAATTAATTAAAATAAGATTTCAAGTAAAACAAAATATCGTGTCTATTTTTGACAAACAAGACAATTGCTGCCAATATTACAAAAACGGCAATGATACCAATATTTCGCTTGTCTCTTTCGTAACGTTCTCGACGACTTTTGTAATTTCGTTTTCTGCTTTGATAAGCCATAATTTATGTATTCACATTTAAACTACAAAAGTAAGGAATTGCACGTAAATATGAGACGATACGATATTTCATTTATATTAATATTTTTTATTATTTCTTTT
>JAHDEQ010000175.1 GCA_020628755.1 Saprospiraceae bacterium
TGCCCAATACGCAAGCCTATCTTTTTGACATGAAACAAATCAATGATGATTTGTTTGAGTTTTCTTATCCTAAATATTTGACTTCGTTTAATCCAAGAGGTTACAATAATCAACCTTATTTTATGAATGAACGGGTTTTGTACCTCACCGTTCAGGAGAAAAGTGCTGACCAAACGGACATTTATTCGCTTGATTTGTATCGGAAATTTAAAACGAGAATAACCAAGACACCCGATAGTGAATACTCTCCAACTCTAGTTCCCAATAGTACTTCTTTTACGTGTATTCGTGAAGAAAATGATGGTAAAAAAACGCAACGACTTTGGCAATTTCCGATGGATCGCAAAAACAATGGTTCTCGTGTGCTGCAAATGACCGAAATTGGTTATCACTGCTGGCTTTCGCCAGAAGATTTGGCTTTGTTTGTGGTGGGCGAACCACATATTTTGATGTTGTACAATACCCGTACCGAGGAAGTTTCGACTTTGGATACCAATATAGGACGTTCCTTGCAACAATTTCCTAATGGCAATTTGGCTTACCTTAAAAAGGAATCAACGAGTACTTGGTACATCAAACAAATAGAAGTGCAAAGCGGTCGTTCTAATATCGTAGTGGAAAGTTTGAAAGGAAGTGAAGATTTTATCGTGGCTAGTGATGGAACTATCTTTTCGGGCAAAGGCAGTAAATTGTATAAATATAATCCTGCATTTGATTCGGAATGGATTGAGATTGGCGATTTTAGTGCTTATAATATCAGAAATATAACTCGCCTTGCTTATAATAATAATCGAAAACTTGTACTGATTGATAAAAAATCGTAAAAACGCAAGCAGGAAGGCAATGGTAATTGCCTTCCTGCTTTAGCTTATTTGTTCTATGAAAAATCTTAGAACAAGTCTTTTACTTTATTCAACATACCGCCAACGCCTCCAGCGTTTCCGCCTAGCATACCTGCGATATTGTTCAAATCAAAAGCAGAATCTGCCTCCTCTTTAGATTCAAATTTTTCTCTCAAACCGCTAATCAAATCAGTTGTAGTACTAGCAGCTTCTGATTGAGCATCTTCGGCAGACATACCTTTGTTTTGAAGAATACCCATCATCTTGCTTTGTACTTCTTGGAAGATACCGTTATTCTCCATGCTTGCACCACCGCTTGTAAAAAGGTCAGTGATTTGGCTCATGCCACCACCAGCAATTTGGCTTTTTACAATATCCATTAAAGCGTTTGAACCTGCCTCAGCAGCTTCATTGGTTTCGCTTGCGCCAAGGGCATTGCTCATCATCTTGCTGGCCATGCGTTGCATTGCCATTGCTTTTAGTTGTTCTAACATTGTTATTCAATTTTTGAAATGTGAAAAATTATAGCGTTTTCCAAACACTATTTTTAGGACGCTATACTTGGTGAACGTCACATAGAAAGCAAGAGTTACACAATTAAAATATTCTTAATATTATTAGCAACAACCTGAGTTGGGATCACAGCTATTCCCGACAATCATATTGGACAAGTCCAATTGTTCCTTGGTTTGTGGTATGGCACAATTTTCTCGTGCTAAACAATCGGTATGTTTAGAAGTCAGTTGAAAGGAATCGTTGAAATAATCCAAAGCATATTTTCCGATGGTTGCTCCTTGATATTCTACTTCAATGGTTAAATCACCAATTCCCAATCGCTTTTCAGACAATTCTATAATATGAGCCAATTTTTCAGGATGCAGACGATGATTGTAATCATCGGCACTCCACAATTGGAAATTGACCACTTCTTCTTTTCGCTCCGTTCCACCGCAATCAATAAAGTGCTTGCTGACTTTGCCGACTTCGGTCACATGAAAATGTTCGGGCACTAGAGAACCATCAGGCAAAGTAAATTTGATGGTCGGTAATTTTTGGAGGATTGATTTTAATTCGGATAGTTTCATGATAAGTTTTATATTAAAACACAAAACGCTTTCTCGAAGTTTTCGAGAAAGCGTTTTGATAAAAAATTTATTTACACTTTAATTACGATGCTGTACGGGCAGCACGTGAAAAGCTCTTCTTCTTATTTTGAGTGGTTGCTTTTGGTTTCAAGTCATCCGTCAAGTCAGCCATAACTGGCGTTGCAACGAAGATAGATGAATAAGTACCTACTAAAATACCTACCAATAAAGCAAAGGCAAATCCTTTGATACTTCCACTACCAAAAATGAATAATACAAAGACTACAAATAAAGTAGTAACAGAAGTAATCACTGTACGAGAAACCGTACTGTTGATTGCCATATTGATGATTTCGTCTTTGGTCTTACCAACATAAGTTCCCATAAACTCACGAATACGATCAAATACAACCACTGTATCGTTAATCGAGTAACCAATAACCGTGAGCAAGGCTGCGATAAAGGCTTGGTCAATCTCTAATGAAAATGGTAAAATACCATGAAAAATAGAGAACAAAGACAAGACAATCATCGTATCGTGCGCCAATGCTGCAACCGCACCCATTGAGTATTGCCATTTGTTAAATCGAATAAAGATGTATGCAAAAATCGCTAATAAAGCGAATATAGTCGCATAACGTGCACTCTTCGAAATATCATCGGCAATGGTAGGGCCTACCTTGCTGGAACTGATAACGTGCGTTCCTACACCGTCAGGACTTTTAAATTGGTTGGCATTGATTTTACCACCTGCAATGCCATTGATACCTTCGTATAATTTAGCCATCACTCGGTCAGCAGCATCACTTTCCGTATCATCAATCAAATATGAAGTTGTGATATTGAACGTATTATCTGTGTCAACTGCTTTTACGATTGGAGCTGCACCAAAAGGTGCAGTCAAGGCTTGGCGAATTGCTTCGTTATCTACATCAACTCCTTCTGCAAATTGTACATTATAAGAATATCCACCTTTGAAATCAACGCCTAACTCAAAGCCTCTTGCTATCATAGAGACAATTCCTAAGGCAATAATTCCAAGTGAAATGGCATAAGCCATTTTGCGTTTGCCTAACCAATCGTAATTTACATTAGCGAAAGCATTTTTAGAAGCTCCTGTCCAGAACGTCAATTCATTGCCTTTTCCAACCCACCAGTCAATCATCATTCGACCAACTAATACGGCTGTAAACACAGAAGAAATTACACCAATTGCTAATACAACAGCAAAACCTTTGATAGGGCCAAGTCCGAAGTAAATCAAAATACCTGCTACCAAAAGCGTCGTAACGTTGGCATCAATAATAGCGGAGTAAGAATTGGCAAAACCATCTTGAATCGCCATTAGTAAAGACTTGCCTTCTCGCAATTCTTCACGAATACGTTCATAGATGATTACGTTGGCATCAACGGCCATACCAATTGTGAGGATGATACCTGCAATACCTGGCAAAGTCAAAACTGTACCAAAGGAAGCCAAAGCTCCCAATACAAAGACAATGTTTAACAACAAAGCAATGATTGAAATGATACCACCTGAACCATAGTAGAATGCCATAAACAATAACAATAATCCCATACCAACCATCAAGGAAGTCAAAGAACGAGAGATATTTTGAGCACCTAAAGATGGGCCTACTAATGATTCTTGGATGATTTCGGTACGAGCAGGTAACTTACCGACTTGTAAAATATTGGATAAATCTTTTCCTTCTTGTAAAGAGAAATTTCCTGTGATAGAAGAACGACCTCCTGCAATAGCTTGACGTACACTTGGTGCCGAAACAACCTCATCATCCAACACAATGGCAATCTCACGATTGCCATCTGCAGACGCTTTTTGAGTGAGTTGATACCATTTTTGAGCACCTTTTTGGTTCATTTCTAAAGAAACTTGAACCTCACCCGATTGTGGATCAGGACTAGCAGAAGCATCTGTTACGGATTCTCCATCAAGCGGCGCAACATCTTTACGTCCATCTTTTTTGATAACATAAAGCTCATAAGTGTCTTCAGCTATTCCATTGTCTTCGGTTACTTTAATAGGATCTTTAGCCCATAAAAACTTAACATCTTGTGGGAAAAGATTTTTAATATCGTCTCTATCCAAATACTCAGAAATGGCTTTGCGCTGATTGCGAGCTGCATAACCAATCACAGCAGGTGAGAAAGAACCTGTTGTATTAAGATTTAATTTTGATAATAAAGGTCCACCGCTTCCAGCAAGCGCATTGTCCACCTCTACGGTGTCAACCGTATAGCGTGAGCTATCAATATTACCCAAATCATCCGTAAAAGTATATAGTGTATCCAGACGAATATCTTTTTGATTTAAAGTAGCTTCGTCTGCACCTTCATTTAGTTTTTTCAAACGAGAATCCGCCGAGCTAAATGCAGATAAAATTCCTGCATCTGCATTGCGATAGACATTCCAAAACTCCAATTTGGCAGCAGCCGAAAGGAAATTTCTGGCTCGTTCTGGATTATCAATACCTGGCAATTCTACCAAAATCAAATCACGAGCAGCATCCAAAGAAATATTTGGTTGTACCACACCTAATTTATCAATACGTTCTTTGAGCCGTTTAAAGGTCAAATCAACCGTTTCGTTGGCTTTTTCACGAATAACTCGTGCCATTTCGCCATCCGAAGTACTACTATTGATTTCATCACGGAGTGCCTCGTTACGAATAAAAATGGAATTCATTTTTTTGCCCTCTGCAACATCATCCCAAGCATTCGCAAACAATGATACATAATTGTCCTGTGCACTTTGCTGTGCTACACTTGCATTTTCTAATGCTTGCAAAAATTTAGGATCATTGCTATCATTGGCCAAAGCCTTGATAAAATCCTTTAAATCCACTTGCAAAACCACACTCATACCACCTTTGAGGTCAAGCCCCAAAGCCAATTGGCGTTGTTTGAGTTCTTGATAGGTGAATTTTTTCAAAAGAGGAATACTAAATACGACCTCACTTGACATCGAATCCAAAAAATTGGAGCGATAGAGTTTTTGTTGCGTCGTTTTGTCTGGGCCTTCTGCCATTGCAGCTACACGTTGCATAGCGTAGTTGTCTGCATCATTCTCCACTCGGTTCGTTGGAAAAATATACATCAACTGTATCACACATACAATCAACATAACTGCTAGAAAAAACTTAATAAGTCCTTTACCTTGTTGCATTTTATAAAAATTTAGAAATTTAAGATTTATCGAGAACGTACAGCTCTCTCATAATTTTAGACAAATATATAGGTTTTATCGAATAGGTATCTAGTTTGTTACTTTGTTATACTTATATTATTGTTGCAATGTGTTATATGATACGCTGTACCGATGTGTTTGCGTGTTTGCGTATCTAGGTGTGAATATCATAAACACGAAACCACATAGACACCTAAACACAAATAAAGTTTGAAAATAACAACAAAGTATTATATGTTTGCAACAATCAAACAGGGTAAATACGTTATCTCTGTAAAATGGTTTGAAAACATAAATTGATTTCTACACCATTACTATAATTATCAATTCTAAAAATTTAAAAACAATACAATGGGATTATTTTCCTTTCTAAAAGAAGCTGGTGCTAAACTATTAAACCGAAAAGAAGACGCACCTAAGGTAGAAGTGCCTACTGTCAATACTACAGAAGTAGATCATTCAGAAGTGTTGCGTCACCAAAAAATGATGCTCCTCCGAGGAGTTGTCAATAGCCTAAGACTAGACATTCGCAATTTTGAAGTTGATTTGAATGGTGATAAAGTTACCGTTTATGGTGCTGTGGACACGCAGGCCGAAAAAGAAAAAGTTGTGCTTGCACTCGGCAACGTGGCAGGAATTGCTACTGTTGATGACAGAATTAGTGTAACTAATCCTGAGCCTGTTGCTCAGTTTCATACGGTCGAAAAAGGAGATTCTCTCTCTAAGATTGCTAAGTCTTATTATGGCGACCCAATGAAATATCCTGTGATTTTTGAAGCTAACAAACCCATGTTGACCGACCCTAACAAAATTTACCCTGGTCAATTGTTGCGCATTCCAAATTTACAGGCCTAATAATTTTTTTCCTTCTTTGACAAACCTGCCTGCGCAGGCAGGTTCCGTGTTCCGTTCAAAATAAAAGAGAGAACGACCGTAGGAAGTAAACGATTTTAGATTTGAATGGAAATATTTTCACGGAAAAAGTCAAAGAACCACTTTTTTAAAGTAGAAATCAGGAAATGTAAGTTATTCATTTCCTGATTTTTCATTTTAGCTTCTTATGAAGAAAAACTGGACTTTCTTATATATTACTCTTTGCCTTTCAGTCGGTCTCCTTGCTTGCAAAAGCAAGCAAGAAATCGCCAAAGCCAATCGTACCAATGTTGACCCTCAAGAAGTCGAAACCAATCGTGCTATTCCTAAAATGACTTTTGACAAAGTGTTACATGATTTTGGAAAGGTCAAAAAAGGCGAAAAAAAAGAAGTCACTTTTCATTATACCAATACTGGAGAAGCCGATTTGGAAATCGAAATTGTAACTTCTTGCAATTGCACTACACTCGACTACTCTATCGAGCCTTTGCCGCCAGGCGGTAAAGACAGCATTCGCTTGGTTTTTGATAGTTCCGAAAAAGATGAATCTGAAACCATAGACGTTACCATCATTCTGAAAAATATCAACCCCGAAAATGGTTATCCCATCGTCGAAGAAGTAAAATACAAGTTTGAGTTGGTGCAATAGCTTTTGATATATAAAAACTATTTAGTATGTTTAGCTCCTAAACTTAATCCCCCAATTTGCATACTATGATTAATTTAGTTGTCGGTCTCATTTTCATATTATTATTATATAGCCTGCTTGCTACCACAGTCATGGAAATTATAGCAAGCGTATTTTCCATGCGTGGCCGAAACCTCGAACGTGCTTTGGGTCGTCTTTTATTTAGTTCTAAAGACAGTCCTATTTTTCAGGAGTTCACGGGCAATCCCTTGTATCAGCAGATACAGTCTCGGTTTTTTCGTTGGCAAAGGCCGCCTTCCTATATGAGTAATCAGACCTTTAGTACGATTTTGTTCAAAACGCTTTTTACGGACAAGGAAGGCAATCCCAATGTCAATATCGCCGAGCAAATTGAGTCTATAAGAAACCCCAAATTGAGGCAAGCATTACAACATTTTCATGCCGAATCCTTTAATGATACTTATGTTTTTAGACGTAAAGTAGAAACGTGGTACGACGAAGTGATGGACAGAGCTGGAGGTTGGTACAAACGCAATACGCAATTTATTTTGTTGGTTGTAGGAATATTTATCGCTGTGATTTTTAATGTTGATACGATTGCGATATATGATAAATTGTCAAAAGACCCACAAGCCCAGCTTGAATTGTTGGACTTGACCAATAAATATTTTGCAGATTCAAAAATTGCAGAAATGCAAGCCAGCGAACTCGGAATGGACTACCAACAACAAGTCAATTCTTTATTGACTCAAAATTTGCAGTCTATAAAAGACCCCGTAGGAATGGGTTGGGATGGATTTAGTGATGCTGCAATGCCGAATGGCCTAGCAGATTGGCTGTATCGTATTTTGGGCTGGCTGACAACGGCACTCGCCGTGTCATTAGGAGCACCTTTTTGGTTCGATTTACTCAAAAAATTAGTTAATGTACGAAGTTCGGGCAGCGTACCTCCAGTCTCGAATCAAATACCACCCTACGAACAAATCCCAACTTCTTATGGCTTGGCCAGCAGAGCCGTAGCTCAACAAATTGTTCACGATATAAAACAAGACGAGATAAAAGAAAGACCAAAATAGATTACTGAAATGAACAAAAAATAAGTTCAAACCTTTGTTTCATTTGATGAAAACAGCTATCTTGTGGCCGATTTCAAACCTTTTGTCAACGAACTAGAGAATAAATTAAACAAAATTTCATTATTGATATTATATCTAAAACTTATTTAATAATTTCTATTCAAATTTGAAACGTTGACATTTTTTTCACGTCTTATAATATATTTCTGATAGCTATTTTTTTTGTTAAGTTAAAAACTGAAGTACACAAATAATTGAATATACTATAATTGAGACCTAGAGATTTAAAAGAAAAATTGACCACTAATTAAGAATTAACAAATCAGTACAAAACTACAAGTAAGAAAAATTAAAAATTTGTACTTCAACGCAGTCAAAACTTATGAATAATATTGCCTTTTTAGAGTTAAAGTATGGAAATATTTACGGAGGCTACCCTAACTACTTCGTAATTAGTGATATTTCTGTACTAGTCTATGAACCAGAATCTAACAAAATTTTCATTGAAAGTATGCCTGTCAATATTGACGTAAACATTGTTTTTGTCAATACGAAAACGAATGATTTAGGACATACTACTGGCCGACTCAAATATGTCGCCAATTTGCGCTCTCGTAAGAAAATGCGTTTTGATGAAGAGTTTAAATTAGGTGAATACGAGTTAGACATGGCTTTTAAAAATTGCCGTCGTGTCAAGCAATTTGTTAAAGGCTTTTTGATGAAAACCTTTAGAAAATATCGTATTCGCAATATTGTAACTTTTGATGGTCGTCGTGATATTTTCTTGTGCGAAAAAGCTGGTATCCGCTTTGATAGAATGGAAATCTTTGACCTACAAAGGGCTTTAAATAAAGAGTGCAATTACTTATTTTCACTCAATAAGTTATCTGTTGTTACTAATTTCAACAATACCGCAAATAGTATGACTTCAAATAACTTGAATTACTACTTGCACCCTATTGCTGCCAAACAAGTAAGACCAAAATCCGCTGCTTATGATGCGGCTCGTCTCTTGATGGTTCACCAAGAATTTTTTGAACACAAAGAAGATTTCTTGATGAAAGCAGCCTTGCTCTTAAATAAAATCCAGTTGCAACAAGCAAAAGAAAAAGAAATAGCTGCTGCTAAAGAAGCTGCTGCTGCCACAGCAACGGAAGAAACGGAAACTGTTGCAAGTACAGCTACTGATTCAAGCGAAGAAGCAACTGCCGAATAA
Organism: Saprospiraceae bacterium; assembly: GCA_020628755.1. GTDB lineage: Bacteria > Bacteroidota > Bacteroidia > Chitinophagales > Saprospiraceae > JAHDES01. Next base: position 8,950 of record JAHDEQ010000175.1, read on the forward strand.
AATATTTATACCTTACAAAAAAAGCCATCCCGAAAATTCGGGATGGCTTTTTTTATGGGATATTCCCTTCTTTCTAAAAATCATTAAACAATCGGGCGGCTCTTCGATTCAGTCCATCTCTAATTTGTGTAGCCTCAAGATAATTACCTCCCACAACTTGATTTGCTGCGGCTTGCTTGTACAATTCCAGTTGCCACTGCGGATTATTCAACTCGCCTCTTCCATTGGAGTGTAATAAGCGAT
>JAHDEQ010000176.1 GCA_020628755.1 Saprospiraceae bacterium
AAAAAAAGTATGAAAACTTATTCTTCGTCTAAAAAAGAACCAATAGCATTGACAGCATTATCTACTCTTTGATAATCAATACTATATTGAATAAATTTTCCTTCTCGTTTTGTTTCGACAATCCCTGCTACACGCAAAATACGAAGATGTTGCGAAGTAATGGATTGTTCTAAACTCAGGGTATTGTAAATTTTATTTACATTAATCACCTTGTTGTCATCAATAAATTTCAGGATTTTCATGCGAAGGGGATGGGCTAACGCACGAAGAATTTCTGAAGATTCTTGTAACTTATCATTGTCAATATTGACCTTAGCTTTTCTCATAGAGCTATGTTTTGTAATGTATAGTTGTTAGAACTGAATAAATACAAGCATTTTAAAAGCCCTTCCCAAAGCTTTTTGGTATGCTATCATAAAAAATTTAATCAGTTCATGGTAAATAAAAAAGGAAGGATAGATAGGAAAGTTTGTGATATATCAGTGCGGTTTATAGAAGAAAATGATATATATAAATGTAGCTTCCCCTTTTTCCAAGAGCAAGTATAAAAAAAAATGCTGGAAGATTGAAGTTCTTCCAGCATTTTTTGTCAAAAAAACAAAAATAAATGTATTTGTTTTTTGAAAATATGATTGAATACAGTACGAAACAGCCCTTAATTATTCTTAGATGGGGGAGTGTAGAATGATTAAGCAGCTAGTTCTTCAACAAGACGTGAAATCTGATTCAGTCGTTCTCTGTCTAAAGAGTAAAAAATAAATTTGCCTTGGCGATCGGTTATTACAACGCCTGCTCTTCTTAAAATAGCCAAGTGTTGTGAAGCAACAGACTGCTCCAAGCGCAATTTGATATAAATGTCCGTTACGGTCATTCGTTCGCTTTCTTCTAAAAGGTCAATGATACTTTGACGAAGTTTGTGGTTCACAGCTCTCAGAACGAGAACCGCTTTGCGTAGTTCTGCGTAGTCGAGTTCAATGTCTCGTTTCCCCTTCTTCAAAATAACTGTCTCGTTTTTTTGCTTTCTCATTATGTATGCATTTTATCAATTATGTAATATAGCTTTTGAAAATACCAAAACTATACCAAACTGCCATCTTAAAAAAGATGAACATCTATAAAAGATATGATAATCAGACGAAAATATACAAAAAAATAAAGAATAATAAATTATTTATAATTTATTTTTTTCCTCTATGTATTTTTTTCCTCTATGAAATATTAGAATACAAACAGCCCTGCTTGGTTCAGATCCAAGCAGGGCTGTTTGTTGAAAGTATATTGTTAAAAATTTAGTAACTCACTCCCGGGCAGTTGATTCCTCCAAAATAATACACCGCACTCACGCCAAACATAATATAAAAATCATTGTCGCTACTATTACCTCGTTGTTTACCTGATTCACCAACAGCTTGTTCTAAAGTTTCTGGAACGAGTTCTACAGAACGATCGGATAAATTGACGGCAAGCTGACCTCGTAAACTTTCGAGGTCATCGAAGTCTGGATAAACAGTACTCACATCATCCAAATAATCATTGAATAAGTAACGTGAGCTAATTTCAAACTCCATTGACCATTCATAAGAAAAAGAAATTTTTAGACCGCCACCGTAAACCATGCCTCCTTGAAAAGTATAGTACTCTTCGCCTCTAAATTGTCCTTCGGTACCAAGTGGAGCTAGTTCTATCCATTCGTCGTTGTACAAAGCCATAGGATTGTAGGAGTAAAAATTGACTCCTGCAAAAAGATAGGGTGAGAAAAATTCTTCTCGACTACCATGATTGTAAGGTAAAAAATTGAATTCCAACTGGCCGAGTCCTTCAAAAACATCTGATCTGAAATGTAGATTTCGTGAACGTTCAAAGGTATTATTGGAGTCTGCATCGTCAGCACTGACTCTGCCGTAGTTGGCTCCTAGTTTGAAAGCCAAACGATTGTTGAAATTGTAGCGACCAAATGCTCCAAGTGCAAAACCCAAATCATTGACGGCATAGTCCGTATTGAGATCGCCAAAATAATGCGAAACGCCCAGCCAGCCTCCTGCTTCCCAGCCTCGTTGGGAATGCGCCACAAGAGTAGTACTAACTAAAACAAAAAGAATGAATAACTTTTTCACTGATAATAGTTTAAGGATGTTCATGTAATTAATAGTGTGTATCTGTGTTTAGGTGTCTAAGTGCTTTGGTCATACTAATATGAACACATAGATACGTAGGGACGTAAGAAGAAAGCTGCAAAGTTATATTAAAACGGGCAAATAATCCAGATTGTTATGGTTGAGCCCTTCAAAAAACGATTGGAAAAACGTTAAGGTTTTGCTATTTCGATGAAAAAAAGCAATAAAAGCACTAGGATTTAGCATTTTTTAGATGAAATTTGTTAATTTGTAAGTTGCCCCTTAATTACTTCAAATCTAAACAACAGAGAATTATGAAAAAGATTTTTTTGCTTTTTTTAGCAACTGGCCTGTTTTTTTCCTCTTGTAACAGAAAAGTAGCTTATGAGACTGCTGATGGTATGGCGATGACCATAGAGGAAGGCGTGTTTTTTATGGACTCCAAAAAACTAGGGCCTATATTGGAACGTGCGGAAGAATTTGATAAACTTGTTTTTGTTGATTTTTATACGACTTGGTGTATGCCTTGCCGAATGATGGACGAAGATGTGTTTCCGAATAAGGAAATTGGTGATTTTATGAACGAAAACTTTATCAATTATAAGGTCAATGCCGAAAAAGGCAATGGAGTTAATCTGAAGACACTATATAACGTTAATGTTTATCCGACTTTGATTTTTTTGGACTCCAAAGGGCGAGAGTTGGTGCGTCACGAAGGAGCAGCTTATTTTACCAAATTGCGAGAGTTAGGCAATGAAGCCTTAGCGGCAGCTAAGGCTTTGGAAGCCGAAGAAGCCGCAAATATGCAAGAGGAAGATGAAGGCTCTAATTATTAAATTTGGTTTCAATAAACAACAAAAAAGGAGCAGCAAATTTGCTGCTCCTTTTTTGTTGAATTAATTGGCATTGACCACATCACCACTTCCTGATATATCAACATTTACTTCAGGGTTTCCTCTGTAATAAACATCGCCACTTCCTGTAATTTTTATATCTAACTTATCTACAACATTGACCTCGGCATCGCCCGAGCCACTGATTCGTACATCTACCTTATTGGCTAACAAATCAAAGGATTTGATGTCGCCCGAACCACTAATTTTAGTGTCAAATTTATCGGCAGAACCTTCCATAAATATTTTGCCCGAACCCGAAATATCTACTTCAATATCATCAGCATTGACTCCCATATCAATATCACCTGAGCCTGATATTTTTAATTCTAAATCATTGACTGTAAAAAAGTTTTCGGTTGTGATTTGACCAGAACCTTTGATACTTAATTTGCGCAATTCGGGCATCGTAATATAAAAATTGATGTCATCGTGATTGCGTACGCAATCATCGAAATCTATTTCGAGTACACTTCCCTGTACATCAAGCTCCAGCTCATTGAGTATATTTTCTTGTGCTTCCACTTCTACCGAAAATTCGCTTCCTTGAGTAAGATAAATGTCAGCAGCAATATCCAACTCGATACCTGTAAAGTCATCTATATTGATAACTTCTGAAACGAGTGGCCCTTCGCCACGTTCACAGTTAAACAGTCCATCATTGTCAGAAAAACAACCTGTTGTAAGTAGAGTACTTGATAAAATTGCTAATAAAATCCAAAATTTAGTTTTCATAATCTTTTAATTTTTTTTGATGTTTTGAAAAATGGTGGCACAAACTTTAGTTTGTGTTATGATATTTAGCTTTATATTTTTTGTTGGGATATTAGTCGCAGTCACGATTGCGTTTGTTCCAGTTGCCAAACCAACCCAAACGGAAACTCAAGCCAAGATTGAAACCATTGAGGTCATTAGCACCGATGTTGGAGGCATTATTGATGCCGTCCACCCAGCGATAACCACCCGTAGCAGCGATGTGAAAAAATCGAGTTACATTTAATTCTACACCAATTTCAGGTGTTACAACCATGACTTGGTCAAAGTCGTTAATTTCAAAATCATAATCATCTAAGTCAATATCTACACCGCCCCAGCCTATACGTACACTCGCATACGGATGTAGGAGTTTGTAAGGACGATGCGTATAACCCAACCAAAGGCCGCCATGCGCTAGGTCAAGACGGTAATCCTCATTTTCGATGAGATTTTCGATGTTGGAACTCCCTAAACCATAAGCTCCAAGAAAAAATTGGTCAACAATAAATCCGCCACCTCCACCGTACGAATTATTGATGCCATCGTTGAAGTTAAACTCCATGAGTGGACTACCCCAAATACCAAAAACTTTGGAGCGATTAAAAAGGGTTTCTTGTTGTGCATTGACTTGTACGGCTAGTATCAAAGTACAAGTGATGGAGAAAATTAGTTTTTTCATTGCTTTATATTTTTTTAATTGAAAAAATAGAGTGTCTGTGTGAATGCTACCGCATTCACGAGACTGAAATAATTTGTAAAAGAATTTTAGAAAATTTTAGAACCTAAATCCTGCGCTGCAGCCAATCCATATTTTTAGTAAGTATGGGTTGGCAATCATTATATCTGTTTCTTCGTAAGAAGTTTTATCAACAGCAAGTGTATTAAAAGTACCTGTATCGGTATCGTAATTTTCGGAATAAAGAACATTTAGTTGTGGCCCAGCAAAAAGACTAAATTTTTTGCCCAAGCGAATGTCTAAAGTCGTTCGGAACTGCCCCAAAGCATTCCATTTTTTTACCCAATTATCATTATTATTGAGGTGCATGGCCAATACTTCTATATTTAGTCCAGCCCGTTTGCCCAAGCGGGCATAAGTGCCAATACCATAACCCAATCCCCACCATGCCAACTCCTTTTGAGTACCAACTTCAAGCATATTATAAAAACTTCTTGCCCCAAATTTTACACCTACATTCCAAGTCAAGTCTGAACCATATTTCAACTCCAAACGATTGTACCCATCTTTGATGAAATTGAATAAACCAATAGGTACACCTCTTATCGTATCGGCCATATTGATAATTCCTAATTGAACACCTCGAACATTTTCGGCCTTGTTGATGACTCCTATTTGGACATTGATATTGCCAGAAGCACTATTGGCAATACTGCTTATCTGAAGGCCACCAGTTGCATTTTGAGCATGATTGTGAATGCCTGAAATTTGAGTTCCTTTGAAAGTGTCGTTGGCCTGATTGGTGATGCCGCTTAGTTGCAAACCAATCATGGTGTTGGCCACATTGGCAATTCCCGAAATTTGAGTTCCAAAATTATCCCCTTCGGAATAATTATAAATACCCGAAATCTGACTACCTAATACATCGCCTTCTACCATACCACCAACTAGAGATAACTGAAGACCATCCAAATCACGTTCGGTAAAACTCACCACGCCACTAATTTGAGCACCTTCTACACTTTTTGCCTTTGCAAAAAAAGGATTAAAAGAAATTCTTTTGACTACCTTTTCTTCAGGTTCAAATATTTTTTTGCCCTTATTGATGGTTTCTGTCACTTTAGCAGCGATTGAGTCGCCCACTTCTTCAAAATCTACCTCTCTGATGGCATCAACTACAGGTATTTTATAATTGTCTAAATTGATGTAGCCTTGAAAATCAAGTTCACTATAATCAATTTTGAACTCATAATCCGTACTGCCAATGAGTGCCTTTGGAGGCAGTGTTTGAGGTAGGCGGTCATTGCGAAGCACTTTTGCTTGCTGCTGTACAGGGCTATCAGATTTCATTTCTTCGGCCTTGTAAACCGCATCGGGATATTCGTATTGAATCTCTCTACTACTAAGACGTTCGTTATTTCCGTTTCCCCCTATTGGGATTGGAATTTTTTTTTCATCAATTTTCAAAACAACTTGATTGCCAATTCGGGCATAGACTATTTGAGTTGGCTCAAATAGTAAATCAAGCACTTCGGCGAGGGGTTTTTCTATAACATTTACATTTACAACAGCTTCCATAGGAATGATGTCTTTGCTGTATGCAAACTTCACCTCACTCACCGAAGCAATAGAGTTTAAGGCCTCTTCAATCGTAGCACGCTCTATTATTATAGTGATCCGTTCGCTCAGGTTGGCACTTTGAGCCAACAAGAGCGTAGGTAAGCAAAAGAAAAATATAAATAGTTTGGTTTTCATAGCTTGCTTAATTATTCGCATCCTTCGCCTGAGAAAGTATAAATACCATTTTCAGCGTTTACTTGTAAATTGAGTGCAAATTCGATGGATTGAATAACCTCTTGTAAATTGGTATCATTAAATTCTCCTGTAAAATGACAATTGTTGAGTTGATCGTTTTCAACCTTAATGGTAATGCCATAGCTATGCGCTATGTCATCGAGTATAGTTTGAAGTGGAGTATCTTTGAATGTAAGATTGCGTGTACGCCAAGCCAATTTATTGTTGTCGGTCATTTTGTCTTCTTGTAGTTCCCATTTGGATTTATCCAAACGACCAAGTTCTTGTTTTTCTAAGATTAAGGGTTTCTTATTAGAGCGTGTTTGGGCAAAAGAGACCTTACCTGAAGCAACGTTGACCTCAACAAAGGACTCGTTTGGATAAGCTCGTACATTGAATGAAGTCCCCAAAACTTTAGTAATGGTTTGTTCACTTTCAATGACAAAGGGATGTTCTTCGTCTCGTTGTACATCAAAAAAAGCTTCTCCTTGCAGAGTCAACTGTCGGTTGGTTGCAAAGTCGGGCGCATAAGTCAAGCGCGTATTTTCGTTGAGCCAAACCGAGCTGCCATCAGGCAATTGGATTTCTTTTTTTTCACTATCCATTGTTTGAGCAACTAACCAATCAGTTGAGTTCTGGTTGGATTGAAAAATCCAAAGCAAACCAACCGCCATAAACAAAAATACAGCAGCAATGCGCCAAAGATTTCGGGAGTACATCGTGATTTCTTTGGCAATAGTATCTGCCTCAGAGGTATCATTTTCTTGATTCCAATTCATATTGGATTCAAATTTTTGCCATGCCTCAGTAGTATTTACTTCAAAATTATCTTCATAATTATTGCTTGATTTGTAGAGTTGTTGGTACTCCTTTAGGAGTTGTTGGTTTTCCTCTTTTTCTTGAAGCCACTGCTCAAAAAGTATTTTTTCATCATCAGATAATTCACCTGCTAGGTATTTTGCAATATGTTCGTATTGTAAATTTTCTTTCATATAACTTCGATGTTCATAAATGATGATTAAAACTACTGGAAACCTTTAATCTATGCTACTTTTTTCAGTAAAAAGACGCATAAACTTTTAGTTTACCCCTAGTTCGAGGATAATTTTTTTTACATTTTTGAAAAAGATTATTTTGTAATCATTTATAAATCAATTTTTTAGCAATGAATAAAAATAATTGATTTATATAAATATTTGATTGTCAATTTTATAAGGAGTATTTGTAGAATACCGATGAAAAATTAATTATCTGATATATTTTTTTTATTTTAGCAGCCACATATTTGAGAAAGACCACAGACCGAACATTATTAACAAACACATAACTACTATTTTATCTAAAATAGTAGTTAAAATAAATGAGAAAATAGCCTAGTGCAAGATGCAGTTTAGGACTATAACCGTATTATGCAAAGCCAAAGTCAAAGATATGTCTTCATAGAGTATGAAGACTTAAAGCGGATTAAGTTCAAGAAACTTGAAAAAGTTTGTAGTAAGATGTTTGTATTGGTTGATGCAGAGGAGGAGGGAATTCCTTTGTCATTAGTTCAGCAGACACAGCGTTTAGGCAAACGGTTAAAATGGATACCCGTTAATCATAGTCAAGACGAGGATATGGCCTTTCATTTGGCATTTTTGATGGGGCGCACCCATCAAAAAGTGAATAGAAATATTGAATTTGCCATTTTATCCAATGATACAACATTTGACCCACTTGTAGCCTTTATAAATAGCGAAGGGCGAAATTGTTTGCGTGTAAAACGTAAACGGACAAAGATTGAAGAAGAGATAACTGAAAGTATTCAACAAATCAATCAGAATATTGAACCCTTTGAAGTAAGTGAAGATCCCTTACCTGAGGAAGGGGATTATGAAGAGTCGATTGTTTTGAGAGACGACAATAATGAAACGGTGTGGGTCGAAAAAACGGCTCGTGAAACCGTTAAGCGATTGATACGTTCAGGCAATAGACCCTCTGATTTGAGTTTGCTGAAGAGTTATATTTTGCTACACAATCAGGAATTGACCGATGGATTGAATATTGAAAAAATACTAGCTCGCCTCCAAGAAACCAAAGAAATACAAATTGAAAATCAAGATGTCGTTTATAATTTTTAGGTCAAAAATTATGTTACTTTTGTGTTGACTTGCGTCATCAAAGTAAATTGTATTAAATTTCAAAACTTTTTTATATGTCAGATGAGGTAAATTCCTATATAGGCAAAGGGAAAAAATTCATGGATGACTCAATTGAGCATTTGCAAAAAGAATTATCAAAAATTCGTGCGGGTAAGGCTTCGCCTTCTATGCTCAATGGTATTATGGTTGATTATTATGGCAACCCTACTCCTTTGAGTCAGGTTGCTAATATTTCTACGCCTGATGGTAAGACTTTGGCTATACAGCCTTGGGAAAAAAATATGTTAGACCCAATCGAACAATCTATATTTAAAGCCAATTTGGGTTTGACTCCTATGAATGATGGCGAATTTGTACGTATTAGCATTCCGCCTTTGACTGAAGAAAGAAGAAAGCAACTTTCCAAACAATCAAAAGCAGCAGGAGAGGAAGCCAAAATTAGTATTCGTCAGGCACGTCAAAAACTAATGGATCATATCAAAAAAGCAGTCAAAGATGGTTTTCCTGAAGATATGGGTAAACGAAAAGAAGACGAAGTACAGAAAATAGTCAAAAGTTATGGCGATAAAGTAGATAGTTTGATAGCGGCCAAAGAAAAAGATATAATGACTGTTTAAGTCCATAAAAATTAAAATAGTAATGAAAATAGCTAAATTATCACTCATTTTTCATTAACACATATTTTAGTTTGAACACATATATAAATCAAAAATAGCATCTAGGAAATTTT
>JAHDEQ010000177.1:0-1190 GCA_020628755.1 Saprospiraceae bacterium
TTACACAAAGAATCACAAAGTTTTCTATTTCTTTGTGGCTTAAAACTGAAAAATCATGGCACAACTAAATTTTGGTGGCGTTGAAGAAAACGTTGCTACACGAGACGAATTTCCTTTAGAAAAAGCAAGAGAAGTCCTAAAAAATGAAACCATTGCCATCATCGGTTATGGCGTTCAAGGGCCTGGGCAATCGCTCAATCTAAGAGACAATGGCTTTAATGTGATTGTGGGGCAACGTAGTCCTTCCAAATCTTGGGACAAAGCCGTTAATGATGGTTGGGTTCCTGGCGAAACCTTATTCTCTATCGAAGAAGCTTGCGAAAAAGCAACTATCATTCAATATCTCTTATCAGATGCGGCTCAAATTGCATGTTGGGAAACCGTCAAAAGTTACTTAACTCCTGGAAAAGCATTGTATTTCTCTCATGGTTTTGCCATCACTTATAAAGAAAGAACTGGAATTATTCCTCCTGCTGATGTTGATGTCATTTTGGCTGCTCCAAAAGGTTCAGGTACAAGTTTGCGTCGTATGTTTTTAGAAGGTCGTGGTTTGAATTCTTCTTATGCTATTTTTCAAGATGCTACAGGACGTGCCTACGAGCGCGTAGTCGCGCTTGGAGTTGGGATTGGTTCGGGCTATTTGTTTGAAACAACCTTTAAAAAAGAAGTTTATAGCGATTTGACAGGCGAAAGAGGTACGTTGATGGGAGCAATTCAAGGTATTTTTGAAGCTCAATACAATGTCCTTCGCAAAAGAGGACATTCTCCATCTGAAGCCTTCAACGAAACGGTTGAAGAATTAACTCAATCTCTAATGCCGCTTGTTGCAGAAAATGGTATGGATTGGATGTATGCCAACTGCTCTACTACGGCTCAACGTGGTGCTTTGGATTGGAAAAATAAATTCCGTGATGCGGTTTCTCCTGTCTTTGAAGAATTGTATGATAGCGTTGCAAGTGGCAATGAAGCGCAGCGTTCGATTGATACCAATAGTCAAGCAGATTATCGGGTAAAACTCGATGCTGAACTTAAAGAATTGCGAGAAAGCGAAATGTGGCAAGCAGGAAAAGTGGTCCGCAGCCTCCGTCCCGAACGCCAAGAGGTGGAAGCATAACACGTGCGAACGTATTCAAGTATTCACGTGCTCACGTTGACAAAACATGAACACGTGAATACTTGAATACCTGAAC
>JAHDEQ010000177.1:1290-3953 GCA_020628755.1 Saprospiraceae bacterium
ACACACGAGCTTGCGAGTAAAATGATTTCCATAGAAAATATATACAAAGCGAAAGTCCGACTCCGTGATGTAGTGAGTCATACGCCCCTATTGCATAATCTGAATTTTTCGGAATTGTATGATGCCAGTATTTGGTTGAAACGAGAAGATTTGCAAGTCGTACGTTCGTACAAAATTCGTGGGGCTTACAATAAAATTTCGACAACGGATAAATTGCTTTTGAAAAATGGTGTTATCTGCGCAAGTGCTGGCAATCACGCCCAGGGCTTCGCCCTAGCCTGCCGAAAATTGGAGGTACAAGGTCGGGTTTATATGCCAAGTACCACGCCCAAACAAAAAGTAAATAAAGTCAAATTCTTTGGTAAAGACAATGTAGAAATTGTCTTAGTCGGTGATACTTTTGACGATGCTTATGCGGAAGCAAAAAAGCATTGTGAAGAACATCAAATGGTATTCATTCATCCATTTAATGACCCAAAAACTATCGAAGGACAAGGTACGGTTGGCCTAGAAATCATTGAAGATAGTACCGAAAAAATAGATTATATCTTTGTGGCAATTGGTGGCGGTGGATTGGCTTCGGGCTTGGGCAGCTACTTCAAGCAAATGAGTCCCGACACCAAGATAATTGGTGTCGAACCCGAAGGTGCACCAGCCATGTACCAATCTTTGAAAGAAAAGAAAATAATAGAACTAGAAGAAATTGACGGCTTTGTGGACGGTGCCGCCGTCCGAAAAGTTGGTGACATCACTTTTTCACTCTGTCAAAAAATCATAGACGATATGGTTTTAGTACCAGAAGGAAAGGTCTGTTCTGCCATCTTGCAATTGTACAACGAAGAAGGTATTGTTGCCGAACCTGCTGGTGCGCTCACCATCGCTGCACTCGATTTATACAAAGACAAAATTAAAGGCAAAAATGTAGTCTGCGTCATAAGCGGTGGCAATAATGACATTACTAGAACCGAAGAAATAAAAGAGCGTTCGCTTTTATACGAAAAACTCAAACATTATTTTATAGTACGATTCCCTCAACGTGCTGGAGCCTTACTCGAATTTCTAAGTATCCTGGGCCCAAATGATGACATTACCTACTTTGAATACACAAAAAAACACAATCGTCAGTCGGGTCCTGCCCTTGTAGGTATTGAATTTCAAAAAAGAGAAGACTATCCCCTCCTACTCCAAAGGATGCAAGCACAAAATATTGATTTTGAGCATCTTAACTCCAACCCTATGTTGTTTGGTATGTTGGTTTAATGATTTAGGCATATTTATTGCCTAGATGTTGTTAACTAATTTATATCAAAAGCTCTCCCACTCCATACCAATTTTTATACTATGATGAAATACCGGTTTACTCTAGCCATAGCTTGTTTATTGTTTTTAAATGCTTGTCAAAATGACGATTCGGTCATTGTAGATGACAGCCCCTATGATGACGATTTAGAGAATGTTTTAAAAGCTATTGCTCCTGACAATTCTTTGGCCTATTTTCAAATGCCTGATAGCGACGACTTCGCCGCTATCCCACAAGATCCGAAAAATCCTATCACCAAAGAAAAAGTCGAATTAGGAAAACTGCTATACCACGAGACAGCTTTAGCTATCAATCCCGAAAAAGCTTTTTCAAAAGGAACATACTCTTGTGCTTCTTGCCATTTTGCAGGAGCAGGTTTTCAGGCTGGTCGCTTTCAAGGACTCGGCGATGGAGGTCTTGGTTTTGGAATCAATGGCGAAGGAAGGGTAAAAGGCGCTCTCTATCCTGACGAAATGATTGATGTACAACCCATCCGTACACCGACCGCTATGAACGGCGCTTACCAAATCAATCAATTATGGAATGGTCAATTTGGGGCTACGGGCTTGAATGAAGGTACTCAAGAAGCATGGGCTTATGATACACCAATCGAAACCAATTTTTTGGGCTATGAAGGTTTAGAAACACAAGCGATTGCTGGACTAAAAGTACATCGTCTTGACATAGATATGAATGTACTTGGTACTTTGGGTTATCAAGATTTGTTTGATGTTGCTTTTCCTGAAATCAATGAAGAAAATCGCTATACAAGAGAATATGCAGGTTTGGCTATTGCTGCTTATGAGAGAACTATGTTTTCCAATCAAGCTCCTTTTCAAGAATGGCTAAAAGGTGATAAAAATGCAATGACTGATACTGAAAAAGAAGGAGCAATCTTGTTTTTTGAAACCGCACAATGTGCTTCTTGTCACACTGGTCCTGCTCTAAATAGTATGGAATTTCATGCACTTGGAATGCATGATTTGTTCTCCTGTGGCGAAGAAGTTTTTCAGTCTTCTTTTGCTAGTAATGAAAACAAAGGGCGTGGAGGATTTACAGGCAAACAAGAAGATATGTACCACTTTAAAGTACCGCAATTGTATAATTTAGCGGACAGTCCTTTTTATGGACATGGTAGTAGCTTTAGAAGTATAAAAGATGTCATCAAATATAAAAATGAAGCAATCCATGAAAACCCCGTCTTGTCTGAAAATATGCTTTCGGAAGGTTTTCATCCTCTAAATTTATCAGACTCCGAAATTGATGCCATTACGGCCTTTTTGAGTAGTGCTTTACACGATCCTAATTTGGATCGCTATGTTCCCAACGAAGTTTTATCAGGCAATTGTTTTCCTTTTGCTGA
>JAHDEQ010000177.1:4053-5748 GCA_020628755.1 Saprospiraceae bacterium
GATCCACTAGCAGCTCATCAGTTGGGTTGTGAATAATTGGTTAATTGGTTAATTGGAAGTTCCTTTTTCTTAGCGAAAAAGAGTAGCCCGTTCAAAATCACATTTTGAACGGGCTATTTCTTTGGATTAGTTAACTAATAACAAATTAACCAATCACCAAATATTAGTTCAACAACTCGTAAATTCCTGCAATTCCTTGTCCGCCACCAACACAAGCTGTAACCATTCCGTATTTTTGATTTCTACGGCGCATTTCATTCAATAATTGTGTACTCAATTTTGCACCTGTACAACCAAGCGGATGACCTAAAGCAATTGCTCCACCATTGACATTTACAATGTCAGGATTTAAACCCGCTTCTTTGATAACAGCAAGTGCTTGTGTAGCAAAAGCTTCGTTTAATTCAATTTGGTCAATATCACTCAATTTCAAGCCTGCTCTTTGCAATGCTTTTGGAATCGCCGCACAAGGACCAATTCCCATGTGCAAAGGCTCTACACCAGCAACTGAACAAGTTACCAAACGAGCAATTGGTTCAAGATTTAATTCTTTTACCATTTTTTCGCTCATTACCAAAACAAAAGCTGCTCCGTCTGAAGTTTGAGAAGAGTTACCTGCTGTGACAACACCATCTTTTTTGAAAACGGCTCTCAACTTACCCAAGCCCTCAACTGTTGTTGAGCGGCGGATACCTTCATCCATTGCAACGGTATGTTCAAATTCTTGTCTTTTATCATCTTTGACAAAAACCTCTTTTACCGTAACAGGAACAATTTCATCATTAAATTTACCTGAATCAATTGCATTGATGGCTTTCATGTGTGAATTGTAAGCAAACTCATCTGCTTGGTCACGCGTGATTTCCCACTTCGCCGCAACTGCTTCCGCAGTTGCGCCCATGCTCGATAAATAGTTTGGAGTCGAAGAAGCGACCATATAACTTGGAGCTAATTTATAACCCGTCATTGGTATCATGCTCATATTCTCCGTTCCACCAGCGATATATACATCGCCCATACCCGCACGAATTTTTGCAACAGCAATAGAAATCGTTTCCAAACCCGATGCACAGTAACGATTGACCGTCATACCTGGAACTGGTTTTCCTAATGCACGCATTGAAATCTGACGACCAATTTGAAATCCTTGCTCGCCTTCAGGATTCGCACAACCAACAATCACATCGTCCACCAAATGTGGGTCCAATGCAGCGTTTTGTGCCATTAAATGTTTTACTATATCAACGGCCAAATCATCGGAACGATAATTTTTAAAGCCGCCTTTTTTTGCTTTTCCTACCGCCGAACGATAGGCACTTACGATATATGCTTCCATAATTAAACGTGTTCGTGTGTTCACGTATGCACGTGCGCACGTTTTTTAATAATTTTAAAAATTAAGTTTGCTAACATGAACACGTGAATACGTGAACACATGAGCACCGCAACTTTAGTTGCGTAGAGGTTTATTCGTCTGTAACATGTGCTGGATACGAGCCATTGTTTTTTGCTCTCCACAAAGACTCATGAAGGCTTCGCGTTCGATGTCCAACAAGTATTGTTCAGAAACTTCTTGTGCGCTTGTCAAATCGCCACCACACATAACATAACCCACTTTTTTAGCAATTTTGACATCATGCTCGCTCGCATAACCACCCAAAATCATTTCGTTGGCAGCAATGTGAATTGCTGCAA
>JAHDEQ010000177.1:5848-9091 GCA_020628755.1 Saprospiraceae bacterium
TCGCTCGCATAACCACCCAAAATCATTTCGTTGGCAGCAATGTGAATTGCTGCAAGACCATTACGTCCTAGCACCTTAATGTCTCGGCGCATCATTGGTTGAACATAATTTGGAGCTAATTCTAACACTCTTCTTTTCGCTTCAGCGATATTACGAGATTGGTTCATCACAACTGAATCTTTCTCATTCAAATATCCAAAATCAAAAGCTTGGTGTGCGCCAACGGCAACTTTTGCTTGAGCAATAGTCATCACTTTATTCGCTAAAGTTGGAATCATAACGTCTCCTTCGAAGAAAGCATCTGAAGCACGTACTGCAAATTCTTTTGTACCTGCTCCACCTGGAATCAAACCAACTCCAACTTCTACTAATCCGATATAAGACTCCGCCGCACACATCGCAGCATCGGCATGCATCGCCATTTCGCAAGCACCACCAAATACATAACCTTGTGTCGAAAGCACCACTGGAATTGCTGAATAACGACAACGCATTACCGTATCTTGGAACGTCTTAACCGCAAAATTGAGTTGATCCCATTCTTGTTGGAATGCAAACATTCCAATCATCATGAGGTTTGCACCAACTGAAAAGTTTTGAGCATTGTTTCCAACAACCAAACCTCTCCAACCATCGTTTTCTGCGATTTCTATAGCTTCTTGTAAACCTTTTAAAACACCTTCTCCAATAGAGTTCATTTTTGAAGTGAACTCTAAACAAAGAACGCCATCTCCAATATCATGTAAAACCGTTTCGCTCGTCTTATTGACTGGAGCTTTTTGACGGTAATTATCTAAAATGATAAATTCAGAAGCACCAGGAATTGTCTGATAAGATTTGCTCGCTACATCGTAGTAAGTACTTACACTACCTTTGGTTGCATAGAAACTTTTGTTTCCAGCAGCAGCCATATCTTTGACCCACTGAGCAACGGTATGTCCTTCGCCTTCGGCAAGGGCAATCCCTTCTTCGATACCAACCATATCCCAATATTGGAAAGGTCCAACTTCCCAATTGAATCCGCCACGTAGCGCATCATCGAGACTATATATATTGTCAGAAATTTCAGGAATACGATTAGAAACATAAGCAAACAAACCCGCCAAAGACTTGCGAACCAATTCGCCGCCTTTGTCCTCTGCTTTCATAAAGGATTGAATTCTTTTAGGTAAAGAATCAATATTTTTAATTGCTTTTAAACTTGGAAGGTCAGGGCGAATTGTTGGTTCGTACTGCAAAGTTTGTAAGTTCAAAGCCAATTTGATTGGACGACCTTTTTCGTCTTTTTCTTTGGTCTTTTTGTAAAAACCTTGCTTAGACTTATCACCATAAAACTTATTATCAATCAAAAATTTCATGTACTTCGGCATGGTAAATGCCTTTGCTTGCTCGTCGTTTGGACAATTGTCCACAATACCTTTAGTAACTTTTACCGAAGTATCGTGTCCAACTAAATCACCCAAACGGAATGTTCCCATCTTAGGGCGACCAATCGCTTGACCTGTCAATTTATCTACCTCTTCAATTCTTAATCCTAACTCTTCGGTCAATTGTTGGATTTTTGCCATTGCATAAACGCCAACACGGTTGGCGATAAATGCTGGCGTATCTTTACACAAAACCGTTTGTTTTCCTAAGAAAACATCGCCATAATGCATAAAGAAATCCACCACATCTTGTGAAGTATCATTTGTAGGAATGATTTCCAACAAACGCATATAACGAACAGGATTAAAAAAGTGCGTTCCACAGAAGTGCTTTTTAAAATCATCACTTCTTCCCTCCGCCATCATATGAATAGGAATACCCGAAGTATTAGAAGTTACTAAAGAACCTTTTTTACGGTATTTATCTACCTTTTCAAAAACTTGTTGTTTGATGTCCAAACGTTCAACTACAACCTCAACAATCCAATCGGCATCGGCGATTTTTTCAAAATCGTCGTCAAAATTTCCAGTAGTAATGCGTTTTGCAAAACTCTTCTTATAAAAAGGATTGAGTTTAGCTTTGGTGGCGGCTTTAAGTGCGCCATCAACGATTCGGTTTCGAGCAGCTTTGTTTGATTTTTCCTCATCTGTTAAGTCAAAAGGAACAATATCCAACATCAATACTTCTAAACCTATATTGGCACATTGTGCCGCAATGCCTGAACCCATAAGACCTGAACCCAAGACAGCAACTTTGCGAATGTGTCTTTTGGCAGTTCTTGTCGCTTTATCGGTATCAGCAGGAGCGAGAACTTCGTTTCCGAGCATGGTGTATGATTTTAAAATTTGAGAATTATTTAATTTGAAATGCAAATTTAGCGAAAATTCGCTAAATTCATATTATAACAACCAAAAATGGCTATAAGTTGTTCAATTTTTAAAGAATACGTTAAATAAGAAAGGAAAGGTTCGTCAAATGAAACCTTCTTTTACTACCGTTTTTCGATGAAAATGCTGATATTGTAGAAAAATATTGTGATTTTGCCCATTTAACTTGATTTTAGAAATAGTACACAAACTTTTAATAAAAATATGTTAGGACTAGCTGTTGTTGTAGGTGCCGCTTTGGTGACTTCTTCTTATTATGCCTCCAAATATGCAGGAAATACAAATCCGAATGCTAAAAAAATACAGGCGGATTTGGCTTTGATGAAGAAAGAATTGGAAGAACTTGAAGTAGAATTAGTGCCTTGGGTATCGGAAGAAAGAGAGCTTTTGTCGTATAATCAAATCAATAATGAACTAGAAGAAGGTCGTGTAACCACAGCCAAAGGCGTGTTTACCTCTATTTATAATGAGCCAATGATAAAATATTCGTACAAAAAGTACATTTCTCGCAAAGAAAATGCGCTTTTGTATGCTCGTACTTCGAATCGTGAGTATATCTATCGTACTAAAAATGCTGCAGTTACGATTTATATGAACGGTCAATTGATTGGTTTGTATGAAAACAATCAATTGCTAACGCCCAAAAATCAGTTGTTGGCTAAAATTGATAAAAATGCTCAAAAAGAGTTTTATGAAATCGTAGTTGAGGGCAAAGAATTGGGAAGTATTGTCAACCCAATCAATCCTTCTAATATCAATATTCGTGCTTTTGACTTAGTAGATGCCAAATTGAGTCCTCGTGATGAAAGTATTTTTTTGGCGATTGCTATATTAGAAATGTTGGAGATTTCGTTTAGAAAGTAAAATATGTCTCTAAGTGTTTGTGTGTTTATGTACCTATGGTCACAAACACTTAAACACTTAGATA
>JAHDEQ010000178.1:0-6296 GCA_020628755.1 Saprospiraceae bacterium
CCCGACGACTTGCACTGATATTGGTATAGCCTTGCTGTACCAAATAGCGCAGCAAATATGAACCAACCAAACCTGTTCCGCCCGTGACGAATATTTTTTTATTTTTCAAAATGGAATTGAGTTTGCAACAAAAGTAGATGCTTTTATTTAATTTTTGGTTTAAATTGTAAATTAAAGTAATACAAAAAACAAACCCCATTGTTCTTGGCGAACAATGGGGTTTGTAAAGCGATTTTATTTATCAACTTAAACAGAAACAGGATTTGCCTTTCCGTTGAGTTGTTTTCTTAGAGCTTCTTCTAATTCTCGAACTTGGTTTGGTATATCTTTTTGTTTTGATTCAATAATTGTTAAGTCAATTTCACGGTATTCCGCATTGGTCTTAAATTCCTCAATAATCTCTACTACATCATGATCTATGCTATGCGTTTTAGAAGCATCAATAATGACTTTAGTACCATCAGGAATTTGGCTCAATGTACGTTGAATGCTTGCCTTGTTGATAAAGGTCACATCTTCGGCCAACTCTAATGCAATAACACCATCTTTGAGGTGTCCTTCTTTATTGAATAAGAATGGTTTTTTGTAACTGTTGTATAAAACATAGAAAATAGCTACAGCCAAACCAATACCGATTCCTACTAATAAGTCAGTCAAAACAATACCAATAATGGTTACCATAAATGGTACAAAGTGGCTTTGGCCTAAATTGTACATTTGCTTAAACAAAACTGGCTTGGCCAGTTTGTAGCCCACCAAGAAAAGGATAGCAGCCAAACTTGCCAATGGAATCAAATTGAGTACAGCAGGTATCGCCATTGCACAGCCTAAAAGAATAAAACCGTGCAAAATCGCTGACATCTTGGTGCGGCCACCCGATTGGATATTAGTAGAACTACGTACAATTACTTGCGTTATGGGTAAACCTCCAATCAATCCAGATATAATATTACCAACACCTTGCGCTTTCAATTCCTGATTGGCAGGCGACACACGCTTGAATGGGTCGAGTTTGTCGGTTGCTTCCAAGCAAAGTAAGGTTTCTAAACTTGCCACTACAGCAATGGTGATACCTGTAATCCAAACCGCAGAATTACCAATTTGACTAAAGTCAGGAAAAACAAATTGGTCAAAAAATCCTCCAATTGTTTCTGGAACTGGAATGGCAACTACTTGGTCAGCGTTTAAAGCAAAACTACTTATATTTTGAAAAACTAAATTCAAGATAATTCCTAAAGTTACGACAACAAGTGGCCCTTGTACGATTTGAAATAATCGGATGTTCTTCATGAACTTCTGTTCCCACAAAATCAATATGGCCAACGATAACAAGGTTATCGTTATCGCACCTGGACTAACGGCTTCAAACATATAATATAACTCCGAAAAAGTATTGTGCCCATCAGGATTATTAAATGCTAAACTACCTTCATAATCTTTGTCATAGCCAAATGCGTGTGGTATTTGTTTGAGTATAATGATAATACCAATACCTGATAACATCCCTTTGATGACGGAAGAAGGGAAATAATATCCAATAATACCTGCTTTGGCAAAACCCAAAAGCAATTGAAAGACACCTCCAAGTACAACGGCCAGTAAGAAAATATCAAATGCGCCTAATTCATTGATAGCAGATAATACAATTACGGCCAAACCTGCTGCTGGTCCACTAACTCCAAGTTGTGAACCACTTAAAACACCTACAACGATACCACCAATAATACCAGCAATGATACCTGAAAATAAAGGTGCGCCCGAGGCCAAAGCAATTCCCAAGCATAAGGGGACTGCTACTAAGAAAACGACTATTGAAGCGGGAAGATCGTTTTTTAGATTTTGAAACATTCCTTCGTCTTTAATTGGGCTCATTTTTTAAAATTTTAAAATTGTTGAAAATGGTTTATAGGGCTGAAATTCCTAAATAAGAGGACTCAAAATAGAATCTGTGAGTTGTAAGAATTGAAAAATTATTACCAAATATAGTAAAACAACAGCACAAAAATAAATTTTTTTCTTAATAATAGCAATACTATCATAGATAAATACTTTTTTGAAACAAAAAAGACCGATACTTGTTTAAATAATTTTATACTTTTGCAAAAAAATATTTTTCTATCATGGCAATTGGAATCAAAATCTCATTGAATGAGGGTTTGTACCAACGAGATCCTCAAGAAACTACTTTGGGGCAGAAAATCATCAAGAATAGTATTTTGCTTATTGATGAAATTGGATTGGAAGCGTTTACGTTTAAGAAGCTGGCTCAAAAAATGGGCTCAACGGAAGCATCTGTTTATCGCTATTTTGAGAATAAACATATGCTTTTGCTGTATTTGGTCTCATGGTATTGGGAATGGGTGAGTTATTTGATTGATTTTAATACCATGAATATCGAAGATCCTGTGCGCCGCTTGCGTATTATCATCAAAACATTGGTCTCGGCTCAAAAAGAAAACCCTGCCATAGATTATGTCAACGAAAGTGTTTTGCACCGCATCATCATTGCCGAAGGAAGCAAAGCCTACCATATAAAAGCCGTAGATGAAGAAAACAATAAAGATTTTTTCTTCAACTATATACAATTGACTAAGAAAGTGGCTCAAGTTATTTTAGAAATCAAATCGGATTTTCCCTACCCGCGTGCTTTGGCTAGTAATTTGTTTGAAATGGCCAATAATCACATTTATTTTGCCGAACACCTCCCTCGCCTAACCGATGTTCATGTAAATGATGAAGATTTCTCAGAAGTAGAACAAATGTTGGAGTTTTTTGCTTTTTCGCTCTTGAAATGTCAGAAGTCGTAATTTTTTAACGAGTAATGAGTAACTTTTTAACGAGTAATTTCTTTTTAATTTTTTGCTTTGCAAAAAATCAGTAAACGGTGTTATTCGTTACGCATTAATATGTTAGTCCTTAGAAATACACCGCTCCGCCAACCGAATCTCGTTTTGCTCCTGTAACCGAAGCCAAACAATTGGGCAAACCTTCCATTCGTAAGACACCAAGTAAAGCTATCAAAGCCGCCTCTTTGAATTGGATAATCTTTTTTTCAGGAATAACAAAATCAATTTGAGGACAATAATTTTTGAGGCAAGCAATCAAATAGTTGTTGAAAACGCCGCCGCCTGACAAAAACATCGTGTAACGTTCTTTGCGCAATTTTTCTTCGTAGCAAATTTTCTTAACCGACTGATGCACTTGAAATGCGAGCTGCTCGCAAGCTGTGCGCAGCTTGTCGCTGACAGAGCCTTCTTCTTCCAAATACGTCTTTACAATATGATGTTGCAGCCATTGATTGTCCAATGATTTGGGATAATCTTGTTCAAAATACGGCAACTGATTAATCTTATAGTATAATCCTGTCAAAAGATTACCTTCTGCCGCCAATTTTCCATCTTTGTCAAAATCCTGCCCTGCCAAATTAGCCAATCGGTTAAAAACCTGATTGGCAGCTCCTACATCAAAAGCAATCATTCGCTCGCCAACTGAACAACTAATATTGGCAATACCGCCGATATTTAAGTAAAAATCATAGCCTCCAAATAAATACTTATCCGCAATGGGCGCAAGCGGCGTGCCTTCACCATCGAGGGCAATATCAGTTGTCCTAAAATCACAAACAACAGGCAAGCCCGTAGTAGCCGCAAGCGCAGCACCATCGCCAATCTGAACGGTACATCGCTCATTGGGATAATGAAAAATAGTATGCCCATGCGAAGCAATAAAATCAGGTTGAATAGAGCTTTCTTTTAGAAAAGTATTGACCAATTCGCCCATATAATAGCCAAAATAAGTATTGCTTTTCGCAAAAATTAAGGCAGATTGGGCAGGTAGGTGGCCGAGTCGTACTTGCCATTTCTCCGAAAATGGCAAAGTCGCTGCTTCTAGCATATTCCAATTAACAATAGGATTCTCTTTTTTTGAAGCATCTACCTCAAAGGTACAATAGGCAATATCGAGTCCGTCCAAGGAGCTACCCGACATGAGTCCCAAAACTTTATAGTGTTTTATCATAAAAACGAAAGTAATGAATTTTGAAAAAATTAAGCAAATACTTAGCTTTGTAGTTTTGTAAGAAATTGTTTTAGTTGTAAACAAATCTTCTTTGACAAACCTGCTTGCGCAGGTGTAGTTTACCCACAAGTCGGGAAATTAACAAAAGCATGATGCCAGAGGCATCAAATTATGTTTGAACTATAGATTTTAGCCAGTTCCCGACCTCATAGAGGTCGCATTACCAAGCTATAATTTATTTTAATTCGACCTCTCTGAGGTCGGAAAGCTGTAATTAACCTAATTTCAAACATAATTTGACTACTCTGTAGTCATTTTTGGCCTGCAAAAGATGTGAGTAAACTACACCTGCGCAGGCAGATTCCGTGTTCCGTTCAAAATAAAAGAGAGAAACACCGTTGTAAGTGAACGCCTGTCCCGTACAACTGTCGGGAATTTTAGATTTTGAATAGAAATATTTTTACGGAAAAAGTCAAAGATCTTAAACAAACTATGCTATAGCACACACTCATGTACACTCAACGAAGAATACCCTTATCTATGCCTCCCGAACATCTTGATGCCTACTTGGCAAGAGGTTGGTATAGAATGGGACAAATGATATTTACGTGTCAATTTTTGGGTGTAGAAGCTAGTTTCTTTTCGACCATTTGGCTGCGTTTAGACCTGAACCTTCACCAAAACAGCAAAAGCCAGCGCAAATTGCTTCGCAAAAATGCGCAGCAGTTTCGGTTTAGCATTCAACCTGCCCAAATTACCAAAGAAAAAGAAAAATTATTTCAACGCTATCGGGTCGAATTTGATGGCTACCTCTCTCCTACGCTACGCCATTCTCTGCAAGATAATACCGACCATAACATATATAATACTTATGAAGTTACCATTTATGAAGGAGATAAATTAGTTGCCTTTAGCTTTTTTGACTTAGGTTACAAAAGTATAGCTAGTATAAAAGGTGTTTATGATCCTGAATACAAAAAATATAGTTTAGGCTATTATACGATGCTGCTCGAAATGGAGTTTGGTACACAAAATGGTTATGATTATTATTATCCAGGCTATATCGTTCCAGGGTATTCGAAGTTTGATTACAAAACCCGCATTGGCAATGTGGACTATTACGAATACCGAAGCCGACAATGGAAATCTTTTGATAAATTTTCGGACGACAAAGTTCCAATGAATCAACTACGCTCCAATTTGCAACGGTTGGAGAAAGAACTAGACCAACATAAGATTACGTATAAAGAAATCATGTATCCCTTATACGAGGCCAATATGATGGGTTATTGGGAAGAGGATTTCTTTGAGCATCCTATTTCTTTGATTTGTTTTCCTGAACATATGCACTATATTTTTCATGCCATCACCTATGATTTGCAAAAGGGGCAGTTTGTGTTATATAAATGTATGCAGTCCAAAGAATTAACACTTAATTATGGTGAGGAACGCCGAAAGTTTTTTGAAACCCGAGGTGTAAATCTAATGCTTGACCTTTTGCTTAAACGTGAAAAACTGCTCGAAACCAATGCTATTGATGCAATTATCAATAGCATCCTTCCCTACAAAAATCAGTTGCTCGATGACGATTTTATAGAGTTTTAGTTTCTTTTTGTCGGTATTGCGTTATTCTACTACATTTAATAGTGTAACAAAAGTTAGTCTAAAAAACGTAATGGCTGCTTTAGCTGCCATCCTAGACATTTAGCGACTAAAGTCGCTGTTACGGTCAACTTTAAATTTAGGCTAAAAAAAGTTTACACGGTATAAAATTTCAAATTTATTTTCATTCGTATTTTTTGGTGAATCCCCAACTTGGGGTATTTTTGCCAAAATTTCAGAAAATTACACTATATGGATACACTTCTTGAAATTATAAAAATCACGTTGCCTTCATTGGTTGTTTTTGGGACAGTTTATGTTTTGATGAAATATTTTTTTGAAGAACAACAAAAAATACGACATTTCAAAAATCAAGAGAAGCGTCAAAAACAGGCTTTGCCTGTTCAGTTGACAGCTTATGAACGATTGTCTCTTTTTTGCGAACGCATCTCTATTCCATCCATGATTTTAAGGGTCAAAACCCCCGAAATGCAGGCCAAAGTCTTGCGCCTTGGTCTGATGATGGCCATACAAAAGGAGTATGAACACAATATTACGCAGCAAGTATATGTGTCCGATAATTTGTGGAAGATTATCCAATTTGCCAAAGACGATGCCATTAATGTAGTAAATGCTGTTTCAGAGCAAGTTGACCCCAACGCAAGTGGCGACGAACT
>JAHDEQ010000178.1:6396-9067 GCA_020628755.1 Saprospiraceae bacterium
AAATGGGATTACTAAACGGAAAAACAGCTTTAATAACGGGTGGCTCACGTGGTATAGGTGAAGCTATCGTTCGCAAATTTGCTGCCGAAGGCGCAAATGTAGCCTTTACTTATATATCGTCAGCCGATCGCTCCAATGCACTAATTGAAGATTTAAAAGACACAGGTGTCACACTTAAAGCCTATCAATCTGATGCAAGTTCTTATGAACAATCGGAAGAATTGGTTAAACAGGTTTTAGAAGATTTTGGTCAAGTGGATGTTTTAATAAATAATGCGGGCATCACGCGAGACACGCTTATGCTACGCATGAGCGAGGAACAATGGGATGCAGTATTGAAAACAAATTTGAAATCAGTATTCAATTTGACAAAGCATATTTTACGCCCGATGATGCGAAACCGCAAAGGCTCTATTATTAATATGAGCTCGGTAGTAGGTGTATTTGGCAATGCAGGTCAAGCCAATTATGCAGCCTCCAAAGCGGGGATTTTTGGGTTTACTAAATCCATAGCAAAGGAAGTCGGATCCCGTAATATTCGTTGCAATGCCATTGCGCCAGGTTTTATAGAAACGGATATGACGAAGGAGTTGGACGAAAAAACAAAGGAGGCATTCTTGGCTGGTATTCCGATGAAACGATTGGGACAAGGCGAAGAGGTGGCCAATACTTGTGTTTTCTTGGCATCTGACCATTCAAGCTATATCTCAGGGCAAACACTAAGTGTTTGTGGTGCTTTGAATTGCTAAAATTTATTCACAGCTAGTAAGTATATACTAGCTGTGAATCACTTATATATTCTAAACAAAAACAATTGATTCTTCTTTTTAAATGTTAAAATTAGTCAGTTTTAACTAATTTTTTTATTCGTCTTCTTTCATTTTCTATTTTTTTATTAAATTCACACTGTGAAACTTTATTATATACTAGAGTAAAGTGAGAGTAAATCTAATTGGCTTCGCAAACTATAATACAAACATCTTTGTATCTTATCTTAGATAAACCCAAAATTTTATAGATAAAATTCACAAAAAAAAACATTATGACAACGAATTTTTACATTAAAACAAGTGTCCTTTGCTTGTTGCTTTTATTTTCCCTAAATACTTCTTTTTCACAGATATGCCCATATATAGCAAATGCTGCATTTGCAGGTGATGCTACACCCGCAACCTGTGATGGTACTACCCAAGGAACTGCTTCAGTTCTTAATGGAGGCTATGCTACGGTATCGGTAACTTGTGGAAATACTTATACTTTTGAAGTCTGTGATGCCGGCTGGGATACTCAAATGGATATATGGAACGAAAACGGTAATATTATTCTTGCTCTTAATGATGATAGCGATGATTGTGGAGGTTTATTTAGTTCTGGACTTCAATCATATATAACTTGGACAGCTAATTTTACAGGAGTTGTAGAAGTTCATTTGGCAGAATACATATCAGGAGGGCTTTTTGGTAATGACGAGCCATGTGTTGTTGACCTATATTCTTCCGCACCTTTAGTAGTAACTTGTACTACGGGCAATTGTAATGATTGCTTCGCTGGTGAGTTAAGTACTACTACACAAGAGCTTGTTTGTGGCCCTACAGAAACATTCATTGTAGCTGGTGATGGTACAGAAATTATTCCAACAGGAGTATCTCCAGGTTATGCCTATTATTTTGTACCTGGAGATGGTTCTACTTGTGGTGGCCCAGCCGGTACAGGTGGTAATACTGATGGCTTTTTTATATCAGGTTCTGACCCTGCTGGAGAAACCTTTGATAGTGATTTGGGAGGAATTTTGAGCGCCAATTCCCTTCCTGTATTAGATGGTGAATGGTTGATTTATGGTGCAACCTACGAAGATGATAGTGGTACAACAATAGCTGCTTGTTCTTATTCTAGTACTTTTGTAGTTGTTTGTTTTTATACAACAGCAAACTGTCCAATTACTTGTGACTTGCCTGCAGGTACAGCAACTTATGACTGTTTTAATGATGAAATCACTGTTAATTTAACAGCTTTAGGCACACCTAGTGGTGCTGCTCCTTATTCATTATCAGTAACAGGAGGACCAACTGTTCCTGCTCAGAATATAACTGCTGGTACAAGTAGTTATACCTTTTCAGGTCTTGCCAATAATACAACATATACTATTACTGTTGATGATGGAACAGGTTGTTCTAATATTCTTGCTACAGTAATAGCAGATTGTGCTTGTTTGTCGCCAGTTGCAGATGCTGACTATTTTTGTACAGGCTCTAATGACTATATTCAAATAAATGTAACGAACCCTGGCTCTCCAACGGGTTCTTATACAGCTTCTGTTGATGGTACAGGAACTCCTGTGACTATTGATTTTACGGGAACCTCTTCACCATCCGATTTTGCTGGTCTTTCTCCTACAGAAACTTATAGCATTATTTTTGATGATGGTGCTGGTTGTACTACTTCAATAGATGATATCTATCCAGGTTGCCGTGTTGCGGGTAGTGGTTGTGTTGACAGAATGCTTGATGGAGGTATAGAGTCAGGTGGTGGTGCTTGGCAAACTCGACAAGAAGATAATTTATTTGCTTCTGTAACTACGGCTTCTACGATTACTACTACTCTTCCACTTGATGGGTCTTATTCTATCGAATTGGGTAGTTGGGGTGGCTCAGGTGCTGGTGCTGGTGCTCCT
>JAHDEQ010000005.1:0-415 GCA_020628755.1 Saprospiraceae bacterium
GCACTGCTTAACCATGCCGTGATTTGTGCTTCATCAAATTGTCCACATTCTAAGATTAGGTCGCCGTTTGCTGGGCAAATGATTGCTGGAGCTGTGTTGTCTTCTACTCTTATTGTAGCTGTACAAGTATTCGCATTTCCACAAGCATCTGTTGCTGTAAATGTAACAACTAACTCAAATGGTGAATTATCCCCTTGACATGGGTCTTGTAAATTACCTGTATAATCATTTGTTACAACTACATCTCCATCACAATTATCAATACCTGTAGCAGAAGCTAACCATGCTGTGATTTGTGCTTCGTCAAACTGACCGCACTCTAAAACAAGGTCTCCGTCTGCTGGGCAATTGATTTCAGGCGCTGTCGTATCTTCTACTGTTATCGTTTGGGATACGCTGCTCTCGTTGCCACAAG
>JAHDEQ010000005.1:515-8792 GCA_020628755.1 Saprospiraceae bacterium
TCCATGTTCTTACCATTACAAAGGAATTTGGACAGTCACCATCTGTTACTTCTGAGGTCGCACTTACTGTGATTTCGCCATCACAGTTATCCAAGGCTGTCAAATCTTCTGCTGTTGGTACTTCGTCTGAACATTCTAATACTATATCCGCTGGGGCTGCTGGTGCCTCAGGTGCTGTCGTATCTTCTACTGTTATCGTTTGGGATACGCTGCTCTCGTTGCCACAAGCATCTGTAAATGTCCATGTTCTTACCATTACAAAGGAATTTGGACAGTCACCATCTGTTACTTCTGAAGTTGGGCTTACTGTGATTTCGCCTTGACAAACATCAATTGCTGTTAAGTCAACTGGGTCAGGAATTTCATCACCACATTCAACTTGAACATCAGCAGGAGCTTCAGGAGTTTCAGGTGCAGTTGTGTCAACAACTGTAAATGTTGCTGTCGTTTGAGCTGTATTTCCACAATCGTCTGTTGCCGTAAATGTAACAGTTGCTGACCCCGTCTCACCACATTCATCACTTAAACCATTTGAGTCATTTGTCCATGTTACACCGCCACAAATATCACTTGCATCTGCTCCACCATTATTGGTTAACCATTGTGCAAATGCATCTGCACTATTGGCATCACACTCAACTGTATCATCTTGAGCAGAAACATTGATAGTTGGCCCTGCAGTATCTTGGATAGTAAAGGTTGCAGACGTAGTAGCTGTATTGCCACAATCATCCGTTGCTGTGAAGGTAACTGTAACTGCACCTGTCTCACCACAATCATCAGAAAGTGTAGCTGGGTCAGGAGAATAAGTCCAAGTTACATCGCCGCAAATGTCGCTTGCAGAAGCACCTCCATTGGCAGCTAACCAGTTGGCTAAATCTTGAGCATTACCTGAACCATCGCATTCAACTAATTCATCAGCAGCTTCAACATCTATTGTAGGAGGTGTTGTATCACCAACTCGGAACGTTGCTGTCGTTTGTGCCATATTACCGCAATCGTCAGATGCGGTAAAAGTTACCGTTACAGCACCTGAAGCACCACAATCGTCAGAAAGTGTCGCAGGATCAGGTTCGTAAGTCCAAGTGATATTTGAACCACTACAAAGGTCTTCAGCAGTAGCTCCGCCATTGTTGGCTAACCATTCTGCTAAAGCATTATCTATATTTTCATTACACTCCATTTCCATATCAGCCGCTTCGACTGTGATATTTGGAGGAGTTGTATCTTCTATTGTAAATGTGGCAGAAGTCGTACTTGAATTACCACATTGGTCAGTTGCTGTAAAAGTAACTATAACGCTACCTGTTTCTCCACAATCTTCTGCCAGATTACCAGCATCGTTTGTCCAAGTGATTTCGCTGCAATTGTCGGTAGCAATTGCACCACCATTGTTGGCGATCCAAGCTGCTAGTGCATCTGCATTTCCAGTACCATCACATTCTACTAATTCATCTTGTGCTGCTGTTGAAATTTCAGGAGCAGTACCATCTATGATTGTAATTACTTGAGTGGCTTGGCTACTGTTATCACAGATATCCGTAACTGTCCAAACTCTTGTAATCGTGTATGTGAATTCTGTACATTCATCACCTTGGCTTTGTGTGCTTGTTTCTTCTAAAGTGATAGTATAATCATCTCCAGAAGGATCGTTTGCAGTAATCTCAACATCAATTACTGGAGGTGCAGGAATTGGGTCGCTACATTCTAAAGTCACATCAGCAGGTACACCTACTAATTCAGGAGCTTTGTCGTCGCAAACCTCAAATGGTGCACCATCATGATCGTCTTCGTCAGTACTAGCATTACCATCACCTGGTGTACCTGTACCATCACCATCAACAAAGTCATCTGCTGGGCTTCCGATTTCTCCACCTGCATCGTTGCCATTGTCGGCATCAGGAGTAGAATCAAGGTCAGCAGGAGCATTTCCGTCTTCGTCTTGTGCAGCAGTGATTTCAGCAAAGTTTCCGTAAGTACCTGTTGTTGCATCAGGTAAGACTACTACAACTAAGTCAATAGTTGTAGATGAACCTGCAGCAATAGGACCTGCAATTGTATTGGTTACATTGTTACCACTTACTGTCCAACCATTGTTGTCGTTTGGACTTAAAGCACCGAAACTTGGTAAGTAGTCCACAATATCAATATTCTGAACTGGTACAGAACCTTGGTTAAGAATTTGGATGGTATAAACCACATCTTGACCAGGTTTTGCAACTTCTGTTTGGCTAGTAGTTTTGACTAATGCTAAGTCGAAAATTTCTAAGAAGACATTTTCTGGATCTGCATCATCTTCATCGCCATTTTCATTATCAATGGTATCGTCGGTATTGCTATCTACGACACCACCTGCATCGTTGTTAGGATTGGTATCAAAAATAGAATCCATATCCTGCGGATTGTTTCCTAGCGTATCTTCTGCATCAGATATTTCAGCAACTGGAACTAACTCATCAGGAGTTGTAGCATTTGGATTGACTGTGAAAGTAATTTCTTCCATTGCCATACCTCCATTTGCAGGAATAACACCTGTAAATACATAAGTAGCTGTTCCGTCACCGTTGTCTGTCCAGTCTGGATCATTAAGGGTAAGACCTGCTGGAATGTTGACCGTTACTTCAACATTTTGAGCATCGGCAGATCCTTGGTTGAATACTTTGACTTTGAAGTCAACATCTTCGCCAGGATATACTTTATCGTCTTCATCGTCCGCTAACAAGAATTGTAATGCTAAATCAAATGTTTCGATGGTGACTTCTTCGATGTCATTATCATCTTCATCATTTGGATCAATAGTCGCATCGTCAACTGTTGGATCGTTGTTTGGATCATTATCAGGAGTAGAATCATTATCCGATGGTGTATCACCATTTGGATCTTCTGCTGATTGAATCTCTGCAATATTCGTTACTGTACCTGATTTGGCATCAGCATCAACCGTGTAAGAAACATCCACTGATACATTTGCACCTGGTGCTATAGGACCAGGAATTGTAATTGTATTTGAACCTACAGGTGTTAAGCCAGCAGGTGGGAAATCTTCTACAACAATATTAGAAGCATCCACAGAACCTTGATTGATTACTGTAATTGTGAACGTAATTGTTTCACCTGGATAGATTGTTGCGTCTTCTCCGTCAGCTAATATCTTGGTTAAAGCTAAATCAAATACTTCAAGATTAATTGGTTCAGAATCAGCGTCGTCTTCGTCGCCACCACCATTGTTAATCTCGTCATTCACCTCGGTATCATTGGTTGGATCTTGATCAGGAGTAGAATCAGAATCTGAAACTGAGTTGTCTCCTAGGTCATCTTCGGCACTGCTGATTTCAGCCGTGTTAATGATTCCTTTAGGTGTATCTGTAGCATCCAATGTAAATGTAATGTCAACAGTAGTACTTGTTTGTGGTGCGATTGGGCCAGCAATTGTAGTAATTGCACCTGCTGCACCAGCACTCCATGCTGCATCATTCAATGTAAGTCCTGCAGGGATATAATCCGTAATTTGGATATTAGATGCAGGAACTGAACCTTGGTTAAATACTTCAATAGTGAAGGTAATATTTTCACCAGGATATACAGTTGCATCTTCGCCATCTGCTAACTTCTTCGTTAATGCTAAATCAAATATTTCTAAGAATACATTTTCAGGATCCGCATCATCTTCGTCACCATTCTCATTATCCACTGTATCGTCTGTATTACTATCAACTACACCTCCTGGGTCGTTGGTGAAGTCGTCGTCTGGTGTAGAATCTAAGTCCATAGGCATACCTCCTAAATCATCTACATAATCAGAAACTTCTGTTTTCAAAATTAACTCACCTGCAGTAGTTGCGTCTGCATCAACTATAAATTCTATAATTTGCATTGCCATACCGCCCGGTGCGATTGGGCCAGCAATTGTAATTGTACCCATATTTGGAATACCATCTACAGATGTCAAGCCATCAGGAATCATCAAGGTAACTTCTACGTTTTCAGCAGGTACTGTACCTTGGTTGAATACCGTTACTTTGAATTCAACTGTTTCACCCGGATACACTCGGTCATCTTCGTCTGGTCCTAATGTAACAGTAGAAGCCAAATCAAAGATTTCTAAGAATACGTTTTCTGGATCCGCATCATCTTCGTCACCGTTTTCATTATCAACTGTATCGTCAGTATTGCTATCTACAATACCTCCTGCGTCGTTGGTGAAGTTGTCGTCTGGTGTAGAATCAATATCTGTAGGCATATCTCCAAACATATCTGTGTAGCTAGAGATTTCCTCTTTAATTATTAATTCACCACCACTTGTAACATCTGTATCAACAGTAAATTCTATAATTTGCATTGCCATATCGCCTGGTGCGATTGGGCCAGCAATTGTAATTGTACCCATATTTGGAATACCATCTACAGATGTCAAGCCATCAGGAATCATCAAGGTAACTTCTACGTTTTCAGCAGGTACTGTACCTTGGTTGAATACCGTCACTTTGAACTCAACTGTTTCGCCCGGATATACTCGATCATCTTCGTCTGGGCCTAATGTTATAGTTGAAGCCAAATCAAAGATTTCAATAACAAACTCTTCTGGGTCATTGTCATCTTCATCATTTGGATCATCTGTAGCATTGTCAACTGTTGGGTCGTTATTTGGATCGTTATCTCCATCAGAGTCATTGTCATCTGGAGTATCGCCATTGTCGTCTTGTGCTGTTTGAATTTCAGCAACATTTTGTAAAGAACCCGGTGTTGCGTCTGCATTTACGGTCAACGTAATGTCAACTGTAGTAGATGAATTAGGCGCAATTGGGCCAGCAATAGTTGTAGTTGCGTTGACACCAACTTGATTCCAAGCTGCATCATTTAAGGTTAAACCAGCAGGAATGAAATCTAAAATTTCAACATTTGAAACTGGTACAGAACCTTGGTTGAATACTTCAATCGTAAAGGTGATGTCTTCGCCAGGATAAACTGTTTTGTCTTCATCATCACCTAAAACTTTTGTTAAAGCAAGGTCGAAAATTTCTAAGAAGACATTTTCTGGGTCAGCGTCATCTTCGTCACCATTTTCATTATCAACTGTATCATCGGTATTGCTATCTACAACACCACCTGCATCGTTGGTAAAGTCGTCATCTGCAACAGAATCCATATCGTCAGGTGTTCCACCTAAATCGTCGGTATAAGCAGAGATTTCTTCTTTGATGATTAATTCTCCTGCTGCATCAACATCTGAATCAACTGTGAACGAGATGATTTGCATTGCCATATCACCTGGAACAATTGGGCCAGGGAATGTGATTGTACCCATGTTAGGGATTCCATCTACAGAAGTTAATCCGTCAGGAATCATTAAGGTAACTTCGATATTCTCGCCGTCAACTGAGCCTTGATTGAATACAGTGACTTTGAAGTCAACTGTTTCGCCCGGATAAACTCTGTCATCTTCGCCCAGAGCAAGTGTGATATTCGATGCTAAATCGAATTTCTGAATATCTATTTCAGCAATATCGTTATCATCTTCGTCCGTATCGCCATCATCATTGATTTCGTCATCAACAAGTGGGTCATTATTTGGATCATTATCTGGTGTAGAATCAATATCATCTGGATTGTCTCCATTAGGATCTTGTGCAGACTGAATTTCAGCCGTATTGATTGCAGCACCAAGTGGAGCATCCATATCTACTGTAAATTCGATGTCTATCGTTTCGCTGTTTCCTGGAGTAATAGGTCCAGGAATGTTTAAGGTTGTTGAACCAGTTGGCGTTAAACCAGCAGGTGCAAAATCTTCGATTACGATATTAGATGCATCTACAGTACCTTGATTGAATACTTCAATCGTGAAGGTTACTGTTTCGCCGCCATAAAGGCGAGCATCTTCACCTTCTTTTAATGTTTTGCGTAAAGCTAAATCAAATACTTCAACATTAATTGGCTCTGGATCTGCATCGTCTTCATCCGTTGTTCCATCATCATTGATTTCGTCGTTGACTTCAGGATCATTATTAGGATCGGAGTCAGGAGTAGAATCTGAATCAGGAGGTGAAGTTGTATTTGGATCATCGTCTTCAGCAGCACTAATTTCAGCAGTATTGATTAGTTCCGCTGCTTCAGTAGTACTTACTGTAAATGTGATGTCAACAGTTTGGCTGTTGCCTGGAGTAATAGGGCCAGCAATCGTTGTAACCGCATTGGCACCACTTGCTGTCCAAGCCGCATCATTAAGTGTTAAACCAGCAGGAATATAGTCTGTAATTTCTATATCAGTTGCATCTACTGTTCCTTGGTTGAATACTTCGATAGTGAAAGTTATGTCTTCACCTGGGTAAACCAAAGCATCTTCGTCGGCACCTAATGTTTTGCGTAATGCCAAGTCGAATACTTGAATCTCGAAGTCTTCAGGATCATTGTCGTCCTCATCATTAGGATCGTCAATTTCATTGTCAACCGTAGGATCATTATTCGGATCATCATCTGGAGTAGAATCGTTGTCAGGTGCGTTATCTCCGTTAGGATCTTCAGCACTTTGAACTTCAACAACGTTGGTTCTATCACCAGCTTCTGCATTAGAAATTTCATCCACACGGAATGTAATGTTAACAGTAGCAGAATTACCTGGAGTAATTGGTCCAGCTAAAGTATTAGTTGCTGTATTTCCGCTTTGAGACCAGTTGGCATCAGCTAAAGTTAAGCCAGCAGGGATAAAGTCGGCAATTACAATATTAGAAGCTGCAACCGAACCTTGGTTGAATACTTCGATAGTAAATGTAATCTCTTGACCAGGATAAACTTTTGCTGGTTGACCGTCTGCTAATTGTTTGATAACAGCAAGGTCAAAGATTTCTACGTTGATGTCTTCTGGATCTTCGTCATCTTCATCCGTCGTTCCATCGTCATTGATTTCATCATCAGTTGGTGTATTTACATCACCACCATTATCATTGTTCGGATCGTTATCTGGAGTAGAATCGTTGTCAGGAACTGTGTTATCTCCTAAGTCATCTGACGCTTCTGTAACCTCCGCAGCATTGATTATTTGAGTAGCTGCATCCGTAGCATCTACTGTAAATGTAATATCAATTGCTGTATCTACTCCAGCCGCTAATGCAGCAATAGTAGTAGTGGCATTGCCACCTGCTGCTGTCCAAGCTGGATCATTTAGTGTCAAACCTGCAGGAATATAATCTGTAATAGTGATGTTTTGAGCATCTACAGTTCCTTGATTGAATACTGTAATAGTAAAGGTAATGTCTTGACCTGGATATACAGTTTCGTCTTCGCCTTCGGCTAAAGTTTTGTTTAAAGCGATGTCGAAAATTTGTAAATCAACTTCTTCAGGATCTGCATCATCTTCATCATTAGGATCATCAATTTCATCATTTACTTCAGGATCGTTACCTGGGTCTGCGTCAGGAGTAGAGTCATTATCAGGAGCATCATCTCCTAAATCATCTTCTGCTGATTGAATTTCTGCAATATTTTCGATTGTACCTGCGTCAGCGTTTGCAGCAGGATCAACTGTAAATGTGATATCAACTGTTGTAGTAGCACCTGGTGCTAAAGGTCCAGTTAAGGTTGTAGTTGCTAAACCTCCTGCTGCTGACCAAGCTGGATCATTTAAGGTCAAACCAGCAGGGATATAGTCTCCTATAACAATGTTAGAAGCTGGAACAGAACCTTGATTAATAACTTCGATAGTGAAAGTAACATCTTCGCCTGGATAAATACGTGCATCTTGACCATCAGCTAAAACTTTGCGTAAAGCTAAATCAAAGATTTCTACTTTGATGTCTTCTGGATCTTCATCATCTTCGTCTGTTGTTCCATCATCGTTAATTTCATCGTCTGTAGGTGTATTTACATCACCTCCATTATCATTTCCTGCTGTATCGTCAGGAGTAGAATCGTTGTCAGGAACATTTGCATCGCCTAAATCATCAGCTGCTTCACTAATCTCAGCCGCATTGATAATTTGTCCAGCCGCATCAGTTGCATCAACTGTAAAAGTGATGGTAACTGTTTCGCTTGTTTGTGGAGCAATTGAGCCAGGAATAGCGAATGTCGCTGTTCCTCCTGCTGCTGTCCATGCTGGGTCATTCAAAGTCAAACCAGCAGGGATGTAATCTGTAATCACTACATCTTGTGCAGGTACTGTTCCTTGGTTGAATACTTCTATTACGAAAGTAACATCCTGACCTGGATATACTCTATCGTCTTCTGAATCAGCTAAAGTTTTGCGTAAAGCTAAGTCGAAGATTTCTAAGAATACGTTTTCTGGAT
>JAHDEQ010000005.1:8892-25448 GCA_020628755.1 Saprospiraceae bacterium
TCTTCGCCAGGAGCAAGCGTGATATTCGATGCTAAATCGAATATTTCTACCATTACATCTTCTGGATCTTCGTCATCTTCGTCGCCATTTTCATTGTCAACAGTATCGTCTGTATTGGTATTTACATCTCCTCCCGGGTCGTTGTTTGGATTATCATCAGGTGTAGAATCATTATCCGATGGATTATCGCCTAAATCATCTTGTGCTGATTGTATCTCCGCTGCATTTACTAAGCTACCTGCCTCTGTTGCTGATACTACAAAACTTACATCTACTGTCTCACTAGCACCTGGTGCTAGTGGGCCTGGTATTGTGATTGTCGTTGGACCTGCAGCTGTTAAGCCTGCTGGTACGTAATCTTCTACAACAATATTTGATGCCGGTACTGTTCCTTGGTTGATTACCTCTATGGTAAAGGTAATTGTCTCACCCGGATATACTCGCTCATCTTCACCTTCGGCTAAGGTCTTGCGTAAAGCTAAATCGAATACTTCGATGAATACATCTTCTGGATCTTCGTCATCTTCGTCTGTTGTTCCATCGTCGTTCACTTCATCATCCGTTGGTGTATTTACATCGCCTCCATTGTCATTGCCATCTGTTGCATCTGGCGTAGAATCAATGTCTTCTGGATTGTCGCCCAATTCATCTTCCGCTGAGGTAATCTCTGCTCGGTTGATTGCTTGACTATTTGTCGTCGCTGCATCTACTGTGAAGTCTATGCTTACGATTTCGCTTCCACCTACTGGTATAGATGCTATATTCAATGTTGTTGAACCTACTGGTGTTAAACCTGCTGGTACATAATCTGTGATTACGATATTTTGTGCAGGTACGGTTCCTTGATTGATTACTTCTATGTCGAAAGTAACGGTCTCTCCAGGATATACTCGGTCGTCTTCGCCTTGTGCTAAAGTTTTGCGTAAAGCTAAGTCGAAGATTTCTAAGAATACGTTTTCTGGATCTTCGTCATCTTCGTCTGTTGGTGGTGTTTGATTCACTTCATCATCTGTTGGTGAATCTACTACACCTCCTGCATCATTGGTAAAGTCGTCGTCTGGTGTTGAATCAATATCTGTTGGCATATCGCCTAAATCGTCTGTGTAATCAGAGATTTCTTCTTTGATAATCAATTCGCCAGCGTCGGCTGCTGTTCCGCCTACTACGAAGTCTAATATTTGCATTGACATATCGCCCGGTGCTATTGGACCAGGGAAAGTAATTGTACCCATGTTTGGAATGCCATCTACTGAGGTCAATTCATCTGGGAACATCAATGTAACTTCTACATTCTCTCCCGGTACTGTTCCTTGGTTGAAAACCGTCACTTTAAATGATACGGTCTCTCCAGGATATACTCGGTCGTCTTCGCCAGGAGCAAGCGTGATATTCGATGCTAAATCGAATATTTCTACCATTATGTCCTCTGGATCGGCATCATCTTCGTCTTCGCCATTTTTACCATCTTCATTTATTTCATCATCATCTCCTGTATTAACTTCTCCACCAGAATCGTTATTTTCATTACTATCAGGTGTAGAATCGTTATCAGGCACATCGCCTCCTGCTAAATCGTCGCCAACATTTGTACCTAAATCATCTGTTGCCGCATGAATTTCTGCACGGTTAACAATTTGACCATCAGTCATTTGTGTAACTGTGAAAGTAATATCAACTTCTCTGCTATCGCCAGGAGCTAAAGTACCTGGTAAATTGAAACTTGCAGTTGCGCCATTATTAGTCCAAGCATTATCATTCAAGGTAAGGCCAGCAGGAATATAATCTTCGATTACGATATTCTGAGCAGGAACAGTTCCTTGATTGAATACTGTGATTGTAAAAGTAATGTCTTCGCCCGGATAAACACGCTCGTCTTCTCCATCAGCCAATACTTTATTTAAAGCTAAGTCAAAGATTTGTAAATCAAT
This sequence comes from Saprospiraceae bacterium, assembly GCA_020628755.1. Lineage (GTDB taxonomy): Bacteria > Bacteroidota > Bacteroidia > Chitinophagales > Saprospiraceae > JAHDES01. The sequence continues at coordinate 10,821 of JAHDEQ010000005.1, forward strand.
ATCTTCAGGATCGGCATCATCTTCATCTTGGCCATTGCGACCATCTTCGTTGATTTCGTCGTCGTCACCTGTATTGACTTGTCCACCTGTATCATTATTTTCATTATCATCAGGAACAGAATCTAAATCAGGAATTTCTCCAGGAGCTTCTCCTGAAGGAGTACCTAGATCATCCGTTGCTGCGCTAATCTCCGCAACATTGATAATCTGACCTTCGTCTCCCGGCTGTGCTGGGTCAACAGTAAATGTAATGTCCACTTCTCGACTATCGCCCGGTGCTAAAGAACCAGGTAAAGTGATAGTAGCTGTATTTCCGCCACCAGACCAAGCATTGTCATTTAAACTAAGTCCGTTCGGAATATAGTCTGTGATTTGGATGTTTTCGGCAGGAACAGTTCCTTGATTGAAAACTGTAATTGTAAAAGTAATATCTTGACCTGGATAAACACGCTCGTCTTCTCCATCACCTAAGACTTTATTTAAAGCTAAATCAAAGATTTCAACAAAAATATCCTCAGGATCGGCATCGTCTTCATCTTGACCATTGCGTCCATCTTCGTTGATTTCGTCGTCGTCGCCTGTATTGACTTGTCCACCTGTATCGTTATTTTCATCACTATCAGGAACAGAGTCTAGGTCAGGAACTTCACCCGGAGCTTCGCCAACATTAGTGCCTAAATCATCTGTAGCAGCGTGAACCTCTGCACGGTTAATAATCTGACCATCAGTCATTTGTGTAACTGTGAAAGTAATATCAACTTCACGGCTATCACCTGGTGCTAATGTACCAGGTAAGTTGAAACTTGCTGTTGCACCATTGTTAGTCCAAGCATTATCATTTAGCTGTAAACCTGCAGGAATATAATCTTCGATTACAATATTCTGAGCAGGTACTGTACCTTGATTGAATACTGTAATTGTGAAGGTAATATCTTGCATTGGATAAACACGCTCGTCTTCTCCATCGCCTAAGACTTTGTTTAAAGCAAGGTCAAAGATTTCAACAAAAATATCTTCTGGATCGGCATCGTCTTCGTCGCCACCTTCTCTACCATTTTCTCCAGTTTCATCGTCGTCAGCTGTATTGACTTGTCCACCAGAATCATTATTTTCATTACTGTCTGGAACAGAGTCTAAATCAGGTACTTCACCCGGTGCATCACCTACATCCGTGCCTAAATCATCTTGTGCAGCATGAATTTCTGCACGATTAACAATTTGACCATCAGTCATTTGCGTAACAGTGAAAGTAATATCAACTTCACGGCTAGCGCCAGGTGCTAATGTACCTGGTAAATTGAAACTCGCTGTTGCACCATTATCATTCCAATCATTATCATTCAATTCTAAACCTGCAGGAATATAATCTTCGATTACAATATTTTGAGCAGGTACTGTACCTTGATTGAATACCGTAATTGTGAAGGTAATATCTTGCATTGGATAAACACGCTCGTCTTCTCCATCCGCTAATACTTTATTTAATGCTAAATCAAGGATTTCGACAGTTACATCTTCTGGATCAGCATCATCTTCGTCATCACCGTCGATACTACAACAACCTTCGTTGATTTCGTTGTCATTAGGTGTATTGACTTGACCACCACTATCATTATTCTGATCCATATCAGGAGTTGAGTCAACATCAATAGAAGTGAAACCGTTTGGTGCATCAGCACTTCTGATTTCGGCTTCGTTTACGAGTTGACCAGCAAAAGTTTGAGTAACTCGTAATGTAATTTCAACCATTGTCATATCGCCAGGTGCTAATGTACCTGGTAATGTAATCATTGCTTTATTAGGCCCATTTGCTGTCCAATCTGGATCGTTTAATTCAAATCCGTTAGGAATATAATCTACGATGTTGATATTGGAAGCAGGTAAAGAACCTTGGTTGAAAACTTTGATTTTGAAATCTACATTTTGGAAAGGATACACTCTTTCGTCTTCATCATCCGCTAAGAGTGTTTGCAATGCTAAGTCAAAACGTTCGACACGAACGTTGGCATTGCAGGTAGCAGAATTGCCACAATCATCTGTTACTGTGAGTGTTACAGTATTGTCGCCTTCGTTATCGCTACAATTAAAGTCAATTTGACTTAAAGATAAACTTGCTATATCACCACAAATATCTGAAGAACCATTGTCAATGTCTTCGGGTGTGATGCTTACCATACAATTACCGTCTAATTGTACGGTAATGTCTTGGCAGATTGGAGCAGGAGGTGTGGTATCCTCTATTGTAAAAGTAGCTGTCGCTTGAGAAATATTACCACAATCGTCGGTAACTGTGAATGTCACAGTTGCACTACCTGTTGCTCCACAATCATTGCTTAAATTAGTATAGTTGTTTGTCCATACAACACCGCTACAAACATCTGTAGCAGTACCACCACCACCATTGCTTGCTAACCAAGCATTTAGCTGAGCAGTATTTCCATCTCCATCACATTCTACTGTTAAATCTTCAGGAGCAACAGTAATGGTTGGAGAAGTTATATCTTGGATAGTAAGGGTTGCTAAACGTATAACTTCATTACCACAAGCATCTCTGATTGTGTATGTTACGGTTAAAGTACCTGTGTCACCACAATCATCACTTAACAAAGCAAAGTTATAATTTGAAGTAATCGTAATTTCGCTACAAGCATCCGTTGAACAAGCTGTCAGCTTGTTGATGTTTGCTTGATTCCATGCGTCGGCAACACTTCTATTGTCAGCTGCTCCTGTACATTCGTGTACTAAAGGATCAGGGTCGCAAGTCAAAGGATTGGTTGTATCAATAACTGTAAAGGTAGCCTGACGTGTGACTTGATTGAGACACTCATCTGTTATGGTATAAGTTACAGTTAAAGAACCCGTTGTTCCACAATCATCACTTAAATTACCATAATTATAATTTGAAGTAACTGTAACATTGCTACAAGCATCTGTTGAACAGTTTTGTAATTTGGTAATGTTGGCCTGATTCCAAGCATCTGCTGTACCACGATTACCTGCTGCTCCTGTACACTCGTGTGTTTGAGGGTCAGGGTTGCAAGAAACTTGTGGATCAGTAGTGTCAACAACTGTAAAAGTTGCTTGACGTGTAATGCTACGTCCACACTCGTCAGTAATTGTGTAAATAGCTATTAATGAACCAGTTGTTCCACAATCGTTGCTCAAATTATTATAGTTATAATTAGAAGTCACTGTTAAATTTCCACAGGCATCAGATGAGCAATTTTGTAATTTGGTAATGTTGGCCTGATTCCAAGCATTGGCAGTGTTTCTGTTTCCAGCAAGTCCTGTACATTCGTGCGTTTGAGCATCAGGATTACAACTTACGACAGGATCAGAAGTATCAACCACTGTAAATGTTGCTTGACGAGTGATAGAACGGTCGCACTCATCTCTAATAGTGTATGTCACTGTTAGAGCTCCAGTAGAGCCACAACCATTACTCAAATTATTAAAGTTGTAATTGGAAGTAACCGTAACACCAGCACAGGCATCTGCTGCACAGCCATTGAGTCTGCTCATGTTGGCAGCATTCCATGCATCTGCTGCACTTCGATTACCAGCCATTCCATTACACTCATGTGTTTCATTATTTGGATTACAAGCCGTTGGATTCGTTGTATCTCGTACTGTAAAGGTTGCTTGACGAGTGATAGAACGACCACATTCATCTGTAATAGTATAAGTAACGGTCAATTCTCCAGTATTACCGCAACCATTACTTAAATTATTAAAGTTGTAATTAGAAGTAACATCAACACCTGCACAGGCATCTGCTGCACAAGCATTGAGCTTACTCATATTGGCAGCGTTCCAAGCATCGGCAGCACTTCGATTGCCAGCTACACCATTACATTCATGGGTAGCATTATCAGGATTGCAGGCCGTTGGATTGGTTGTATCCCGAACTGTAAAGGTTGCTTGTTTGGTAACCGTATGACCACAATCGTCTGAAATAGAATATGTTACAGTTAAAGCACCTGTTGAGCCACAGTCATTGCTCAAGTTACCATAGTTATAATCTGAAGTAACTGTTGCATCGCAACAAGCATCAGAAGAACAACCTCTTAACTTTTCCATATTTGCTGCATTCCAAGCATCCGCTTTACTACGATTATCTGCTGCACCAGTACACTCATGAGTAGCATTATCAGGATCGCAACTGACTACGGGGTCAGTAGAATCTGTATTGTAAGTAATTGTATTTGAAGCAATAAAATCACCACAACCATTTCTTTTGGCCAATCGTCTATATTCTCTAGAGTTTGAAAAACTAGGAGGATTATAAGTAGCACTTGTAGCACCACTAACATGTGACCAATTACTCCAACTTCCAGAACAGTCCGTTCTAGAACGCAACTCCCATCTATAAACTATCGCTGGGCCGCATCCTCCTGAAGGAGAAGTTGCATTTCCTATCGTACCAGGATCTCCACTATCACAAAATTTATCACCTCCACTAATACTACCTGGATCTGTCAAAGGTTTTTCAACATCAAAAGTAATTACATTTGAAAAGATATAATCGCCACAGTGTTTTATACGCGCTCCTCTTCTAAATTGGTGATCGCCTTGGTTGTCTCCCCAAGTTATATCTTTGGTCGTTCTCCAGTTCGTCCAATCTCCCCAAGTAGTTGCACAACTAGATTTACCTCTATATTGCCATAGATACTCAATTTCTTCACCGCATCCGCCAGAAGCTGCTGGACCTCCAAAGTTCTGATTCGCAGGTATTCTGTCACAGAAAGTCCCACCTCCTGTAATAGATCCAGGATTAGTTATTGGTTTTTGAACATCAAAAGTGATGGTATTAGAATATTTTATACCATCACAATGTGGATTATAAGCTCCTCTTCTAAATTCATGATCATCTCCTGAACCATTCCAATGTTCTGTTAATCCAGTGCGTCCAGACCAACGTGTCCAAGCCCCCCAAGAAGTAGAGCAGGCACTTCTTTTTCTATATTCCCAAAAGTAGCTTGTCTGTTCTGCACAACGATTCGTTGCAGCAGCAGAACTTCCTAAGGTATGTGCACCTGTAGCATTACAAAACTTTCCACCTCCTGTAATAGTTCCCCCATCTGTAGGAGAATACAGATAAGATGTACTAGTTACATTGGAATACACCCATGAATCACAACCCGATCGAATAGAGGCTAATGTATATTCCCAATAAAAAGCTGTAACATTAGGTACATCATTGTAATCCTCCCAAGGACTCCAATTGCCATCACATTGTGCATAACGGACTAACCAGACATGATGTGCATCTCCATAGCCTCCTGAAGGGTGACTAATATAATTAACTGGCTGAACTTGAGTTGTATTACATACTTTCCCACCAGCATCAATCTGTCCGCCGTGTGTAAAATTACTACAGCCTCCTTGATTACTTGAACCTCTTTGGTAATGAGAACTGGAAGGAACATATAAAGAACCACTCCAAGTATAGCCATGTCCAGTAGGAGGTAAGGCACGATTAGGGTCAATACATTGGACATAGGCACCATTGCTAAGACGCCACCATGCCTGTCCTCCACTAGAACCCCTATCAGTAACATAATAAGTTTGGGCTATTATATCTGCTTGGATACCAAGCCCAAATGTTACGAGCAATCCTAAATATAGGAGTGCATTTTTTAGTGTATATCGTTTTTCCATATTAAACTTCAATTGAATTGACATGAAAATAATTAAGTTAGTTTGTGATTTTTTTAGAATCGACTTGTATTTTTCACAAGCTCTATTCTATCGCTTCGTTCATTAGTTCCTGATCGTTGTTGCTCTATCAATCCAATAGATTCGATATACCATTCAGTAACTTTGTGATATTTTGTGCATTCTAAATCTCCGTTAAAAAAAGATTTGTTCGTGTAATAGTAGGTATGCTTAAAAGCCTTGTACTGTTGTCCGTTTACAGTCTTCATACCTTCCTCTGTAATTTTTCTATTTGTAAGTGTTACTTCGTATTTTTTATTAAAAGATGAGACATTTGGAATTTTCAATGTAAAGGTTCCAGAAACATCAGTAAGGTTTTGTCCAACAGACAAGTCCTTGGGCATTGTTACCATTTGTCCATCACCCGAAAATTTGAGTGATTCATCAAAATATAAATCAAGTGGATCAAGAAAAGCCTTCAATTCGATTTGAGTATCGCCATTTGAAGTCTTATTCATTTCATAAGAATAATTTACTTTGTAAGGATTACCTTCGCCACTGTTCTCAACTTGAAAATCAACCAATGTAGAGGTTGCACTTTTTCGCAATTGATTAAGCTGTATTCGTTGACTAGTTTTGGGAATACCCGTTGTACTTTTCGCTTCTCCAAAATCAATACTACTAATTTTGATTCCCTCTCCTCCTTTCTTTGAATCACTTGGTCGTTTGGTATCTGCTTTTGACCGTAATTGCTCATAAGGAATTTTAGAATGTTCGGGAATAGAATCTAAGACACCATGTATATAGTGTTGATTAGATTCTAAATTCAAAGAAGTAGTTTGTTCTTCAGTAGTTTTCTCATTTAATACAGAAAGAGTAGATACAGCAGTATCGGTAGATTGGATCTCAACATTTTCTTTCAACTCACTAACAGTAGTAAATGAAAGAATCGTCAAAACAAGAAGAGATGCCATAAGTAACATCCCAAATCTGCTTCCTTTTTTTGAAGCTAATTTTCTAAATGTCACTTTAGATTTAGAAAGTGCAAGTCCCATGAGAGGTATCTTTTAAAAAGTTTAGTTAATAACAATCAAGCATAAATTCTATCATTTCGTCATAGCTGCCGAATAGGGGCTAGACAGAAATTACTCTTGAATTTTTTTTCAAAATTTTCTTTATGAATACTGTATATATAGAGTTGTAGTAAGACTACAATGTGTATATTAAATAGGATATTCAGATTTTTAGAAATCTGATGAAAGTGTAGTTTGATGTGGGCAATAGGGAAATCATTAGACAGGAAAGCCTGAACTAAAAAATTAGTTGCTAAAATAAAAATGATAAGAAATCCCAATAAAATACTATGGTTATACCCTACATCTAGTAGAGTAAACCCTTGTGTAAATAGTCCCATAATGTAATACAACTAGAAGTTGAATTTAACAATAAAGACGTTTTTTTATAACGTCACTGATTACAAAGTTTTGGTAAAAAAATAAATTTAAAATTCTGTTACACTTTTACGTGTTTGTAATATACTAACAACTATCATCATTTAGACATAAATTAAGCACAAAAGCAACATCTATTTAAGCCTAAAACTCCATAAACAAACACATAACATTTTGTTTTCATTTATAAATATATAGCTATCAAAAAATTAGTTCAATCTTATGTCTGTGACATAGATAAATTAATTTTTAAAAAAATAATTTATCTCGAATTCTAATTTTTCTACTAATCTTTAAAAAATAAAAGTGTTAAAATAAAATTGACGTAGAATACACTAAATAAAAATTGTCACAAAAACCAACACATTTGAAGATATTACTCCGCAAAAATGTTTCTGACAATTTTTTTAAAATCAACGTGTATTTTTAAGAGAGTAGTTTATATGTCTAAGCAGATGTAAGTATAAACCTTTTGCATTCCTCTTAATATATTTTTAGTGTTATACACTCAAATATTTTCTAATATTTAAACAAATAACCATTAAACAAATCTTATATAGATTGTAATAGCTACAATATTATTATAGCTGTATTTCAATGATATGTGAAATACATTTTTTCCAAATGATTCTTATTAAAAGGAATTAACTAACGGCCTTACACTAAGGTCATTAGCCTTTAATGCAATCGGTTATGTGATTTTATAAGGGAGGGTAAAATTATTTTTCGCAAAATAATAATAGCAAATATACAAAAATATTCTATAGTTGAGAAAGTTCATGTCATGTTTAGGTTGAAATCTAACAAAAAACTCACATAGTATATTAGTATGAAAATTTATTGTTATTTGTATCTCTTTTATTATCAAAAAGATAAATAAAAATAGCTCTTTTAAGCTATGATTTGATTTTTTTAAAAAAATAGTATTTTTTTTCCCATTCCCGTTAATATATTGTTGTTTTAACCTGTTTTTTTCTGCTTTCAGTACAAAATATACCAATCTTTCATCGAAAAAATATCACAAAACGGTTCAATTTTTGTACTAATTTTAGGTAAGATCCTTGTACTATAAAGTTATAGTGTAGCATTCATTTTTTTTCCTAAAAAAAAAGGCAATGCCTAATTAAAGAAATCCGTTGCTACAATACAAGTGAATAAAATTTACAATCCTACAAATTTGATTACACCCATCATCTTTTAGTGTATTGTATATATAATAGTCATGAAAAAACGTTTGCTCTTATTCGGCATATTCCTTTTTATCCAATGTCATTTTCTTTCTGCACAAAAGCAGCACTGGATAAACTTGGAAGAAGCAACCTACAATAATATCAAAATAGAATTGCAAATTTTGCATCATCCCAACTTGGCCGACCAATCTTGGTTGCGCCTGGTTTTAGATAACCAGACCGATGAGGAGGTTCTTGTCAAATCTTGTAGTCTCAATGTAAAAGTAATAGCGCACAAGGATACCGATAAAATAGCAGCGCAAGGAATGTTTCAGTCTGCGGATTTCTCTATTATGCAAGATTCTCCAAATTTTAGCTTGTTTGGTGATGCAAGCCTCAATGTTGGCCAAAACTGTATCTCTAAATATCCAAGTGCTTATTGTTCCTATATTTTGGGCGACCCATCGATTGACTCCTACAATGTTGATATCGAATTTTATTTTGCTATCCAGCTTGAAGGCAAAACGCCTTTAAGCGTAGAATTGGATGGCATTCAGTTTTCATTTGATTGGTTCAAAACGGAGACCAATAGATATACCTACTTACAAAAAAGACTCGACAAAATTATTGCTTCACCAAGTTATCAACAAAATTTATTTTATAGTATCAAAAGTTTATTGAAGGTTGAAGAAGTGACTGAAGATATTAAACCATCAAAAATGATTCATGCAGTGAATCAGTATGCCGATTTTCCAAATAACAAACTCGCTTTTTTACAGTTTATCAACCAAAAGTTTTCTAAAGATAAGGTCATCTTGGATTATTATGAAGCACAAATCCAAAATCGTAATATCAATATATTAAACGATTTGAAAGAGATGCCCTCTGTTTGGAAAAATGAATATACAGAGCATTTATTGAACTGGTTTTTGGAAGGCAATATGGGTATAAAAATGCGAATCCTTGATGTACTTTTCGTACACCAAGCTGCTTGGATCAAAAACGACAAAATAAGTAAACAAATGTCTGACGAATTGCTCAAAGAACATGGTCATATTCTTTATGCTTTGCCTGAACAGCTAAATGAAGCGGACCTCTCGCTTTGGTCGAGCCTTGCTACTGCTCTGGGCAAAACGGGCGACCAAAATGCTATTGGTATTTTATGTCCATTTCTGAGCAGTAAAAAAAGACTTCGCAGCAGAAATCTTTTGATTGACGCCGAATCCTTAGAAGCTCCTCGTCCTACTCGGGCTTGCGATATTGCGCTCGAAGCCATTTTACATTTGCAAGGCAAAAATACGTCTGATGTCTATTACAAAAATGGGTTTTTCCCGCCTTACTATAATGGTGAAGCCGAAGTTATCATTGATCGAGTTCGTGACAATTTAATAAGAGAACTCTACCAAACGGATACTTGTCAAAATTATTAGTAGCTTCAAGTAAAAATTCACCTTTGCTTATTTGCCACGAAGCCTCTATTTTGTCTTACCTTTAGGTTTATGGAATCTAATTTATCTAAAACCTATCTCCATCTTGGCAGCAATATTGGTAACAGACAAAAGTATTTATACGATGCTAAACAATTGATTATCAATCGTATTGGCTCAATTATTCTTGAATCTAAAATCTATGAAACGCAAGCCTGGGGAGTCGAAAATCAAGCCAACTTCCTGAACCAAGCCTGCTTGGTTCAAACCCCACACACAGCAGAAAAAGTCCTACAAGAAATTTCAAAAATAGAGAAACAGTTGGGTCGTACACGCCAGCAAAAATGGCACAGCAGAACCATTGATGTTGACATTCTTTTTTACGAAAACCACATCATTAATCTACCACATCTGAAAATTCCGCATCCCCTACTCCACCAACGCAATTTTGTATTGATTCCGATGCTTGAAATTGCGCCAGACTTAATTCATCCTACGCTCCAAAAAGATATTGGTGAATTGTACAAAGCGTGCAAAGACGAACAGACTGTTTGGAAATTTTCAGAAAGTCAAAAATAGATTTAGAGAACTGCATTTTGATTTTAGAATTACAATTTCTATACTTACTTTTGCACAATATATACTTACAGAAAACTCGATGAACGAAACTCCATTTCCATACGATTTCATTGCCATTGAAGGAAACATTGGTGCAGGCAAAACCACTCTCTCCAAAATGCTCGCCGAGCAGTTTGAAGCACGTCTTATTTTGGAGCAATTTACGGACAACCCCTTCTTGCCTTTTTTTTATGAAAATCCTGAGCGATATGCTTTTCCTGTAGAATTATTTTTTATGACCGAGCGTCATAAACAATTGCAAGAGGAACTCTCGCAAGCCTCGCTTTTTTATGAATTGACCATAGCAGATTATTTCTTTATCAAGACATTATTGTTTGCTCGAAACAATTTAAGTCAAGAAGAATATCGTCTGTTCCAACGCTTGTTCAAAGTGCTCAATGCGAGCTTTAAGAAACCCGATATTATTGTCTATTTACATCGTTCTGTTGACATCCTTTTGGAGAATATCAAGAAGCGAGGACGTTCCTATGAACAAGATATTTCGGGCGATTACTTACTCCAATTACAAAATACTTATTTTGATTATTTTAAAATGGAAAATGATATTCCCATTTTAATAATTGACCTCGAAGATTCCAATTTCCAACACGACAACGAAGCATACCATAATCTTTTAGAGTTACTATCACAATCCTATACAAAAGGGACACATCATATTCGTTTTAGTTTGATTTAAAAAGTATTTTACTTGCTTTTTGAAAGCGAATTTATTCTTTTTAAAAGCCCTAAATTTCAACTCTAATTACATGGCGAAATCTCTGCCAAAAACTCTGCACCCAAGCTGACTTCAAAGTCAGCTTGCAACTCTATTGAGTTAGCAGCCGAATATTCTACTTGAGCATTTGTATCAATAAAATTATTAGCTGTTATATCATTTTGAACAGACATTTCTGCAATCTGTCCATTTACAATTGTTCTATCAATATGAATATCAATTGGACAAAATTCTTCGGTATCATATCCCAAAAAAGCAAGCAAATCGGCATCGCTCGCTACATTCACCAAGTCCACTCCTGACAAGGCCATCGGTACTTCAACTTCATCAAAACGAGTATAATCAAATCGCCCAATCAAGTCAGGGTTAAAATCAACAAAAGGACTTGGGTCATCCGTCAAATTGCTATTGATGACATTGCTATTGTGATAAAAAGTATTGCCCGCCTGCCAATACGATTGCACTTTTGGCCAATCCGTATAAGTCACCAATCCTACCTGAATTTCCGAAGGAAAATCGCTTCTATCGTAGCGTTCATGCACTTGCCAAGCTCCTCCAGGAAAGCGATTTAATACGATAATTGCGCCGCCAATTCGAGCCACTCGAATCTGAACATTACTAGCTGTAGGAATCGAAGAAATCTGTAAATCCGATTGACTTGGAGGATTTAAAGGCCGTTCTGTAGTTGTTTTGACCTCAAAATGTGGCCCTGGACAGCCTTGACAAGTCGGATGATTAGTAGCAGCAAATCCAGTTGCCAAAAAGATATAATTTTCGCCTCCTGCCGTCCAATCATTCATTGCTCCATTTGGAAAATCTCGTGGTGTCCGAAGCATGATTCCTGCTAAAGAATAGGTCGAACTTGGCAGTCCATTTCCAGCCCGATTTGTTGCCGTAACTTCGGTTGTAATTACAAAATTTTGGTCAATTCTTTTGTGAATTAATGTCCCTCGCAAGTCCTGAAACCAACTGCTTGTCCAAGGCATCATATGCAAATGACCAGGCGTAGAATTGTTAATATCATGCACTTCTAAATGCTCTGCATTCCAACCTTCTTCGTTATTAATATTTAGCCAATTAGCTTGCAAAGTAAAAGTATCTTCAAATTCATCATTGAGCAATTGAATCTGCGAAAAAGCTATATTTGAAAGTCCAAAAACGGCTAAAAATAGGATTAAAGTCTTCTGTTTTTTTGATTTCATTTTAGTATTTTTTTATTTGCTATGAAATTACAATATTTGGAGTAAAATTAAAGAAAATGTCAAAGAAATACTTTGTATCTGGTATCGGAACTGAGGTTGGAAAAACCATCGTTTCGGCTATCTTAGTGGAGGCTTTAAAAGCGGATTATTGGAAGCCTGTGCAAGCAGGAGATTTGGATTGGAGCGATAGTATGAAAATCCAAAATTGGGTGAGCAATGAGCGCACTTTTATTCATCCTGAAGGTGTAAAACTCAATAGTCCGATGTCGCCTCATGCTGCGGCTGCCATAGATGGAATTCGACTCAATTTATCCGACTTTGAACTGCCTAAAACCGATAATAATTTGATTGTTGAGGGAGCTGGTGGATTGCTTGTCCCTCTCAATGAAAAAGACTGTATTATAGACCTTATAAAGTACCTCAATTTGGAGATACTTTTGGTTTCTCGACACTATTTGGGAAGCATCAATCATACCTTGTTGAGTTGCGAAATTTTGAAGCATCGCAATATTCCTATTAAGGGTATAATTTTCAATGGAGACGAGCATAAAAGCACCGAAACTGTCATTGAAAAAATGACAGGACTGCCAATTTTAGGGCGTATTCCAAAACTTTCTGAAGTCAATAAAAATACAATTTCACTAGAGGCTTTAGAATTTCAAAAAATCCTTTAAACTTATTTGGATTAAATCTAATTAAGGATTACTTTTGCAGTAAATTAAGCAATTTATTGTCAAATGAGTGTCCTTACAAATAAAAATCACCTTTCTCCAAAACTCGAAAATCGAGTTTGCTTACCCTTTGCGCTTCCAATTGTAGAAGGAAAAAAACTCAAAAAAAAGTGCTGCAAAAAGTATAAAAAAGGCAAACGCTGTGGCCGCTGTCCGAGGCAGTAAGCTCTTGTGTCTATAGTGAATCGTAAACATCTACCTATCGGCAGACAGACTCAATTTAATACATTACCCTTTTCTACATTTGTTAAATAATGCTTAAAAAAGCAATAAATCCGACAAAAGTCTTGACTTGTCGGACAAAATACCGTTTATTTGTACTATCAGATTTGTTTAACTAATATCATTCTTTGACAAATTCCGTGTTCCGTTCAAAATAAAAGAGAGAACGACCGCAGGAAGTGAACAATTTTAGATTTGAATGGAAATATTTTCACGGAAAAAGTCAAAGAACCACTAATAATAGACAATGAGAAAGGACACTAATAAACCTAGTATCTCTACCAATCCCGAAGAACAATTGTTTTTTAGTTATAAAGACTTTTACAAGGACGACTTGTCTATAGCTTTAAGTTCTTTGGAGCGTTTGAGTGCCAATATTTTTACTGACTTAGCCACTTTAATGCGGATTCGCAAAGATAAATTGGCTGAAGATATTTTTGATATGTCGCCTAAAACCATTTCACGCTACCAGCAACAAGATAAAAAACTAAATCCACGAGATAGCGAAACTGCGCTCAAATTGATGTCACTTTATCATAAAGGCAAAGACATTTTTGGCTCGGTGGATAGTTTCAACAATTGGTTGCATAAGCCTTCCTTTGGACTTGGTGGACGTGACCCGTACCAATTGATGGGTACTTTGACGGGCATTGACCTCGTATTTGAAGAACTTATACGGATTGAGTTTGGCGACCTTGCCTAGATTTTTAACGAGTAATTTTTTAATACGAAACACTGATAATAAACGATTTATGCATATAAATTAATAAGTTACTCGTTAAAACATTACTCCTTACGCGTTATCAAATTACTGGTTAATTTAACATTTCTAACAACACACCAACAGAACTATTTGTATTAAAAAAATCGTTAATAATATGTTCTGTTTTAGCAAACATATTATATTAAACCGTTCAGACAAAATTCTGTCTAAAACATCCTTTTACACACATGAAGGTTTACCGAATTACGACTGTTAAGTGGTCTACTAAACTTACTGCTTCGGGTTTTCCTGCACGCTGGAATCCCAAGGGGCGTTTTGTGTTGTACACTGCTGCAACACGTGCCTTGGCTTGCCTCGAAAACGTCGTGCATCGAAGTGGTGAGGGCTTGAACCACCTCTTTCGTGTTATGGTAATTGATGTGCCTGACGATATTGTCATTCAAAAAGTTAACTTGGAGGATTTGCCTCAAGGTTGGGACAGCTACGAGTCGCATAGTGTCACTCAAGAAATTGGTGATACTTGGATTGAAAATGCCGAAACAGCCGTTTTACAGGTACCCTCAGCAATTATTAAACAAGAATGCAATTATCTGTTCAACGTCAATCACCGTGACTTTCAGAAGGTTACGCTAGAAGGAACTGAGCCTTTTGCTTTTGATTTACGGATTAAAGAGTAATCTTTTTGTGAAC
>JAHDEQ010000005.1:25548-46066 GCA_020628755.1 Saprospiraceae bacterium
GGAACTGAGCCTTTTGCTTTTGATTTACGGATTAAAGAGTAATCTTTTTGTGAACACCACATAGGCACATAGCTCACAATAGAAATCTAGGTGTAGCTATGTTACTATATGGTTAATTCAAATCACTCCAATTTTACAGCATCATATTTTTTAAACAAAGAATACTCCGTAGCTTCTACATTTTTTTGGTAAGTTGCCCATTCATTTTCAAAAAATCCATTGACTTGTGTTATAAAATCTTCCACCTTTTGGCGCACTTGATTGAAGCCCGATTGAGTAGTAGGATTAGGCTTTCCGTAGGATGAATTGATATAACCATCTATCTCTCCTACTTCGTAAATTAGGGCTGGATATTCACGGTTAATACCTTTATAATCTTTGGGAACAAGGACTTGCTCAATCATATTTTGAATGCTGTCTTGTAGGCTTTTCCCTTCGTCTAAGACCTCTTTTTTAAGCGAATCGGGTACATTGACCAATTGCTCATTGACAAGCGCAATGGTCTTTTTGGCCGATTTGAGTTGGTCAAACGATTCCGTTAGTTTTCTGACCACATCATCGTAATCTTTTTGTAATTGATGACGAGCTTTTCGGTCAGCAAGCGTTATGCCCAAACGCGGGTCAGCGATGACATTGACCATTGTTGAATCCTTGAAGTCTTTATAGTTCATAAGAACCTTATAAGTTCCTGGTAAAGCCTGCTCTCCACGTGGGTCGTCCGCATCTTTCTCGGCTTCTCGATAAGAAGGCCAACGAATCCCTTTTTCTCTCAAATCCCAATAGATTCGATTCAAACCCGTATCTACTTTTGTACTAAAATAACGTAAAGTATCATTGGCTTCAGTCAAAATATAGACTTTCACTTTGTCGCCTTTGTCTTTTTTCTTTTTATCGTCTTTTTCAATAGATTCGGGCATTTCATCGGTTTGTTTTTTGGTTTTCTTTTTCTTTTTAGGAGTAGCAATTGGAGTCGTTGGTTTGGGTTTTTCTTTGTCCATTTTGGTATAAAAAGAAAGCATTGCACCACGACGTGCATTGCGCCCTACAAATGTACCATCGGCAATAAAACGAGCGCCATCAATCGAACGATAATTGGCCAAATAAGCATCAGGAGCATCAAAAACCACAAAATTTTCTTTTAGGGTTTGTCCCTTATTTTGAGCCATTTCTCGCAAGGGTCGAATGTCATCCATTATAAAAGCCGCACGCCCAAAAGTTCCAATAATAAGGTCGTGTTCTCTTGGATGGATTTTCAAATCTGAGGTGCAAACCGAAGGAAATCCTTCTGTCCACTTTGTCCAAGTTTTTCCTTTATCAATACTGACGTATAAACCTTGGTCTGTCCCCATAAAAAGGAGATTTTCAGCAATTGGATCTTGTACAACAGACATGACATGACCATCTACTTGATTTTCATTGGCAAGACGTGTCCAAGTTGCCCCAAAATTAGTAGTATGATATAAATATGGTTTCCAATTATTTCGACGATAATCGTTCACGACGACAAAAGCTTCTCCTTTTTGGTGTTTCGAAACTTCAATTTGTGGTATCCAACTGCCCACAGGGCAGCTTGGTAGGCGACTGGCTTGGTTTTCCCAGTTTTTTCCACCATCACGGGTCAATTGCAAATTTCCATCATCCGTTCCGACCCAAATCAAATCTTCATCCAATGGACTTGGCGCAATCGCCAAAATTGTCGTAAAATTTTCGGCTCTTGTGGCATCAATGGTCAATCCGCCACTTTCTCCTTGCTTTTGTTTTTCAGGATCATTGGTCGTGAGGTCAGGCGAGATAATTTCCCAAGATTGCCCACAATCCATACTTTTATGTACAAACTGACTTCCATAATAAACGCCACAATCTTGAAATGGATTTTGAGCGATGGCAGCATTCCAATTGAAGCGCAGCTTAATCCCATCAGGATGAATGGGCTTAATGTTTTGCTTTAGACCAGTTTCTTTATCAAAATAACTCACATTTCCACCTTGATACATCGCATATCCATAACGAGAATCGTCGGGTCGAATGACAACATCAAATCCATCTCCAAATAAAACCTCACGCCAATCTTCGTTTTTGATACCGCCGCCTTTCCAAACTTCGCTCGGGCCAATCCAAGAACCATTATCTTGCATTCCGCCACAAACGTTATATGGAATTTCCATATCGTAATTGATATGATAAAATTGAGCTAAAGGTAAGTTCTCCGAAAATTGCCAAGTATTGCCTCCATCACGTGAAATGTTAAATCCTCCATCATTTCCATTCATCATATAATTGGGATTTTCGGGATGAATCCAAAAAGCATGATGGTCGGGATGGACACCAGCATAAGAATAAAAGGGCAATAAATTTTCAAAGGTTTTACCACCATCTTCACTTTTGGTAACGATAGAATGGAGGTTAAAAATTCGATTCTCATTATTAGGATCAACAAAAAGGTCTGCATAATAAAAGGGGCGATTGCCGATGTTTTCATCAGCAATTTTCTTCCACTTATGGCCCCCATCGGTTGATTTATACAAAGCATTTTTCTTGGCTTCGACTAAGGCATAAATGATATTGGGTTTGGAAGGAGCAATGGCTAAACCGATTCTTCCTAAAATGCCTTCAGGAAGTCCAGCTTCTTTTTGGTTGAGTCGTTTCCAAGTATCGCCACCGTCATAAGTCATATAAATTCCAGAACCTTCGCCACCTGAATTAAAAGTGTAAGGCTTGCGCCCAAATTCCCACATGGCAACCAACATTTTATTGGGATTAGTTGGGTCAACAACCATGTCGGCCACACCAATTTCTTCTCCTTTATACAGGATTTGTTCCCAAGTTTTTCCGCCATCTTTGGTACGATAAACGCCACGAGATTTACTCGGCCCCCAAGCCGAACCTTGCGCACCCACATAGACCACATCGGGATTGTCTCGATGAATAATAATACGATGAATGACTTTGGTATCTTCTAAACCGAGGTGTTGCCAGGTTTTTCCAGCATCAATACTTTTATAGACTCCGATACCAGAATTTTGGGAATTTCGAGGGTTTCCTTCGCCTGTGCCTACCCAAATTTCGCTTGGATTTTTTTGATTGATTTGAATCGCTCCAATAGATTGTGTTTTTTCTTTATCGAAAATAGGAGTCCAATCTATACCGCCGCTGGTTGATTTCCAAACGCCGCCCGAAGCCGTTCCGATGTAAATAATATCAGGATTAGAAAGGTCAACATCAATCGTCGTCACACGTCCACTCATCCCTGCGGGGCCAATGGCACGAGGTGCCATTTCTTTGAGGAGGCTAACATCTAATTTTTGTGCGAAAGCATTAGAAAAAAAGAGAAGAAAAACAAGGAGAATTAAGTTTTGGAATTTCATTCTATTGGTGTTCATGTGTTCGAGTATTCATGTGTTCACGTCAATTTAGAACTTGAACACATGAACACTTGAGCACTCGAACACGTAATAAAATTTATTTTATGACTTGCAATTTACGGCTTACTTGTTTGCCTTGGCTACTGATGCGAACAAAATAAACGCCGCTTGTCCAATTTTCGACATTTATGCTTTGTTGAATTAAACCAGAAACTTGATTGAGTTTTTGGTGTTGCATTTTTTGACCATTGATATTGAATACTTCGATGTTTAAATCTTGCGGTGTATCCAATTCTAAACGAAGCTGAGTTTCTGTACGGGTCAAGTTTGGTGTAAGGACAACACTTGGAGCAAAAGTGGGTTCTTGAACATTTACATCTGTATCTAAAATAGGTTGAATGGCCATTGCTATTTGAAAGTCATCCAGATTTTGCCAAGTTGTTCCACCATCAACAGAAGCAATTGTAGAATTGGGTGTAAATACACTTTCGGATGTAGAAAGTACCAAGCTCGTAACGCCTTGTTGTTCTATCATAAAAATATAACGACCTGGCTCTAAAAGAACTGGAGCAATAAAAGGTAAATCAACTTCCACTTCTGCCCCTATAGCTCCAGGCGTTTGTATGGTGTGAAGGTCTGTAGCAGCAAGTAAATCCGTCGGAACACCTCCTACCTCAGTCAAAATACTTCCTTGAACGGTCTCGCCAGCACCACCACCTGCATAAGATATACGAATAGATAAGGCATAAATGGGTTGAACAATATCAAAGTAATGACCTAGCAAAGCTGTTTGTCCATTGACACCAATACCATTCGTATAATTGCCGTCATCTCGTGAATATATAGATTCTGTAACTGAAAAATTGAATGTTCCAATATTGTTGGCTGTTTCGGTATCTGTTTCGTCGAGCATAGCAGTATATTCGACTGTATAATTTCCTACGGCTGCTGGTGTAAAAGAGGAAGCTGCGCTGTTCAGCGTAGCGGTGCTGCCTGAAGCTAGGCTCGCTACCGTTCCCAAAGATTCAGAAAAAACACTTGTTCCATCTTGCAATACATTGACCATTACATTTACATTGGAAATATCCATACCGCCTGCATTGATGACTTCTGCTTCTAGGTTGAGTGCTTGAACTTGTGTCAATGGTACATTGACATATTCGGAAGGATTTGTAATCGTATTAATACCTAAATCAAAATCAGGCAAGGGAATTTCTGTCAACATAATATCATCATAATATGCCAATGATGAACAACCAGCTCCTGTGTCGCCACAGGCAGCAAAAAAGTTGATGCCATTGATTTGGTTTAAACCTGCACCACCTGCTGAATTAGTTGATAAAACCCAAGTATGTACCAACTGGTCGTTATAATATAACTCGGCTTCTTCTGATACAAAATTTAAGGCAAAGCGAATAGAAGCCCAAGCATCATGAACAATTGGAAATCCAAAGCCTTCTCCATCCGTATTAATTTGTGCAACACCTGTGGTTTCGTCGGTAAAATAAATTTCAGCAGCCCAATCACCCGCAGTATTCGTATAATTGTGTTGCAAATTGAGATATGCACCATTACCCGACGGAATGTATTGCATCATACTCAATTCATAAACGCCTGAATTGAGTACAGGTAGTAAAGCTACAATATCATCAGCAGAAGGAGCATCTGATAATTTTAGGGAATGGCTTCCGCTATTAGCTTGTTCATCTGATATTTCGCAACCTGATGCGCCGCCAAACCAACCAACCCATTGCGTGGCATCCCATTGTTCGTCAAATGAGCCTACCGTATAGGATTCAAAATCGTCCATTTCGAGTTGGGCTTGTGCCAAAAATGGAATAACTAATAATAAGAGTAGTAAAGATTTTTTCATATTTTATTTTTTGGTGTTCACGTATTCAAGTATTCACGTGTTCACGTTCAGATAGAACATGAACACGTGAGACACATTTGCACGTGGATACGTTATTTAATAATAGCAATTTGTCCTCGTTCTAGGCGGTCGCCTTGTTTGTCGTACAAGTGGTAGTAGTAAATGCCACTTGGCCATTCTCGTGTTCCGATTTGTAGGTCTTCATTTGCACTTACCTTGAAGTTGCACATTTTGTTACCCAAAGCATCGTGTATTATAAGTTCGGCAGACGAAATCCCTAAATGCAATGCTTTGATATTGATAAAATCATGGGCAGGATTGGGCGATACTTGAAGCTGTTTTTCATCTTCTAGTTGACCTGTAGAAAGTACTTCAAGCATAATTTCTTCACAAACCGTTGCTTCTCCTCCTGAATTGGCTGCTGTCAAACAGACTGTATAAGTACCCGATTCAGCAAAGGTATGTTCTGGATTTTGTTCGGTTGAAGTATTGCCATCGCCAAAATCCCAAGACCACATCGTTGGTTCTTGTGTGGTAGCATCTGTAAATTGCAATAAACCATTGTCTATTATTTCAGAACTAAAACTAGGAATCGGAACCAAAGCAAAGGTAAAATCTTCGCAATACGTATTGCTACCAATATCATTGCTAGCGGTCAAACAAATAGTATAAGTTCCTGCTTCGCTATAAGTATAAGTTGGATTTTGCATACTAGAAGTATTGCCATCGCCAAAATCCCAAAGCCATTCGGTCGTATTCGTAGTAGAAGCATCTGACACTTGAACTTCAATAGCTTCTTGTGAACTTTGTGATGCTAATATAAAGTTGGCCGTTGGTGCAGAAGGACCTTCTTCAAACCAAAACGAAGCCGATACTGGCAAACCATCTGCATCAAGCTCTACAGTAGCAGCCGTTCCGCCTACTCCTTCTGCCAAAAACTCAAGTACTGTTGTAGGAGGATTATCATTGGTCTGAGCCAGTTGCTCAAAACCCAAAACTTGCACCCAAATTGAGTCTATAGAAGCGGTTGTACGTCTTAGTCGTAAGGTTTCAAAAGTTCCTCCTGGCGTTGTAAGCATCCCGTAAGCATCAACGACAACATCTACTGTTACAATTTGCTTTAATCTTACGGAATCAACATTAGCAAAAGAGCCATCAACCGTAATATCTATACCATAAGTGTCGCTAAAAGCATCGCCATAATTGGTTGGTATTTGGTAAACCAACTCCACAGGGTCGTTTATAGCAGTTATAGATTGTCCTATACCAAATAGATCTCCAGCAATACCCAAATTGAGCATCGCCGTATCATTCACTTCCAAATAATTGTAGGCGACTTCCAAGTCTATTGCCAAATTGGAACTTGGAAAATCTTTGGCTGTCGGTGTATTGTTTGGATTAACAAATACATTGGTGTTCACTTCGTGCCGTGTAAGCTCTGAAAAATCCCACATTTGGTCAGGGCCAGCTATACCAACATTTACATTAGTTGCAAAAGTATCTTGGGCGTAGGAGTAGCTTTCGCCAGCTTGTGGCAAGGCACTTGCATCGAGTGTGATTTGACCTTGCAAAAAAGAAATCGTACAAACCGTACAAAGAAGGAGTAAAAGTCTTTTCATTTTATTTTAGTATTTTTTAGTGAATTTTATGATGGTTTTATTCGCCAATCGCTTTCGAGCGTTTGAAAAAAACAAAGCCATTTTTGCGGTAAATTTCTTGGATGTCTTTGTATTTCTGGATGCGATGTAGATGATTGACTTTGGACACAAAATACACATCTTTGTCTATTTCGCCCTCCAAAAGCCAGTCTTTAACATACCTTTTTTTGTTATATGTAGGTTTTTGTAAGGTATAAAACATATGAGCATAAGTGCGATGCAAGGGATAGACATAACAATCTTCTGTTTGCTTGCTTATATAAAACTCAATGGCTGCATTTTGAGAGTAGGCTTCTATTTTGTTGATAAAAAAAATAAGAGTGATATTAATAAAAAATGCCATGCCCACAAACAGTCCAAAAATGCCTTTTTGGAGCTGCCCTTTCGTGGAAGAGAAATAGACAAAATAAACCGTAAGTATAGCCAAAAATAAAAAGGGAATAAAGTCTAAAAATGTCCAACTAACTTCGGCTTCTATATTGCCCAAAGCAAAGAGGTCTTTTTGTAATAAAGGTTTCAAAATAGCGATGTTTTGCCCAACGATAGGAAGGGCAAACAATACGATTAGCCACAAGGCCGTGACCACCCAAAATAGCGTTTTTTCCCATTTCAAAATGCTGTCGTTTTTCACTATTTCATTTAAGCGCAAAGCTGCCAAATAAGTCAATGGAAAATAACACAAAGAGGAGTAATGCACAATTTTGGATTGTACCAAACTAAACAATATCAAGACAACCAAAAATAGAATTTGCATCCAAATTTTAAAGTCCCAAACAAGTTTTGTTGTTTCAATATGATTCCAACTTGGCCAAGCTATTTTTTGAGGTAATAATGTTTTGAAGGCAAAGATAGAGGCTGGAAAAACGCCTAAAAAAAGTACTACAAAATGATAGCCCAAGAAGCCGCCATGTCCAGCGTCTTCGGTACGCAATAAACGGATTTGATATTCGATAAATGTACTTACAAACCAAGTTCCATTTTGCCAAATTTCGAGTCCAAACCACAGCCCCGCAGTCAACAAAACAAAGAGTCCATAAAATAGGAAATGCCCTAAATGCAAAAACCATCGAAATCTTTGAATTAACCAATAAATACCCAAAACCAAAGCAGTAATTAAACCTGCAACGGGCCCTTTGGTGAGTATGGCTAGTCCTGTAAATAGACCTGCAATTGCAAGAAATAGATAACTATTTTTTTGATTTTGATACTGCCAAGTACTCCGAAAAAGAAAATAGATTCCTAAAAAAATAAATAGATTAAACCAGGGGTCAATAATGCCCGATTTGAAGTATAAATGTGGCAAAATACTCCCTCCAAAAGCCAAGACCCAAAACCAAGCAAGGCTTCGGTTGTGTAGCTTTTTGCCTATCAAATATACCGTACAAAGCGTCAAGATTCCACAAATGGCATTGGGAAGTCTTGCGGCATATTCGCCTACGCCAAATAGTCGCATCGAAAGGGCTTGCAACCAGAAAAAAAGGGGCGGTTTTTCCCAAAAAGGTTGATAGTCAATATGAACACGCAAATAGTCTCCTGTGACTATCATTTCACGGGCGCACTCTGCAAAATTTATCTCGTCCCAATCAAACAGATGTACGCCTCCCAAAAAAGGAAAGAAGAAAAAAACTGCTCCAAGAATGATAAGCAGAAGGTCGTATTTGGGAGGAATTTTGTTAAGCAAATTCGATTTTTGCTGCAAAAATAAGGCTAATATTTATAATCGAGTATATTTTATTCTGCTAGGATGCAGGGCAAACTACTCAAAAGGTAAACGTATCGTATCGCCATTGCGAACTGCGACAAGCATTTCAATGTAGGTGCATCACAGTTTCTAACTGTGATGCTGTATGCTTTTTAACGTCCAAAACGAAATCCATTAGTAAATAATAGTTACACCATCAGCATAAGTTTTGACTTTGCCATTGATATAGAGAACATCAACTACATAAGTGACCACTTGCTGATTCATAAGTTTACCTCTAAACAAGCCATTCCAGCCATACTGTGGATCATTGGGCATAAAATTGTTTTGCTCAAAAAGCAACTCGCCCCAACGGTCGTACAACTGAAAACGAACAATCTCTGCTACATCTTTGCCTGCATGAATCATCAAAATATCGTTGATTCCATCGTCGTTGGGCGAAAAAGCATTGGGAATATAGACCTTTTCTTTTTCCAAAACCTGAATCGAAATTTCATCTACTTCTACACAATTATTATCATCTTTGGCTTGTATCGTGTAGGTTTGGTCTTCGAGTGGCAAAAAGGTATGTGATTCTGCATTAGCAAGTGTTGAGTCAGGACTAGGCGACCAAAGAACTTGTTCCATTGGTCGGTTGAGGTTGGTATTGAGTGTTATTTCATCACCCAAATCTATCGTTTGGTTAGGGCCAAGTTCTAGTATAATAGGTTCAGGTTCAGCTATTTGGATAATAGTATCCCAAGTACAACCTGTTTGGTCTGTTATGAGTAAGGGATAATCTCCTGGACTGAGATTTTGAAAAAAGGGAATGTCAGGCGTTAAAAAATCGGCCAATTGATATTGGTAAGGTGCTATTCCGCCTACCACATCAATGATATTGATAATACCATTAGTCTCGCCAAAACAAGGATCTGTAATTTCAGATAAAACGCCTTCTGGCTCGGCATCATTGAGTGTAACAATAACTTGGTCGGTTGTAAAACAATCATTTTCAGAATTGGTAACTTGTAAGGTATAAACTCCAGCTTGGTCAGCCTCTACAATCAATTGGTCGTTAGCCCCCACAATATTGCCATTGGGGCTTGTCCATTGGTATTCAAAAAAGGATTCAGCAGAAGAATTTGAGCCATCCAAAGTCACCACAGTATTGAGGCAATCTATTTCATCTCCCAAGCCCGCATTGGCTATCGGAAATTCGATACTACTCGTTACTTCTACTGAGTCAATCCCTTCGCAGCCCAAAGCCGTTGTGAGGTTAAGATAATACCAACCAGGCACACTGATATTAGGAGCAAGTAATTGACTTCCAACACTTTCACCATCAAAACGCAACCAATCAACCATATAACCATCTTCAAAATCAGTATTAGAAGCATCTAAAGTAATGTTTAGATTTGCACCACAATCTAAGGTATCGGGATTTGCTATTTCGAGGTAAGGAGGTGGTGGAATCACCACCTCAATGGTTGAAGTATCGACACAACCATGTGCCTTATCAATAACTGTTATAGTATATAAACCAGCCGTGTCAACAAGTGTTGTTGGCCCATCGGGACTTGATACAAAATTACCTGTATCAGTTGACCAAAAATAAGAGTAGGCATTGATGAAATCAATGTCTTGTCCAAGCAAAAAAGTATCTTTTTCGCATACGGCATATTCTTCGTCTAAATCGGCCAAAGGACTTGTTCGACCAGCCAAAACCTCAAAAGAAAAATCACAATAATCTTCTCCTTTGCCATCTACCATAATATGATAAATCGTACCTGGTTCCAAGCCATTGGCGACCAAAACTCTCGACTGATTGGCAGGCACAGGGTTTAAACAATTTGATACAGACTCAAATGAAGAGCAATCTTCCGTATAAAACATCTGGGCTTGTACGCCTGCACCATTATTGCAATTGGCTGTAGTGATTTGTATTTCTAAAAAAGTCGTATAAGCCCGAAAGGAAACCCAACAATTATTTTCCACAATACCACAGAAGGCATCGGGCTGGCTGGTATCGGTGTAGCCACCGCTATTGCCACACCAACCATTGAGGTCGCAGACGACAGGTGCATCCACGCACCTGTCAGAGGGAGGATTAGGAGGATTACAATCTTGTGCATTTATTGTTAAATAAACCAAAAATGTTCCTATAAATAGAAATAATCTCTTTATCTTAGCCATAATTTTTGCGTGTTCATGGTTTGTTTATGTTGTAAAGTTAGGATAAATAAAATATTTCACCTGCTAATTCATACAAATATCTTCCAAAAACGAGACACGCTAAAAGGCTCTTCCCCCTAGTATATCGGCAGGTTTTTTGCTGTATATAACATGAGAAATCCAAATCTATGAATAAAAATGCACGCTACCTGATAGGTTTACTAGGTATGCTATTCGGGATGTTTTACACCAGTCAAGCTCAGGATCGAGAAGAGCTTAAAAAGTATATTGAAAATGTCATTTACCACGATGCTAAGGTCAATTTCAACCAAACACCTGGCTTTATCATTGGACTTATTTATGGCGATTCTACACAAGTTTACTCCTACGGAAGTCAGTCTAAAAACGAGAAAATTCCCATCTCAAAATATACGCTTTTTGAAATAGGCGGAGCAAGCAAAGTTTTCACGGCTACTCTTGTTGAGCAGCTCGTACAAGCAGGTTTGATGGATTATGATGCTGCCTTTCACAACTATTTGCCCAATGTTAATGCTTCGATTCAACAGACCAATTTTTCGCTGTTGGATGTCGTGGCACATCGTTCGGGTTTGCCTCGTATGCCTATAGATTTTGGGGTAAAAGAATTGGATATGAGTAATCCGTATGCGTATTTTAGTGAAAAAGATATGGACTATTTTTGTAAAAATTATCGCTTTCAGGAGAGCGATGGCAAATATGATTATTCCAATTTGGGTTATGCTTTACTCGAAAAAGCCATAGAGAATGTAAGCCAACAAAACTATGAAATGGCTTTGCAACAGTTTTTGTTAGAACCAAATCAATTGAATCAAACTTTTTTGGATTTGGATTCAAATAATAAGAATTTATTATGCAAAGGCTATTCTATGTTGGGTCAAGAAGCTAAACCTTGGTTGTTTCAGTGTTTTCATGGCGCAGCAGGTATCAAATCATCAATGGATGATTTGTTGCGTTTGCTTCGATTGCAGTTGGACAATTCAACTTTTGACGGTATGCACCAAGCCTTAGAAAAAACATTGGTTGACAAAAATAGCTATGCGGGTAAGGGTTGGCATATTATCGAAAACAAGAAATATTTTAATATCGTTGCGCATTCTGGCTCAACTGCTGGACATCGCTTGTTTATTGGTTTTATCAAAGAGACAAAAACAGGTGTGGTGGTACTTTGCAACTCTAAAAATGGTACAAATGGATTGGGCTATCTCCTACTAAAGTTGTTGAATAACAATTTTAGAATGACCCCAAAACTCAAAAAAGCAAGTAAGGATAGTTGATTGGCTTAGTATTCGCCGACTTTAGTCGGCTGAATCCAAAAATTCACCAAATGTACTTTACGAACCTACTGACTAAAGTCAGTGGTTACGAAAATTAAAATCTACCACAAAATATTTACAAAGTCGAGAAACTGAGCCACAGTAGTTTTACCTTGACATGAGACGATACTTTTCAAGTAACTCATGAGTAAGGTTGAGTTCACGTTCTTTTTCAAAAAGTTTCTTTTCGGCGTGTGCCAACTTCATCATCATTTCGGCATATTCTTTTTCGGTATAAAGTTTATTGCTATTCGTGCCACTGGCACGCATAACGGCAAGGCAAGGCGAAAGAAAATCTTTTTCTAACAATATAGACACCTTCATCAAATCAAAGGTATTCCCATAAAAAGGCGAGTTTAATCGGCTCGAAAAGCAAGTTCGAGTCAAGCCTAATTGTGTTGCAATATAGGTTTTGGTATAAGGCGTTTCTTGCTCAATATAGTCTTTTATCAATTTTCCTAAATGCAAGTTTTCAAACTGCTCATCTTTGGGCGAACCTGATGTTTGATGTAACATATCCATTTTGTAAACTATTTTGGAGGGGAATATCAAATTAGGAAGGTATCAAGTGTCTTTGTTGCAACTTTTATGCCTTTTTGAATTTTGATTCGGAAGAGTCCTTTTTTTTCTGTAACTATGTGCCTACGTATCTATTGTGTTTAAGTTCTAAATTTTCACAAACACGTAAACACATCGATACTTAAACACATCCAATACATGCTTACACACGAAACCAAAATCCGAGTGCGCTACGGCGAAACTGACCAAATGGGCTACCTCTATTATGGCAATTATGCACAGTATTATGAGGTAGGAAGGGCTGAAATGTTGCGCTCGCTAGGTTGGAGCTATCGTGGCATGGAGGAAGCAGGTACGCTTATGCCCGTCATGAGCCTCAATATGCGATTTGTACGACCTGCGCATTATGACGATTTGTTGATAGTAAAAACGACCTTGCGGAAAATGCCTTCGGAATTTATTACCTTTCATGTAGAAATATTTAATGAGGCAAATGAGTTGCTCAATGGTGGCAGCGTAAAGTTAGGTTTTATTGATGGCGAGAGCCATCAATCGGTCGCTGCGCCTCGCCTGCTAGTCGAAAAATTGCAGCCACATTTTAAAGAATAATATAGATTTGATGAATTATTTGTTGTAGAAATGTTTAATTCTCTTTTTTCAAGAAAGTGTATGGAATCGCAGTTTGGAAAATGCGGATTATTCAAATTTTTACGTAGTTAAAATTTTCAATTGAAACGTCTAAAAAAAGGAGCTTTACAAGATTTTATCTGGTCTTTGCCCTTGATAAAAAACAGTATCGAATGGTCGCAGCAGCATTCGATGTGGGGCTTTGGTAAAGTCCCTATTTATGATGTGGTAGTGTTTATTATTCAAGAATTGCGGCGTGATAATTTGGTTACACGTGCCAATTCTATTGCATTTAGTTTCTTTTTATCTTTATTTCCAACGCTTTTGGTGTTTTTTACGCTGATTCCTTTTTTGCTGCCTCTTTTTCAGGATTTTATAATACCTCTGATAGCCGACGAAATCATTGTTCACAACAGTCTTGGCGAAGTTGACTTTAACCAGACTATCATAGCACAATTTAATCAACTACTTGCGCAAGTTCCTTTGATTCCGACCAGCGCGCACCAGCAATTGATTCAATTTATTGAATCAATTTTACTACAGCCTCGCTTTGGCCTTTTGTCCGTTGGTTTTGTATTGGCCATCTTTTTTTCGTCCAATGGTATGCTCAGTATGATGCGAGGTTTTTCAAAAATGCACCAAAAAACAACCTTTGTTAAAAGAAATCCTTTGAAAAAACGGTTGATTGCGATTGAGTTGACCTTTTTATTGGGTTTGCTAGTCTTTGCAGCCTTGCTGTTTATTATTTTGGGTAATACGGTTATCAATTGGTTGTTTGGAATCATTCATGCAGGCGGATTCATCAATTTTACCGTTCAATTATTACGGGTTTTGACGATGTTTTTGCTCTTCTATTTTGGGATTTCTTTTTTGTACCGAAGAGGAATTTCGACCCGTCAAAAAATGCCCTTTTTTACGCCAGGGACGATGTTAGCAACCATACTTTCTTTGCTTACCTCGTGGGGATTTGCTCTTTATGTCAACAATTATAGTCGTTATAATGATTTATATGGTTCAATTGGTACGTTCATTGTAATAATGTTATGGATACAGATCAATGCTTTTATTTTACTCATTGGTTTTGAGCTAAATGCAAGTATTGCCGTTAATCGTGACTTAAAAAAATCCGTAAAACATGAACAATCCGATTCTTCTCCTACATTAGAAGAAGAATAAACGCACCTATGAAATCTCGTTATCTACTATTGGTTTTGGCTATTTTTAGTTTTTTTATGAGTTGCGAACAATATTCGCAACAACAACTCATAGGACATTGGGTTGGTGTAAACGCCCTACAAAAAGGAACGCCTCTACAGCTCAATCCCAACGAGATACAGTTTCTTTTCAAGAAAAATGGTACTTATACTTACCAAAGTACCATTGGCTACCATGAAGCAGGGCTTTTTAACCTAGAAGGAGATTTGTTGTTTTCTAAAGATACACTACAAGCCAATGCCAAACAAAAAGCAGTCAAAATTCTTAAACTCAATCAAGATAGTCTCCAACTCGAAATGCTAGCCAATGGCAAGGAGCAAACTATTTTGTTGATAAAGAAATAAGTGAGGCGGACTTTGTGGACTTGCTGAAATATCCTTACTTTTGCATTTAGAAAAATTCAGAATATGCAAAATCAAAAGATAAATTTACCTTTTATAATTATTTCATTGTTCATCTTATTGGCAGCAGCAAGCCGTTTGCTACCGCATCCGCCTAATTTTACGCCAATTGGTGGTATGGCACTTTTTGGTGCGGCCTATTTTAGCAAAAAATATTGGGCATTTATCATTCCTTTTGTGGCTTTATGGCTAAGTGATTTATTCCTCAATAATGTAGTCTATGCCAATATGTTCCCCGAATACTACAATGGATTTGTTTGGTTTACGCAAGGAGGTATTTGGATATACGGAGCATTTACATTGATTACCCTTTTGGGAATGTCTAGTTTGAAAAAGATAAAAACTAAAAATATTCTGTTAAGTAGTTTAGCTGCTTCTATTTTATTCTTTTTGATAACAAATTTTGGGGTTTGGGCTGGTAGCGGAATGTATCCCAAAACCCTAACGGGTTTGGGTGCGTGCATGGCAGCAGGTGTGCCGTATTTTTGGAATACCTTAGCTGGAGATTTGTTTTATGTCGGGCTATTGTTTGGTAGTTATGCCTTGATTCAAGCACGTTATTTTTCCACCGCAAATGTCCAACAATAAAAACACTCAACTCGTAGAAGGCCGTGACTACTACATCGAAAATGGCCTTTATGTCTTTACTGAATACTACCTCAAAAAGCGAGGCTACTGCTGCGGTAGCGGCTGTCGGCATTGCCCGTATAAGATTTCTGAATAAAAATTTAAAACCCTCATTTTTCCATCTAAAATCAACAGGGTTTTACTTGAATGCCTTTTTGCTTTAAGTATCGCAATACGCCTTTTTGTCCCCAAAGGTGAGCTGCTCCAATTGCACACACAAGGTCTTGCTCTGCTATCAATTTTTCGATACGGTCGGCCATAATTCGGTTACGCTTGTAAAGTAGGATTTTACGCATTCCACCAAGACTTTTTTTACTAGATTTGTAGAGCTTGTCTATAGCAGATTGTTCGTAGTAGGTCAATAATTTTAGGGTTTCTTTTTGATATACACCAAAGTTTTTAACCAAACCTACTAATGCTTTGACTTGAAATTTTAATGGAATCTTTTGGAGCGTTTCGATTTGTTCGGCATAAGTTTCGATACCAAAAGTTACTTTCTCCTTTTCTTTGGCATATTGGTATAATGACATGTCTAGCGAAATGGGCATTTCTTTGGTCAGTAGATTTTCGGCCAAAAAATTTGAAATCAACAAAGGTAAAAAATGTTCAAAAGTAGCAATTGGAGTACCCAATTGCTGCTGGAGTAGTTGGTCTAATTTTTTATAGATTTTGGGTTTTAGAAGGTCGCCAATACTCGTGCCTTCAGGCAGTCGCATGGCACTAGGATTCAATTGTTCTTGTATATCGGCAAAGTGAAATTCGTTGGCAAGTCCATCTGTTTCATCAATTTTGGATTTCACCTCGTCGAGGAGATGAAAAGCCTTTTCATCT
Source organism: Saprospiraceae bacterium (assembly GCA_020628755.1). Taxonomy (GTDB): domain Bacteria; phylum Bacteroidota; class Bacteroidia; order Chitinophagales; family Saprospiraceae; genus JAHDES01. The sequence continues at coordinate 41,867 of JAHDEQ010000005.1, forward strand.
CGCACGTGCATTGTTCCAAAAAGGTAAGAAAAATCTTCTGTTTGAGAAGATTTCAATTTCCACAAGAGGGATTGCTTTTTCTTTTTCATAAAATCCATTCTAACACAAAAGTCGCAAACTGCAAGCAGTTGCGACTTTAAATTATTCTTTTGTTTTTCGTTTTGTACAGCCTATGCTTTAGTGCTAATACTGATTTTATTCGTATTTAAAAGGTAAAACCTTAGAATCCTTGACTGTTGAAAGGGTCATTAAGGTTTTGAGGCGTTCTATTTCTTCAATTTGCGAAAGCGTTTTGAACAATAATTGCTCATAAATTGGAATATCTTTACAAACAATCTTAATTAAAAAATCGGCCTCACCTGTTATGATATAACATTCGGTGATTTCCTCAATGGCTTTGATTTTTTCTAGGAAATGATTGAGCGCATTTTCTTTTTGCCATGCCAAAGAAACCAAAACAAAGGTCTTGACATTTAAACCAATTGTTTGCGGATTGACTTGTGCATGGTAACTTTCAATAACTCCTGTCGTCTCCAATTTCTTGACACGCTCTAAAGTTGGGGCGGGTGATAGTCCAATTTGTTTGGACAATTCAAGATTTGTAATTTTACTATTGGCTTGTAAAATTTTTAAAATTCTTAAATCGAGTTTATCTAGTTTTTCAGCCATACTGAATTTTATTTTTAATTAAGTCCGCAAGATACTAAAAAAAAATAAAATTTAGCATTTCAATCAATAAACCTTTCAAAATTTCAAATAGCCTTAAAATACCCCAACAAAAAACAATAATATTCTGAAAACAGCGAGGGAGGCATTCGGTAGAACGCCTCCCTCGCAACGAATATATCTAGCAGATACCTTTATGGGAAAATTCCTAAAGCAAGATAATCGCTACTAATTTTATTGAGTGCGCTAATAAAAGCAGCAGTTCTCAAATCCGTTACTTTTTTCTTACGTTTTTTAATATCTCGAATCTGGTGGTAAGATGAAATCATAGTTTCTTCCAAACCAGAACGCACCAAGTCAATCTCGTCGGCACCTCTTGTTAGAAAATCTTTTTCTTTAGCACCAATCGTTTTGCCCGTCAAACGTTCGACCAAGCCGACCAAATTCATATATGTATTGTGATTGAATCGTTTTTCCATACGACCAAATCGCATGTGCGACAAGTTTTTAAGCCATTCGAAGTAAGAAACCGTTACACCTCCAGCATTGATATACATATCAGGAATAACCATGACTCCTCTTTCTATCAATTTTTCGGCAGCTTCGGCAGTTACGGGGCCGTTGGCAGCTTCGGCAACAATCTTGGCTTTTACTCGATCTACATTATCTATACGGATTTGGTTTTCCAAAGCCGCAGGTATTAGAATGTCGCATTCTACTTCCAAAACTTGCTTGCGTTGCTTCATGTTTTTGGCACCTGGAAAATCAAGAATTGACCCCGTTTTCTTACGATGCTTCATCAACGCATCAATATCAATTCCTTTTTCATTGTAAATAGCACCTTCGTATTCTGCAACAGAAACGATGATGGCATCACCTTCTTTTTGGAAAATATCGGCTGCATGAAAGCCTACATTTCCAAGACCTTGCACAGCAACGGTCTTGCCTGCCAAACCAGTAGTAAGTCCTAGCTTGTCCATATCATCTTTAAAACTAACAGCTTCTCTAACTCCATAATATACTCCACGACCCGTAGCTTCGCCACGACCTCGAATACCGTGTTGCGTTACAGGCTTACCTGTGACACATCCAGCAGCATCAATCTCTCCACCTTTGAACTGCATATAAGTGTCAAGAATCCAAGCCATCTCTCTTGCACCTGTTCCGTAATCAGGCGCAGGTACATCAATACCAGGGCCAATAAAATTTTTGCGAATCAACTCGGCGGTATAACGACGAGTTATTTTTTGCAATTGTGCAGGAGTGTATTCTCTAGGAGAAATTTTAACTCCGCCCTTTGCGCCACCAAAAGGTACATCAACAATAGCACATTTGTAAGTCATCAAAGTTGCCAAAGCCATGACTTCGTCTTGGTTTACTTTTTGGCTAAAACGGATTCCTCCTTTGGTTGGCAGTCGGTGCTGACTGTGCTGAACACGATAAGCCTCAATGACTTTGTATTCTTTTCCAATTTTGACAGGAAAATTCATTTGATAAACCGAATTACAGGCTTTGATTTGGTTGAGGAGTCCTTCGGGAAGGCCTGTGTGAGCAGCAGCCTTGTCGAAGTTTGTGTTTACACTTTCTAAGAAATTACTCATTATCGCTGTGATTTGAATGTTTTTCTAATTGAGATATTTTTCGTTCTAAATAAATTAAGAACACAATAATTCCTACAAAAATAGCTAGGAGTACGGCAACAACGACATAAATCTTCCCTATGCTACGCATAAAGTCAGGGTTGTCTTGTCCAAAGAGAGGTAAGGAAAAAAAGAAAAGAATAAAGAAAGCTCCAAACTGTTTTAGCATAAAAATTATGTATTCTAATTCAAAAGCTAAAAGTCGGTATTTTTTTTATTATTACAAAATAATATATACGGATGAATTTGAGTGTTTACATATTTGTGATGAAAGATAAATGTAAATACTTCTGCAAATTGACAAATTTTAATTTTGTCGTTTGCGTTTTTCTTCATGCAATATTTGTCCTTGCTGTAGGCGACCTTCTCTTTCTTTTTTGCGCTTGGCTTGTATTTGTTCGATTTGTGTTTTTACATCGAGCGACTTTCGGTTGAGGTTGCGATGATACGAAAGCATAATAAAGATTGCCATGTCATCGGGATTATAAATACCTAGATTTTTGAGGTAAACCGAGAGCCGAGAGCCTTCATAAAAACTCCAATTGTAAATCATCCAACGCCCAAAACTAAAATGTAGTTTTTCGACGGCAATAGCTTCGGGAAGACTCTTGAATTTGGCTTGCGATTCCTTATCTATGAGACGATTGAGTTGTACAAAAGCATCAGTCAAATCTTTGGGTATATAGACGCCATAGATATAATCTTGTTTGATGCGTTTTTGGTATTCTTTTTCAAACGTGTCTTCTGTTTCCACAGGAAATAGTTCTTCGGGTTTGGTTTGAGCCGATAGGCTCAAATTGGTCGCTGCGATAAGGCCGATGAACATTATAATTTTGATATTCAAATCGAAAAGTTTATTTGTTTTTAGAAAGTGCAAACTTAAAACTTTTTGGGATGGAATTTTAGTATAAAAAAACCATTTTATTTCGTAAGTGTAGCATATCGCAGATGCAATCTGCGACAAACACATGACATTGATTCGTCGCAGATTGTATCTGCGATGCCCTATGCTCGTTGGAGACATTTACATTTCAATATATCCTTGCATACTTCCAAAGTCTAGTAATTCAACCTCAAGTAGTCCCTCTTTTCCCATATATTGTTTTGCGCTAGAATATTTATAATCTTCAATGCTATCAACAAGTCCATTTCTTACAGGATTTAGATGGATATAGTCTATTTTTTGTTTTATCCATTTAGGGCTAACCAATTCTATTGGTTTGTTGTATTGTTGCCAAAATTGATATGTATTGTTGCTACTATTGAATTTGGCATAGTATTTAAAAAGGCGCAACATCCACTCACTTCTACTTTCTTGCGAATTTCCAAGAATCGTCTTAATAATTTTCTTTGACGTGAATTTTTTAAAATCTCGGATAATATTAGATAGTTGACAACCGTCTTTGGCCTGAACTACTAGGTGTAAATGGTTTGACATAATGACAAAGGCATAAACAATTAAACCTTTTTCTTCTTTACAGTAACTGAGGCTTTCAATAATTATTTTACGATAATCTTCTCTCGAAAATACATCTATCCACCCTACAACTGTTGACGTTATAAAATGAATACTATTTTGGTTGATGATTTTATTTCCGTGTATTTTATTTCTTTTTGAGTGTAGCGTATCGCAGATGCAATCTGGGACAAACACATGACATTGGTTCGTCGTAGATTGTATCTGCGATGCTATATGCTCAAAACTACTGCTTTACCAATTTCTCGGTGACTTGCCAAGTATCTCCTTCTAGTAAAACATAATACAAACCTTTTGGCCAATTTTGTAGCGAAATTTGTATACAGCTACTCGAATTGTTGATAACTTGTTGATAAATCAAGCTGCCATTGGTATCGAAAACCTTGAGCGCAGTGGCTTGTGCATCTTGCCAAGCAA
>JAHDEQ010000179.1:0-4263 GCA_020628755.1 Saprospiraceae bacterium
TTTCTTTCTTCGACAAATTGAAATCCTATTCTTTTATAAAATCGGTGGGCTTTGGTATTGCTGGCTAGTGGGTCTATCAAAACTGCTGTAACTTCAGGCTCAGCAAAACAGCGTTGTAAAGCTAAGTTCATCATTTGCGTGCCGTAGCCTTTGTTGAGATTTTTTTCTTCGCCAATCCAAATATCAATGGCTCGTAGGTTGGTTGGAACGTCACCCCAGTAATGGGTTTCTTCTAAATGTGGGTCAATGATTTGTACCATCCCAATGGATTCTTCTCCTAGCATTGCAATAAATTGTTCTCGCCAAGAAGGTGCTTTTTTGAGTTCTAATTTCCAATTCCAGTCGCTGTTGGGGTCGCAGGCGATGACGTGTTCTTTGGTGTCCCAATATTCTAGTAAAACGTGGTCTTGGATAGTGGCGTGGCGGAAAGTGATATTCATTGTCAGAACAGGATTTTTATTTCTCTATTTGCTTCGCAAATATAATCATGTTACATCTTGAAAATCTACTTAATCCTGTCCTTATTGAATTTTATCAGGATTATCTTTTAGAAAATCGCCCCAGCCGCTGTAGCGTTTTTTGCCACCGAGTTTACTTGTGGATTGATAGTAATGGCAAACAGCAGCTGCAAGAGCATCGGTAGCATCAAGCGTTTCGCTTTTGATGGTTTTGTTGAGAATATTGACAAGCATGGCAGCTACTTGTTCTTTAGAAGCATTTCCGTTTCCTGTGACGGATTGTTTGATTTTTCGGGGAGCATATTCTGTAACTTCTACTCCACTTGTGATGGCGGCTGCTATGGCGACGCCTTGGGCTCGCCCTAGCTTGAGCATGGATTGAACGTTTTTCCCATAAAAGGGAGCTTCAATCGCCATTTCTTTTGGCTTATGATGAAAAATAATTTCTTTTAAACGAAGGAAAATCTTTTTGAGTTTGAGTTGATGTTCGTCGAGATGTCCCATATTAACGACTCCCATTTCGACAAGGCGGATGTTTTTGTTGTCTATCTCAATGACGGCGTAGCCGAGGACATTTGTACCAGGGTCAACTCCTAAAAGGCGATATTTGGGGGTGATTTTTTTAGTCATAAATGACGTGTTCAAGTGTTCGAGTGTTCAAGTGTTCACGTTGAAAACAAACATGAGCACGTGAACACTCGAACACCTGAACACAATTCGCTTTGCGAATTTTATGCTACTCCTGCTTCTTCACGGATTTTGTTCAAAGCAGAACCTGCACGAACCCAATCAATTTGAGCTTGATTGTAGGTGTGTGCGACCTCAAAGGAATCGCTTGTACCATCAGCATGTGTGAGCGTAATAGTCAAGTTTTTACCTGGAGTCATATCTGCAAAATCAGGAATTGTTACTTTATCATCCTGACGAACTTTGTCATAGTCGGCTGGATTGACGAAAGTCAATGCAAGCATTCCTTGTTTTTTTAAATTCGTTTCGTGGATACGAGCAAATGATTTTACACAAACCGCTTTTACGCCTAAGAAACGTGGCTCCATAGCAGCGTGCTCTCTTGAAGAACCTTCGCCATAGTTATCTTCTCCGAAAACCATTGTTCCAACACCTGCTTTTTGATAAGCACGAGCTGAGTCTGGAACAGGATGATATTCGCCAGTCTCGTAATTGATAACATGGTTCGCTTTATCGTTATAAGCATTGATAGCTCCAATAAAACAGTTGTTGGAAATATTTTCAAGGTGTCCACGATATTTTAACCAAGGGCCTGCCATAGAAATATGGTCAGTTGTACATTTGCCTTTTGCTTTGAGCAAGACACGCATATTTGTTACTTCATCAGAACTCATTGGCGTAAATGGCGTAAGCAATTGCAAACGATTGGATTCAGGATTGACCACTACTTCGATACCACTACCATCTTCCGCAGGAGCATTATAACCAGCGTCTTTTACATCAAAGCCTTGTGGTGGCAACTCGTAACCTGTTGGTGGGTCGAGTTTTACTTCTACGCCATCTTTGTTCGTAATCGTGTCTGTAAGTGGATTGAAACCCAACTTACCCGAAAGGGCTAAAGCTGTTACTAATTCAGGTGATGCTACGAAAGCATGCGTATTAGGTGAACCATCTGCACGCTTGGAAAAGTTACGGTTGAAAGAATGTACAATACTATTTTTAGGTGCATTCATAGGATCGTTGAAACGTGCCCACTGACCGATACAAGGGCCGCAAGCATTTGCAAAAACAACTGCTCCCATTCCTTCCAAAGTATTGATTAAACCATCTCTTTCAATGGTATAACGAACTTGCTCAGAACCTGGAGTAATGGTTAATTTTGATTTTGCAATAATGCCTTTATCAATCGCTTGCTGCGCAATCGATGCCGCGCGCGAAATATCTTCGTAAGAAGAGTTGGTACAAGAACCAATCAAGCAATATTCTAGGTCAGTTGGCCAACCTTCCTTTTCTGCTTTAGCAGTCATTTCAGAGATGGGCGTAGCCAAATCTGGTGTAAAAGGCCCATTCAATAATGGCTCTAAAGTTGACAAGTCAATTTCGATAACTTGGTCAAAATATTTTTCTGGGTCAGCATAACATTCTGCATCGCCTGTAAGGTAATCTTTTACTTGGTCGCACAATTCAGCAACTTCTGCACGGTCAGTTGCTTTGAGGTAGCGACTCATAGATTCGTCGTAGCCAAAAGTTGAAGTTGTTGCTCCAATTTCTGCTCCCATGTTGCAGATTGTACCTTTACCTGTACAAGACATCGAAACTGCACCCTCACCGAAATACTCGACAATTGCGCCAGTACCGCCTTTGGCGGATACAATACCAGCAACTTTAAGGATAACATCTTTAGGCGAAGTCCAACCACTCATTTCACCCGTTAATTTTACACCAATCAATTTTGGCATTTTTAGCTCCCAAGCCATTCCAGCCATTACATCAACCGCATCAGCACCACCAACTCCAATGGCAACCATTCCAAGTCCTCCTGCATTTACCGTATGTGAATCTGTACCAATCATCATACCTCCTGGGAAGGCATAATTTTCGAGCACTACTTGGTGAATAATTCCAGCACCAGGTTTCCAAAAACCAATACCATACTTATCTGATACAGATGCCAAGAAATCATACACCTCAGAATTGACGTCATTAGCAACTTCTAAATCTTTACCTGCTCCTACTTTGGCTTGAATCAAGTGGTCGCAGTGAACAGTCGAAGGCACCGCAACTTTGTCTTTACCTGCCATCATAAACTGTAATAAAGCCATTTGTGCAGTCGCATCTTGCATTGCAACACGGTCAGGGGCAAAAAAGACATAGTCTTTTCCTCTGTTGTAGTTTTGCAAGGGCGAGTCTTGATGTAGGTGAGCATATAAAATTTTCTCGGCTAAAGTGAGCGGTCTTCCAAGTTCGGCCTTAGCTTGATCAACTTTTGAAGCGAAGCTCGCATAATGAGCTTTGAGCATATCTATATCAAAAGGCATAAGTTTTATTTTTTTAGGTGAAATAAATTTTTATTTGTTTTGAAATTGCCTCAAAAATACAATTTCTTATGAAAAAAATTGATTTTTTTAATTGGAGTCATTTTACAAAAATAAGGTTTAGGAAAAGCGAAAAGTTTTTGTTCACTTTACGTAGAAAAATGGACTTTTGTTTTCCTTTTTAGAAGTTGAAATATTTTATAGAAAACATAGAAAGTATTGGCAAAGCCTTTTGTATAAAGGCTTTTTGCAGAATTTGCTTTGGTTTTGGAAGAATGTTAAAGATTGAAAAGATTATAGAATAAATTAAGTTTTTCAAAAATGTGTTACAATTTGTTTATATTTCCGTCAGAAAATCAAACATACTTTTAAAGGGGAACGTATAGTTGAAACATTATATGTTCTTAATTTACAAACTAAAAACCTAAATTTAAGATGTTAAAAGAATTTAAGGAATTTATTATGACGGGGAATGTGATTGATTTCGCAATCGCCGTAATCTTAGCAGGTGCTGTTGGCTTGGTTGTCAACGGATTTGTATCAGACATCATTATGCCTGTAGTTGGACAAGCAACTGGTGGTGTAGATTTTTCTGATTTGAAATATGTATTATCTCCAGCCGAAGTTGCTGCTGATGGTACTGAAACAAAGCCAGAAAATGCTATTCGTTGGGGTAAGTGGTTGACTAGTATCTTCAACTTATTAGTAATTGGTTGGGTACTTTTCATGATTGCTAAAGCAAAAATCCGTTTTATGGGTGCTGCTCCAGATCCAGGACCAACTCCTGATCAAGAATTGCTTGC
>JAHDEQ010000179.1:4363-9046 GCA_020628755.1 Saprospiraceae bacterium
GTTTACATACTAGCTACATTTGTCAATCTGTACTTTTGGGTTGGCTGGTTTTCACGTCTAGCATTTTACAAAAAGAAGTCTCTCGAAATGGACACGACAGATTGCCCGCCTGTGTCTATCGTGATATGTGCGAGGAACGAAGCACATAATTTGCGAAAAAATTTGCCCCTTATCCTAAATCAAAACTACCGTTCCTTTGAGGTAGTCGTCGTTAATGATGATTCTACCGACGACACCGCACAAGTGCTTTTGGATTTCCAACAAAAATATAGCTATATTCGCATTATAAATATTTCTAATAAGAAAAATTTAGATATAGGAAAAAAAGCAGCATTATCGAAAGGTATAGAAGCTGCCCAACACGAAATCCTCTTACTGACTGATGCTGATTGCGCCCCTGTTTCGGAGTGGTGGCTACAAAAGATGCAACAAACGATTAGAGGTGATATTGAAATAGGTTTGGGATACGGACCGTATAATAAAGGAGCTGGTTTGCTCAATAAATTTATACACTATGAAACCGTTTACACTGCCATTCAATACTTGTCCTTTGCTTTAGGTAAACAAACATACATGGGTGTAGGTCGCAACCTCATCTATCAGAAAAAACTCTACTACCAAGCAAACGGATTTTCAGGACACAAACATATAGCTTCGGGCGATGATGACCTTTTTGTTAAGGATGTTGCCCGAAAAAACAACGTGAACATAATCATTGACTCAGATACTTTTATGTATTCTGAGCCGAAGCAGACATGGAAAGCCTATTATAGACAAAAAGTGAGACATCTTTCTACTTCAACCGTCTATAGGCCTTATCATCAATTGCTTTTGGGGGCGCTTTCAGCGTCACACTTTTTGCATTATGTGACATTTTTTTTATTCATATTAAAATTTAGCATAATATTTGCTGTAGTTATTTATATGGTAAGAATAATGGTACTCTTGTTCTTATTTTCAAGGCTTCTCCGGCTACTTGATAGTCCCTTGTCAATCAGATGGATACCAATATTAGATACATTATATGTATTTTTTTATTTATTTTTCTTACCTTCATTGTTTACTGGTAAAAATAATCGATGGACGTAAAAACACAAACAACAGAATTGGGCAGCAACTTGTCAGCCAGAGCCAAAGAGGACTATTCTCATGTTCTCAAAGCTATTGATGGTGACCAGAAAGCCTACGCCTTCCTTTTGGATCGCTACAAAAACTCGGTGTATCACACCATGTACAAAATGGTGAGCAACCGAGAAGATGCCGACGACTTAACAATTGAAGCATTTGGAAAAGCCTTTAACAAATTGCACAGCTATGCACCACGCTATGCCTTTAGTACGTGGTTGTTCAAAATTGCTATCAACAATTGTATTGACCACATCCGTAAAAAACGATTGCACCTACTTTCGATTGATGACCCAATCGAACACAACAGCGAACACGATTTTTCAAACAATCTCAAAGCAAGTACCCTCGATCCTGAGGAGCAATTTATCCGTATGCAACGTGTCAAATTGATGCGTACGCTCATGGGCAAGTTGAATAAAAAATACCGCTTAATGATTGAGTTGCGATTTTTTGAAGAATTGTCTTACGACGAAATCGCCACACAGCTCGAAATTCCTTTGGGTACTGTAAAAGCACAGTTGTTTAGAGCAAAAGAAATTTTGTACAATATCTTGCAACAACCTGGTGCCAAAGCCTACTTGGAAAATACCAAGCGCCGACCTAAAGAAAAACAACAGCGCAAAACTAAAAAGGTGGTAGATTCGCCAGCAGAAACACGAGCACAAGCTATGGCTGTGCCAGCTTAGACCAATTTACAAGAAGTGATAATTTATTTTTGGATTAATATTGGATTAGAGAAGAATAATTTGCAAAACGTAAACTAACCGAAAAAAATTTATCACTAGAAACGCTATTTATTTACACACTACTACAAAGGGCATCGTGAAATTTCTCGATGCCCTTTGTGTTTTTTAATCTTTCCCAAAATTTTTTTGTACAAAAAAAAAATGTAAATTTATTGCACTATTATCATTCAGCTATCCCATCGAATTACGCTTCTTTAATTGAAATCATAACCAAAAAAACATTGAATAATGAAAATAATCACCTTTTTCACTTCATTCTTTTTATTTATTGTTGTAAGTCTAAATGCTCAATGCCCACTAAGTGATAAAGCGGGCATTCATGTTGTGCAACAAAATGAAAATCTTTATCGAATTTCGGTCAATTATGGTGTTTCTATCAAACAATTGTGTGATTGGAACAGTATTAAAGTGATTGACAACTTGGATCTTTGCCAAGAACTCATTGTTGCCGATTATGCGGCAACAAGCAGCCCTACACCTTCTTATACTACAAGAACACAAGCTGTGCCATCTTCTCATGATTACAAACCGCAGCCCCCACGTGAAGAAGTTATCACGAGCAAAGGTTCTTATGAAACTACTCCTACAAGCTATAACAACAACACAACTTATAGAAAGCAAAAAGGCAATAAACACGTCGTTCAGTCTGGTGAAACGGTGGCTACTTTAGCTCGTTTGTATGGTTATACAGAAGAACGTTTTCGGGAGTTTAATGTGCTGGGCGATAGAGAATTAACTCCAGGTTCTTCAGTCCTTTCTACGGATTGCTCTTGCCCAAGAGTGTCTTATGATGAAGGCCCCGATGACTATGGCTATATTGAAAATGGCGACCCTTGGAAAAAAACAGAAAGAGGTTACGGATATGGACAGAATACTTATAATACGGGTAATACAGGTAGCACCTATACCGAAACCCCAACGACTCAACCCAGAACTAGACCTCAGCCCAAAGGGCCTAAAACTCAACCTTCAACTTCTAACACAGGTGTCGGCGGAAGCAACAATCCCAAAGCAGCTCCTCCTGCTGGAAAAGCGAAAGCCAACTATATGCAAAATCTCGAATTGCAAATGATTGACGAAATCAATTTGATGCGTTCTAATCCCTCAGGCTATGTACAATATGTACAAGAATACGCAGACCGCCAAAAAAATACAGGAGGATTTGCCATCGGGCAAGCTGCATTGAGCAGCTTAATTTCGGATTTGCAAAACAGCCCTCAACTTTCGCATTTACAACCATCTCGTTGTATCTATTCAGCTGCTCAAAAGCATGGTTCGGATTGCCTTAGTATGGGAAGTATGGAGCATAAAGGTAGCGATGGAAAGTGGCCTTGGGACAGAGTTTTACGAGAATGTTCTTCGATGACGGATGGTAACGAAAACTTAGTGGGTGGCCCAGACAATGTACGTGAATCTGTAATTATACTTTTAATTGATGATGGCATTCCTGGCTATGGACATCGAAAGACTTTGATGCGTGCCGACTGGCAATATGTAGCATGCTACAAAGTTGGACAAGTTGGCGATATGCCAAATTGTTGGGTACAAAAGTTTGGGAAATAATAAACGGATTATTTTAGCAAAAATCTAAAATAAAAAAAACGGTATCAAAGAGATTTGATACCGTTTTTTTTGGGAAAGGAACTACCTTTCAATTTATTTTTAAAGATGTTTACCTATATCAAACTATTGTCATAAGCGATTTTGATGAGGCCAGCAATATTACATACACCGAGTTTGCGCATGATATTTTTGCGATGAACGCTTACGGTTTGGTCGCTGATGTACAATTCTTTAGCAATTTCTTTATTGCTGAGTGCTTGCGTAATCAATTTGAGAATTTCTAATTCTCGTTTAGTGAGGTTGTATTTTTGTATAAATTTATCTTCAAATTTATCTCTTTTAGGTTTTTTAGCATTGCCATTCATGGCTTTTGATGAGACATATTGATTGCCGACAATATCCACGCCTTGTCCAACATAAGTTTTTCCTTGCAATACAATATCAATGGCCTCCATGAGTTCGGTTGGTCCCGTCTGTTTAAGTATATAGCCATCAACCCCTGCTTTGAAAGCAGTTTTGACCAACTTAGCCTCATCATACATCGTCAAAGCCAAAATTTTAAGTTCTGAATATTCTTCACGAATTTTGAGTAACACATCAAAGCCATCACTTTCAGGCATATTCAAATCCAGAAGTAATAAATCAGGAAAAGATTTTTCAAGTACAGGGATTAACTTGTTGCCATTTTCTGCTTCCCCAATAATGTCGAAGTCAAACCGATCTGACTTGCGAAGAATGTTTTTCAAACCTTCTGTGAATAGCTGATGGTCGTCAGCAATTACTGTTCTAATTCTTTGCATAATTTTTTTTAATTGACAGTTTTTGGATTTATAAAATGTTGATGCCTTTTTTCTGTCAGGAGAAAAAAAGTAGTGTACGTTTTTAGTCAAACGCTTTTTCTTCAAAAGAAGAAAGGCAAATCTTAAGTTCGGTTACGGGAGGTAAATACTTGTACTATGGTGCAGAAAAAATAAGTAGTACAAGTTGGGATCGGTTTGAATCGAGAGGGGATTCCCTTTATCTACTATTTTTTTGTGTCCTATTTCTGCATCTTAACTAAGTAAACCCAATGCCATATTGAAAGGTCTAAGGTTATATAAAATGACTCCATAAGATTAAATACATTGTCATTTTTGCTTACTTAATTTATACCCTATTTAAGGTATATCTAAAATAATACCGATTTTTGAAAAATCATTAAAAAATTCACATTTTTCTAAAATCAGTCCATTAATTTATTGTTTTA
>JAHDEQ010000180.1 GCA_020628755.1 Saprospiraceae bacterium
TTAGTCTAGCAAGCTATTACTAAAAAGCCTATATTTGCACTTGCTTAGAAAAATAATTGTCAATGACAACTAAAAATCAACTACCTACTATCAAAAGGTTTATATCTATATCTATCTTAGTCTTATTGTTGTGGAATGTTCAGGCACAACAATCATATTTTACACAAGACTATTCCTATGAAGTCATACCTTCTTTTTCGGAAGAAGAAGTTAAAAGTAGGGTAGCTAGCCTCAATCTGTGCATTCCTCCCAAATACGATAATATTGTCAAAAGCTATGTCAATACGTACATGGTCAAAGACCGAGACAAAGCACGAGCAATCATTGGTCGAACCGTACAGTTTTTTCCAATTTTTGAAAAATATATCGCAGAGAAAGGCTTGCCTAAAGACTTGAAATATGTATCGGTGCTCGAATCAGCACTCAATCCTGCTGCTGAGTCTCGCTCCAAAGCTGTTGGTTTGTGGCAGTTTATGGAAGCAACTGCTAAAGGTTATGATTTGCAAGTAAATAGTACTGTCGATGAACGAAAAGATCCGCATCGTGCTACACAAGCGGCTTTGCGGTATTTGCAAAGATTGCATGATCGCTATGGCGATTGGGCTTTGGCCTTAGCAGCTTATAATGGTGGCCCAGGGCGAGTAAATAGAGCAATCAAAAGAGGTAGAAGCAAGAATTTTTGGAGTATCCAAAAATACCTACCTAAAGAAACCCGCAACTATATTCCTGCATTTTTTGCAGCAGCATACCTTATCAATTATTATCAAGACCATGCTATTGCTGGGGATTATCCTGACCTCGATATGCAGTTAACGGATGTTGTAAAAGTATATCGAACGCTCAGTTTTGAAGAAATTGCTCAAATTGCTGGAGTTCCCTATCCTACAATAGAAGCCTTGAATCCTTCGTACAAAAAACGTATTATTCCATCCTCTCCTCGTGGCAATTATTTGATATTGCCACAGCGTGTGATGGGTACTTTTATGCAATATTTAAAATATCCTGACTCGCAAGCGCAGGCTACTTTTGCTTCTTCTAGCATACAAGTACAGCGTCATCCGAACGATTATTTTTACAAAACGAGATATGTCGTACAACAAAACGATAATATTCATACCATAGCAAGTGTTTTCAAGTGTAGTTCATATAATATTCGTGCTTGGAATGGCTTGGGTTCAGATTATCTGGCAGATGGACAAGAATTGACTATTTATCAACCATTTATTAGTACAGAGTATAATTCGGAGTTTTATCCTAATACAACTACAACCAAAATAATAAATACGACACCGACATTGCCCAAACCTATCCTACGTAAGTATGAAACTGTTTCGATAGCAACACTTCCGCTAGAAAATATTGGAGAACAAAAAGCAAAAGAGTCTGTTCGTTCAATTTATAATTTGACGAGCGAAAAATATCTTTATTATCGAATGGTCAAAGGAGAATCTTTGACTCAGGTTGCTGCAAAATTCCCAGGTGTTAACTTAGAAGATATTTTAGTACTCAATGATTTTCCGAATAAAAAACAACGTCTAAAACCTGGAAGTCGCATCAAAATCAAACCGCTCTAATAGAACTTGTCCATAAAGTGGCTTTGCCACTTTATGGAGAGTCAGTCCATTCATACTAACCATTCATCGAAGCATTTATTGTATCTCTCCATAAAAGAACAATAGTTCTAATAGTTTTTCTATATTCGTAGCCTACTTATTAATTCTTTCAATGGGCTTAGCTGAAAATATACGAGTTGCTATTCAAAATGTCCGCAACAACCTTTTGCGTTCGGTGCTTACCTTGCTAATCATTGCGTTTGGTATTATGGCATTGGTGGGCATTCTCACGGCTATAGATAGCATTATCTATTCTATGAGCGATAATTTTGCTCGTATGGGAGCCAATTCGTTTAGTGTACGACCTGCGATGGAAGAAGGGGCAAGAGGCAATCGTCGTGGACGACGACGAGTAGGCGAGCCGATAAGTTTTGACCAAGCTCTAGATTTTAAAGAAAAGTACGATTATCCTGCCAAAGTTGCAGTTTCTATGTTTGCCACTTCTATTGCTACTATCAAATACGGAAATGAAAAAACCAATCCCAATGTACGGGTGTATGGATGGGACGAAAACAAAATGGATGTAGAGGGTTTTGAACTTGAAGTTGGGCGAAACTTTACCCTCACCGAAGCCCTCAATGGTGCTAGAAAAACCGTTATAGGCCAAGATGTTTTAAAAAAACTATTCGATGGCAATGCTCAAAAAGCACTCAATCAAACGATTTCGGTGGGGAGTATCAAATTCAAAGTTGTGGGTGTACTGGCTTCCAAAGGAGCAAGTATGGGCAGAAGTCAAGACAATATTGTTATCATTCCAATATTAGATGCCAAACAATATTATGGCTCGGCACGCACCAGTTATCAAGTCAATGTACAAGTCAATAATACCGAAGATTTGGATGGGGCAGTGGGTTCTGCAATTGGTATTTTGAGAAATATTAGACGGATAAAAATTGGCCAAGAAAATGATTTTGAGATTCGTAAAAGTGATGGTCTTATTGATATTATCAAAGAAAATACCGTAGAACTTCGGCTGGGTACAATTGCTATTGGCTTGATAACCTTGTTGGGTGCAGCCATTGGTTTGATGAATATTATGCTTGTCTCCGTTACCGAACGTACCCGTGAAATCGGTATTGTAAAGGCACTTGGAGCAACCCGCCAAAATATTTTGATTCAGTTTTTGACCGAAGCTATTGTCATTTGCCAAATGGGAGGTGTCGTTGGTATTTTACTAGGAGTTGCTATTGGTTTTGCCTTGTCTTTGTATTTAGGCGGAAGTTTTATTATCCCTTGGGCATGGATTATTTTGGGCATCACTGTTTGCTTTTTGGTAGGCTTGATTTCTGGCCTGTATCCTGCTATGAAAGCAGCAGGTCTTGATCCTATCGAAGCTCTTCGTTATGAGTAAAAATGAGACGATTAAAAAAAATAAGTCTAATTGTTTTAGCTCTACTTATTGCTATTTTTCTTTTTAGAAAACCCATTTTCCAAACTTTTTTTTCTTATCAAAAATTGGAAGTCCGACCATTGGTTGAACTTACTAACGCTTCTCTTTTGCTACATTGGGATGAATATTCTAGGATAAATTCTATAAAAGAAATCGTCAAAACATCTTGTCAGTTGACTTGTCAACAATTGCGATTTACATTTGAAGAAACATCTGGCGACCCAAATGTCGTTTATCGTTCACAGCAAGCCAACTGCGTTGGCTATGCTGCCCTTTTTGCTTCAACGGCAACGGTATTACTAGAAAAAAATAATGTAAAAGATTATAAAGTCAATCATGTAGTAGGGGAGATTTTTATAGGAGATACGAATTTACATGACTTTTTTGATAGCCCTTTCTTTAGAAATCACGACTATGTAGAAATTGTAAATTTAAAGACGGGCAAAATAAGTTTGATTGACCCAAGTGTATGTGATTATCTTTGGATAAGTGAAGTTTCAGAAAGGACTAACTAGCATTGTATTTTTTTAAAATAATCAACAGCATAAAAACAAGTATAACCCCAAAAAAACTCCCTGCCTGCATCCATCGTTCTTGCTTGATACGTACACGACTTTCGAGGTAGTAAGGATTAGCAGCATTGGGTGTACCGTAGCCATTGACGACTTCCCAATTTTCAAAATCACCATTATCGAGGTCAGGAAGTAATAAATTAAGCGTAACCGCCGAATCACGAGGTTCAATTTCGTAGCCAATACTATCAATAACCTCTCCTTTGTTGGTGAACAATTGTAGGGTTTCTTTTCTTTTGTTGAGTCCAAAATCAAAGTCTCCAACTATTTTGTATTGACTCGGATATACCTTTTGAAATTTGCGTTTGTTCTCACAAACAATAATATAATTATTGGGCTGTAAACTAATACGAGGCAACAAAAATTCGTTTTTGTTGTCGTCTAACAAAACCCAATCTTCCATTTGAATGGTCTCCTCCGAATTGTTAAAAATTTCTACCCAATCGCCCGATTTTTTATAATTGCTATTGATTTCGTTTAGAATAACTTTTCCTGCCAAAGGATGGACATAAGGTTCAAAAACGGCTTTGAGTTGGTAGTTTTTTTCATCTAATGAAAGCGTAAAGGACTCGTCTTGGATGTCAATTCCTTCCCAATGCGAAAAGCGAAATCCTAAATGTGGCTCTACTTTAAGGTGTATTGGCAAATTGCTAAAATAGATTCCTTCAAACCCCAAATCATTGATGGTAATATTTTGGTTGAGCTGAACCACTCCACCTCCTTCAACTTGTATATTAATATCCACCTCATCTCCAGCATTGAATAAATCTTGTAAATGCTGCCGCACATACTGTGGTCGCTCCACAGCAAAGGTACGCATGATGTTCACTTCTTCTAACCAGTCTTCACGATCAATATTCCAACGTTCGTGGTGGCGGTCAATTTCATTATCCAAATTCCTATAAAAAGTATTGATGCGGTTGAGCACACGAGTTGGTTCAAAAGAAGTATTGATATAATCTGCAAATCGAACCACAAACTTGTCTTTAAATAGTTGGTTCTCCATCAAGTTACGCAAGATAAATGTACTCCAAGGCGGGTTGGGCCAGTGAGGCCCTTCGGGCTCAGTGTGAAAAAGGATACTATTGTTTTTATAAGCCTCATCATCGTGTAAGCCAAAACCCCAATCAGTATCATAAATTATCCAACGCCAGCGACCATTGGGTTTGCGAGGTCGCCAATATTTGATATTACCTCCTGCATCCTGATTGTCAAAATAGATTTGAGCAATCTGATAGTCCATAAAATTCTGAATATCCATCAAAGAGTTGAGGTAAGCATAATGATTGGGTTCGCTCAAGTCATGGTCTTCAATATATTGGAGCATATCAAAATAGTGGCGACGACTGCCTCGCTTGCGTACACGGCGATGCTCCATGATGTCCACACTATCTTTATCAATATCACAATGGTCTTCTAAGAAATAACGATTTATTTTTTCTCTAATATTATAAATCCCCCAATACTCGCCATTGAGATAAACATGAGAAGGACGATAATCTTGTTTTTCAATATCCCAGCCTTCGAGGAGACTTGTCATAAAGGCATCTCTAAAATGCGCTTTGCGAAAATCGCTACCAGCATTTCGGAGTACAAGAAATTTGAATTTTTTGAGTCCCTCTTTACCAAACAGCTTATGGCGAATTCGTTTTTCGCCATAGTCATCGCGCGCCACAACGGTCATTGATTTTTGAGGAAACAAACGAGACATTCCTCCAAACAAACGAAACCCAGAAGCCGAACGATAGAGACACTCCCCTGTAGGTTCAAAAATTTCGGCGTTGATACTTTTTTCTTTTTTACTCCAAAAATTGGCTCCAGGCTTAGACCAAATCGAATCCACTGGATTTTTGCCTTCCATGTATAAACCCGTTTCGGGATCAAATAAAATATCAGGAGTGATTTGGATTGAAACAACGGCTAAATCTGTAGTGGGTTCTTGAATAAAATAAGTATGACCAATTATCTCACTTTTGTATTTGCCTTTGTAGGCAACAGCTCTTATAGGTGTTGTTTTACTTATTTGAATAGGTTTTCGGTAACGAATACCTTCTAAGCGATTGGGATAAGTACCATCAGTAGTATAATAAATACGAGTACCATTGGTGAACAATTCAATCTCTAAGTCATGGTCATAGAAACCACCATCTACTGAAAAGTCTAATTCAACAACAGGTTTATTGGACTTTGCAGGAGCATTCTGTGCTTGCAAAATAGACAAACAAAAGACGTTTAAGCACAGTATGCAAAGAAATCGAATCAAATTATTATACATTAACTTTGTTCAAGAACGCAAAATATTACTTTTTAAATGAAATTAAAAGTAAGTTTTGATAACAACAGTCAAAAATTAATGTAGATTTAGGTGAAATATTGTGCCAAGATTACAAAAATCTACTTTATGAAACGTTGGTTGTGCAATTTTATATTAAAAAAAATTTTGGGCTGGAAAATACACGGTCATTTTCCAAAAAATATCAAAAAAAGTATTGTTTTAGCTTCGCCACATACAACAAATTGGGATTTTCCTTATGGGATTTATCTTAGAAATATCGAAGGAGTTATGATTGGCTATTTTATCAAAAATACATTTATAAAACCTCCTTTGGGAGGAATTATGAAGTGGCTAGGTGCTGTACCTGTTGATCGCTCCAAGAGCAATAACATGGTAGATGCTATGATTGAGACTTATAATAAGCACGAAACTTTGCATATCAATATAGCACCTGAAGGAACTCGCAAAAAAGTGGATAGACTCAAAACAGGATTTTATCATATTGCTAAGGGAGCAAATGTTCCCCTTGTTTGTGTTCGATTTGATTGGTCAAGACGAATTTTTACTTGGAGCAAGGCTTTTTATGTTACTGGTGATTTTGATGAAGACATGAAAATAATTGATAATTTTTTTAGAGGAGCCGTAGGCTATATTCCCGAAGATGGTTATCTCTACGAAGAGCGAGACCAAGTCTATGAAAAAGACAAACGCATTTGGATTGAATAATTAAAAATACAGATTTATGAAATTAAAGTTTATTTACACCTTATTTATTGCATCGCTTGGAGCTGTGCTTTTTTTGAGTAATTCTAATGGCCGTGCAAGTAGTGCTAATTGGGGCAATACAGGAGCTCCTGGCGACCAAACCCTTTCAAATGGCGAACCAAGAACTTGCCAAAGTTGCCATTCAACTAGCGATATGCAGTTGCAAATGGACATTGAAGTGAGTTCAGGAGGCAATGTTGTAGAAAATTATATTCCAGGCAATACCTATGATGTGACGATACGATTGAATCATACAGGTGGCTCTATGCCTAGTGGCTTTGGATTTCAGGTTGTTGCGCTTGTAGATAGTGACGAAAGTAGTACCGAAAGCTGGTCTAATCCTTCGGCTAATGCCAAAATTGCAACGGCCTCTAATACAGGTCGCTCTTATGTAGAACAAAATGGTATTAGCGATACCAATACATTTGGTATGCAATGGACAGCGCCAGAAATGGGCTCAGGCAATATCACTTTTTATGCTTGTGGTATCGGCATCAATGGTAATGGCATGACGAGTGGCGATGGTGCAACTATAAACACCTTGTCTTTGACAGAAGATGAAGGGACAAATATCAATGAGTTGGAAGAAATTTTAACAATAAATCTTTATCCTAATCCTGCTCAAGATTGGTTATTTTTGAATATGGAGGCTTCCGATAATATTCAAAAAGGAATGCTTCAAATTATAAATCAACAAGGCCAAATCATGCTAAATCAAGCAATTGCTGATGCCAGCAATTGGCAACAACGCATAGCTATTTCTAGCCTTTCGACAGGTATTTATTTTGTAAAAATTGCCAACGAGAAAGGAATTTTGACAAAGCGATTTGTGAAGTTGTAAAGTACATTGATTTTATGCCGAGCTTTAGTTTGCACATATCAAATGTGCAAACTAAAGCTCGCACCACTTACTATTCTTCCCACTCAAAAGTATTGATTAAGTGCATCATATCTGTTTTCAAATAAGCATAAATTGGGGCTAAAGAGTCAGGTCGAGCTTTGTCTTTGACATACAAAGCACCACGTAAAAAATGGTCGGTGCTATCCGTCAAAAAAAACTGAAATGGCGAAGCCACTGGCCCATCTACATCAAATACATAACCTCCTATACCATTATTTTTTTTGATAGGGATTTGTTCAATATAATCTGCCTTTATATTGTGCTTATTGGTCAATCGAAAGGCATCAGAAACAAGTTTATCAAACTTGTCTTTTTCACTTATCGGAATATAACTAAAATGAATAAAAGCGTTGAGGTCTAGCACCTGCAAATCAAACCAACATGGATTTTTGGGACGTTCGTCAAAAAAGAGTGTATCTTGAACAACCTTAGCATATTCGGGATATTCAAATGTAAATTTGCAATAATCTTTATCAAAAGGTTGATACGCTTTTTCGGGGAGTTCTATTTTAGGAAAAGCTCGTGGCTTGGGAGTATAAATGGCTTCGTCGTTGCAGGCTTGAAAAAGAGAAAATGGAAGCAATAAAAAAAACATGCCAATAAAAGCAATGCAATTAATTATGATGTAATGTTTTATGTCGCTCATGTAATTTACGCAATTTTTCGGCTTGTACTTTTTTCTCAAATTGTTTTACCTCACGGTGCATTCTTAAGTAATTGACACCATCACCTCCTAGCAAGACCACCCAACCCAAAAAGAAAATAGCATTTCTAATAAATTCAATCGTACTTGTAAAGGTGCTAAAAAATGGTCGAACGGCCAATATCTCGACACAAATAATCACGGCCGATAAAATAAATAACGATACACTTACTGCTCGTGTTGTATGCACGTGTGTAGGAGTACGCTTGCGCAAAACTTTAATCAAAAAACGACTGTATAAATCTTCGCTTGGACAAATCTTGATAAGCTCTCGCAAAATATGCTCAGACTGAGCATATTCCTGCAAATAAAAATGACTTGCTGCTTTCTTGAATAACAATTGCTGAAAAATATTGTAGCCTTTATGTATTTTGATATTATGCATCACCGATAGCTCAATGGCATACGAAGCCGTTTGCAAGTGTTTTTCATACGAAGCCGTCTCAAAAAGAGCTTCTGCATAGGCTACTAAAATTTCAAAATATTCATCGAGTGGTAGTCGCTGAAGCGATTCTTCATAATCTTCAAAAAACCGAATAACAGAACGATATTCTTTCGTTCCGATTTCTTGAAACAACTCGTGGAGGGTTGGATTTGATGTAGAAGAACTAGACATTTTTCAAAATCAG
>JAHDEQ010000181.1:0-4074 GCA_020628755.1 Saprospiraceae bacterium
ATTTTCAGCACTCTACACCTTGTCGTGGTTTACAGGATTTATCATAGGATTCACACTATATTATATATTAATGCGAAAGCATATTGCCTAATGCTTTCCTAAAAAATAAACGATACTCGAAGTTTCCTAACTTCGAGATAATATCCAGCAAGTTTTCAACTTGCTTCAAAAGAACTAACTTTTTAACTATGTCAATACTAATCAAAAACGGAAGAATCGTTACAGCAGAATCGGATTACCAAGCCGATGTCTATATCGAAGGCGAAAAAATTGCAGCCATCGGTAAAAAACTAAAAGTAAAAGCCGATAAGGAAATCAATGCCAAAGGCAAACTCGTTTTCCCTGGCGGAATCGATCCCCACGTACATTTAGACATGCCTTTTATGGGTACTTTTTCGAGCGATGACTATTCGACGGGAACACTAGCTGCATTACACGGCGGTACAACGATGGTCATTGATTTTGTCTTACAAACACAAGGCAAATCGCTCAAGCATGCCCTCAAACAGTGGCGAGGACGTTCCAACGGAAATTGCTATGGCGACTATTCTTTTCACATGGCAGTAACCGATTTTAACGAAAAAACCAAGGCCGAAATCGCTCACATGGTCAATGAAGAAGGAATCACTTCTTTCAAAACCTTTATGGCGTACAAAGGAGCTTTGATGATCGACGATGGTCAAATGGTCGGTTTGATGAATGAGGTTAGAAAGCAAGGAGGAATGGTCACAGTACACGCCACCAATGGCGACATGATAGACCATTTGATTGCCAAGCATAAAGGCGAAGGAAAACTATCCCCTTGGTATCATTATATGTCGCAACCCGAAATCACAGAGTCGGAAGCAAGCGGACGTTTTTGCGATATGGCACATCACACTGACGTACCTGCCTATATCGTCCACATGACTTGCGAAGGCGCACTCAACCAAGTACGTGAAGCAGCTTTTCGTAACCAAAAAATGTTTGTAGAAACCTGTATCCAATACCTTATATTAGATGCTTCTTTGTATAAGAAACCTAATTTTGAAGGTGCAAAATGGGTGATGAGTCCTCCCTTACGGGAAAAGAAAGACCAAGCCGCACTTTGGTCGGGTATCAATCAAGGCTTAGTACAAGTGGTCGGCACAGACCACTGTCCCTTCAAATGGGAGCAAAAACTCATGGGTAAAGACGATTTTTCAAAAATACCAAACGGACATCCAGCTATTGAAAATCGTATGGAATTACTTTATTCCGAAGGTGTTCATAAAGGTAAAATTAGCCTCAACAAATTTGTTGAAGTCGCTTCAACAAATGCTGCCAAAATATTTGGAATGTATCCACGCAAAGGCTGCATCGCAGTCGGTGCAGATGCAGACATCGTTATATTTGACCCAAAAGAAAAACACAAAATTTCAGCCAAAACCCATCACATGAATGTGGACTATTCAGGCTACGAAGGTTGGAAAGTCACAGGAAAATGCAAAACCATCATCCTTCGAGGACAAGTCGCAATTGACGATGGCAAAGTCCACATCAAAAAAGGGTATGGTCAATTTATCAAAAGAAAAAAAATATCAAAAGTTATATAAACGTGTTGAAATGTCTAAGTGTTTGTGTGCCTATGTTCGCAAACACCTAGGCACATAGACACACAAACACAAATAATCTATGCCACGAAAAGTAAAATCAGGATTAATACAAATGAGCCTCCCCATGACCGAGGGAGAAGGCACGATTAAAGAAATCATGGATGCGATGCTTCAAAAGCACATTCCACTTATTGAAAAAGCAGGAGAAGAAGGTGTCCAAATTCTATGTTTACAAGAGATATTTAATACACCTTATTTTTGCCCAGGACAAGACCGAGCTTGGTATGCTTCGGCCGAAACAGTCCCTGGCCCAACCACAGATTTGATGGCAGAATATGCTAAAAAATATCAAATGGTTATCATAGTTCCGATTTATGAAAAGGAACAACCAGGTGTACTTTACAACACAGCAGCCGTTATTGATGCCGACGGTACATATCTCGGAAAATATCGCAAAAATCACATCCCACATACAACAGGATTTTGGGAAAAATTCTTTTTCAAACCTGGCAATTTAGGTTATCCCGTTTTTGAGACACGCTATGCTAAGGTAGGCGTTTATATCTGTTACGACCGTCATTTTCCAGATGGCGCAAGATGTTTGGGGTTAAATGGTGCTGAAATTGTTTATAATCCGTCGGCAACTGTCGCAGGCTTATCGCAATACCTTTGGAAATTAGAGCAGCCAGCGCACGCTGCTGCCAACGGTTACTTTATGGGCTGTATCAACAGAGTGGGAGAAGAAAAACCTTGGAATTTAGGACGCTTTTATGGAACTTCCTATTTTGTTGACCCTCGCGGACAAATTTTCTCCGAAGCATCAGAATATGATGATGAATTACTTATCGCAGAATTTGATCTCGACTTAATAGAAGAAGTGCGTTCAACATGGCAATTTTTCCGTGATCGCCGTCCCGAAACTTATTACAAATTAGTTGAATTATAAAATGTGCCGATGTGTCTATGTGTTTGTGTGCGTGAGTTCATAAACACATAGACCCGCAAACACACAAACACAATATAATGTCCGAATATACTCGACCAACTACTCAATCAGAAGTAGATAAAAATTTTGAGCAAATCAAGCCGCTTATGAATCCGACGATGGCTTATTACGAAAGTAGCCGTTGTTTGTATTGCTTTGATGCGCCTTGTGTACAGGCTTGCCCGACAAGTATTGATATTCCGTTGTTTATTCGACAAATCAATACAGGTAATATAGATGGAGCTGCAAAAACCATTTATGATTCCAATTATTTTGGAAATGCCTGTGGTAAAGTTTGCCCAACAGAGGTGCTTTGTGAAGGAGCTTGCGTCTATAACAATCAAGATGTAAAACCAATTGAAATTGGACGTTTACAGAGTTATGCCACGACGGATGCTGTGCAAAAAGACAAAAATCTTTTTAGCCTTGCGGAGTCCAATAGTAAAAAAGTTGCAGTCATTGGCGCAGGCCCTGCGGGAATTTCTTGCGCTTGCGAATTGCGCTCTTTAGGTTATGCCGTTGATATTTTTGAGGCAAAAGCCCAGCCTTCAGGATTGGCTTTGTATGGCTGTGCGCCCTACAAAATTACCAACCAAGAAATTTTAGATGAGATGGCTTATTTGCAAAAGCAGTTTGGATTTAATGTACATTATAATTCTGCTATTTCTAGCAAAAAACAATTACAAGATTTAGAAGAAAAATATGATGCCATCTTCTTAGGAATTGGCTTAGGCAATACCAACTCCGTTGGTATTACAGGGGAAGATTTGGAAGGCTGTATTGGAGCGACAGAGTTTGTAGAAGACGTAAAAATTAATCCATTAGACACACATACTGGCCAAAAGGTCATTGTCATTGGAGGCGGAAATACTGCTATGGATGCTGCTTCTGAATCTGCCCGTTTGGGAGCATCGGAAGTCATTTTGGCTTATCGTCGTGACAAAGAATCCATGAGTGCTTATGAGTTTGAATATGATTTGGCTAAAGCTGTTGGGGTTAAAGGAATGTTCAATGTCTCACCTGTTCAAATTCTCGAAAAAGACGGCAAAGTCAAAGGCGTTCGTTTTACACGAACGCATATAGTGAATGGCAAACTTCGCCATGTCTCAAAAAGTCGCTTCAATATTGCTTGCGACAGAGTCATTTTTGCAACAGGACAATCCAAACAAGTTGCTTTTTTACAACAAATAGATAATTTAGACTTAGATAAAAAAGGACGCATCCAAGTCAATCAACATTTTCAAACTTCCAATCCCAAATACTTTGCTTCTGGCGATGCTTTAAATGGTGGTGCGGAAGTAGTCAATGCTTGTGGCGAAGCCAAGCAGGCGGCGCAAGGAATACACGCTTTTTTGAGTTAGATTTTAGCAATCAAAAAACTCTGTGTTTCTGTGCCTCTGTGTTGAAAATGAATATTGAAATTTCAAAAAATATAAAATACTATGCCTGATTTAAGAACAAACTTAGCAGGAATAAAATCTCCCAATCCATTTTGGTTAGCCTCTGCGCCACCGA
>JAHDEQ010000181.1:4174-7437 GCA_020628755.1 Saprospiraceae bacterium
AACTTAGCAGGAATAAAATCTCCCAATCCATTTTGGTTAGCCTCTGCGCCACCGACTAATTCGGGCTATCAAATCATGAAAGCCTTTGACGCAGGTTGGGGCGGAGCTGTCTGGAAAACCTTAGGCGTTCCAGTTGTCAATGTTTCGAGCCGATATGGTGCTGTAAATTATAAGAGCAATCGAATGATTGGCTTCAATAATATAGAGTTGATTACCGACAGACCATTGGCTGATAATCTTCGAGAAATTGAAGAGGTCAAAAAATACTTTCCTGACCATGCGGTAATTGCTTCTTTGATGGTTGAAACCAAAGAACAATGGCATCAAATTGTTAAGGATGTCGAGAATGCAGGTTGTGATGGAATCGAACTCAATTTTGGTTGTCCGCACGGAATGTGTGAACGAGGGATGGGTTCGGCAGTTGGACAAGAACCATCCGTTTTGCAAACTATTGTAGAATGGGTAATGGAAGTTGCCAAAGTTCCTGTTATTGTAAAATTGACTCCCAATATTACCGACATCACAGAGCCAGCACGTGCAGCCACCAAAGGTGGCGCAGATGCCATTTCGCTCATCAATACAATTCAAAGTATCGTTGGTGTGGACTTAGATAATTTAGTCCCTTATCCAATTGTGGATGGCAAAAGCACCAATGGTGGTTATTGTGGTCCAGCCGTCAAACCTATTGCTTTGAATATGATAAAAAATTGCGCCCAAGACCCTTTAGTAACGCTTCCTATTTCGGGAATTGGTGGTATTGAAAACTGGCGTGATGCTGCCGAGCATATTCTGCTCGGAGCAACGAATGTTCAAGTCTGTACCGCAGTAATGCATTATGGTTTTGGGATTATTAGAGAAATGATTCCTGGTTTGGAAAGATATATGACTGAAAAAGGTTTTGATACGATAGATGATATGGTAGGCAAAGCCTTAGGAAATGTCCAAACTTGGGAAAATCTAAACCTCAAATACAAAGTCGTTGCCAGCATTGATAAAGACAAATGTATCGAATGTCAATTGTGTTATACGGCTTGTGAAGATGGTGCACATCAGGCGATTGCGCTTCCAAAAGTAGGAGAGGGCAGAGTTCCTCAAATCATAGAAGACAATTGTGTGGGCTGCAATTTATGCTCCTTAGTTTGTCCTGTCGAAGAATGTATCACAATGGTTCGTAAAGACGATGGTAAAGAATTTGAAAACTGGAAAGATTATAATGTTTCGGGTAAAGCTCCTACTGAATTTGACGATGATAGAGCTGGAGGCAAACATCACTGGGTGCCTGAACCATCTGCCGCATTAAAGCAAAAAAAATAGTCTTCAGTTTTCTGCAATAGATGATAGCTTACCAAGCAATTATTGATGAACTTTATTCTAAGATAAATCAAGAAGAAAATCTTGGTCAGGTTGCCCAATATATTCCTGAATTGGCAAGAATAGACCCCAATTATTTTGGGGTCTATTTTTCTGCTGTTGAAGGCGAATCTTACGGAATAGGAGATTGGCAAAGGAATTTTTCAATACAAAGTATCTCGAAAGTACTGACTTTAAGTATCGCATATCGTCTCTTAGGCGATACCATTTGGAAACGAGTTGGAGTAGAACCTTCGGGCAGTGCTTTTAATTCGCTCATTCAATTAGAAACGGATAAAGGTATTCCTCGAAATCCAATGATAAATGGTGGGGCGATGGTCATTTGCGATATGTTGCTCCGTGAGTTAAAAAATCCAATGGAAGAAATTTTGCAATTTATTCGCAAAATGACCTTGAATAATCAAATTGATTATTCTGATGCTGTTTTCCAATCCGAAAAATTAGTAGGTTATCGAAATATCGCTTTATGCAATTTTATCAAATCCTATGGAAACATCGAAAACTCGCCCGAAGAAGTTCTTGATTTTTATTTTAAAATGTGTTCCATAGAAATGAATTGCCAAGAATTAACTCAAGTTTTCAGTTATTTGGTCAATAGCAACGTGACGAATGCAGCAGGAGAGCAAATTCTCTCCTTGAGTCAGGCCAAACGTGTCAATGCCATCATGCAAACTTGTGGATTTTATGATGAATCTGGAGAGTTTTCATTTAAAGTGGGTTTGCCTGGCAAAAGTGGAGTAGGAGGAGGAATTATTGCGGTTCATCCCAACAAATACAGCATTGCTGTATGGAGTCCCAAACTCAATGCTAAAGGAAATTCCTATCGAGGAATGAAATTTTTGGAACAGTTTACAACTAAAACAGAGCTTTCTATTTTCTAAAATTATAAACAGAATACAATGGATAAATTTATGCAAGCCGCCATAGACGAGGCAAAAAAAGGATTAGTCGCAGGAGGTATTCCGATAGGTTCAGTCTTGGTACGCAATGGCGAAATTATAGCAAGAGGACACAACCAGCGTGTGCAGCAAGGCGACCCTATGGCACACGCCGAAATTGATTGCCTCAAACAAGCAGGTCGTATCGGTTCTTATAAAGATACTGTTTTGTATTCTACCTTGATGCCTTGTTTTTTATGTGGTGGTGCAGCCGTTCAATTTAAAATTCCCAAGGTTGTGGTTGGCGAAAGTGTCACCTTCCAAGGTTCTGAAGAGT
Organism: Saprospiraceae bacterium; assembly: GCA_020628755.1. Taxonomy (GTDB): domain Bacteria; phylum Bacteroidota; class Bacteroidia; order Chitinophagales; family Saprospiraceae; genus JAHDES01. Next base: position 6,761 of record JAHDEQ010000181.1, read on the forward strand.
TTATGAAATCTCAAGGTATTGAAGTCATCAATCTAAACAATCAAGAATGTATAGATCTGATGATCAATTTTATCCAAAATAACCCTACTTTGTGGAACGAAGACATTGGGGAGTAATTCTTATTTTGGATAAAACATTTCACTATGGCAAAACAACGGCTTGATGTAAAAGGGCTCACGATACAAGTTCATCCGAACGACTATATTTCTTTGACAGATATTGCTAGAAGTGCAGAAGGAAGAAAACCAGCCGATTTGATTACCAAATGGCTGCAAAACCAAAAAACCCTTCTTTTTTTAGAGACTTGGGAAAGTGTTCACAATCCCGATTTTAAAGTCGCCCAAATGGGCGACTTTAGATTGAAAGCCGTTTCTGAACGCTTCTCTGTTACCCCCAAAAAGTATATCGAAGAAACAGGAGCAATTGGTATCGAAAGCAAAGCGGGCCGCTATGGCGGCACCTACGCTCATATCGAAATCGCCATTGCCTTTGCTTATTGGATGGACCCCGTTTTTCAAGTCTATTTCTTAAAAGAATTTAACCGCCTCAAATCACAAGACCTCATTGCTCGTCAAGCGGAATGGACACTCGAAAAAATACTCAACAATTCCAGAGAAAATTACCAGTTAACCGAGTCACTCCAAAAAATGATAGAACAAAAAAAGAAAACATAATAT
>JAHDEQ010000181.1:7537-8745 GCA_020628755.1 Saprospiraceae bacterium
CATAATATCGCCACTCTAAACTTTATACAAACCTTCATCAAACATCAAAATTCGTCGGATAATTTCATCTTCACTATCTGTAAGAGCCAACAACTCTCCATACATTTTCCCTTTGGCAACCTTTTGAAGAAGTGGCCAAACAGGACGTTTTTGGGTCCAATGTTCTTCTCCAAATAAAATCATTGGCGAAATAACGCCCATTGAACCATAATGATTTTGGGTGGCATCTTGAAAAATTTCCTGTGTCGTTCCTGCACTTCCTGGGGCGAAAATAACGCCGTGTTTGGCAATCGCTAATAAACCATCTTCTCGAACACTATTGGCAAAATACTTCGCAATATGCGTTGCAAATGGCGCAGGTGGTTCGTGTCCATACAACCAAGTCGGTATGCCAATACTCATACACTGTTTGGTTTTGCCTCTAGGAATGGGATATTTTTGCATGACTCGAAAAGCACGATGTAGCCAATCTTTATCCAAGTACTCTTTGCCCTCAATCGCACCTTTGGGTCGAATTTTTATTTCTTCAATCGCTTGTAATAATTCTTCCTCTTCACGTGCTGCAAAGTATGCGCCCAAATGCGTTGCCTCCATTGCTCCAGGTCCACCTCCACTAACCATCAAAAACCCTTTTTGAGTAAGTATCCGTGCCAAACAAGCTATTTTTTGATAAAAAATAGCCTGACGCTCCATACTATGTCCCCCCATAATGGCAACGACTTTTCGACCTTCTATTGCTTCATCCAAAGCATCCGTTATACTATGGTCATGCAAGCGTCGCATCAAACTCGTGTATATAGATTTCGGACTATCTTTTCCTTGTTTCAAGTATTCTTTATACACAATATAGTCATGTGTTTTGAAATAGGCTTTCTCATCCTTAGGGTCAAAACCTGCAAAAAGTTCGTTGGGTGAATACAGTTTGGAGCGATGCACCGCAAAAGCAACTTTGTTGCTTTGTGGAATGTATAATCCGCCAGTAGCAACAATATGACCTGCTGCTTTTTCGCTCAATTTGCAACCCAAAAACAAGCAATCTTTAAACTTGAGTTGGAGTATTTTTTTCTCAAATGAACCAAGGTCTAGCCCCTGAACAGCAATTGCTTTCCGCTTCTTAGCGGAAAGCCATCGCCCAAACTTCTTGATAGAATCTATTTCACGCATTGTATTTTTTTTCCAAAAGTAAGAAGCTAAATTTAAAATGGAAA
>JAHDEQ010000182.1:0-3820 GCA_020628755.1 Saprospiraceae bacterium
GATACTATAACTAATTGGTTTTCAAATACTAAATATGCTGAATAGTTACGAACAAAGTTAAATATGAAAAATCAAATCGAGAATCACTTAGGCTATAGTTAATCAATATCCCAATATGAACTATAAACTTATCTTATTCATTCTATTATTCCTACCCCTAAGACCTTTTGCTCAAACTATCGTTTGGCAAGGAGGAGCATCTGGCAATTGGAACAATGCAACCAACTGGAACTCTGGAACTGTTCCAACAGCTTTAAATGATGTCCAATTCACCTCAGATGCAAGCGTTACTTTAGATATAAATGTCACAATCAAAAGCCTCGAAGTCCAAGGCGTTTCAGGAACAGACATCGTTATTAATGCTGGAACAGGAACAAACCTTACGCTCGATGGGGCAAGCATTAACAATGCTGCCCTGCGCCTCGACGAAGGTAACATCACCTTTGGAACGGGAATCAATCTCACCATTCGCAATGCCGCTGATGCAGCTATTGATATGGACAATACAGATACACTAGTCAATAACGGAAATATCATTATAGAAGATTTTGAAGCCATTTTAGATGAAAATGATGATGGCATTCGTGTCAATAATTCAAGTTTGTTTATCAATAATGGATTAGTTCAATTAGACGATTTATTTACCGAAGGTGGAACTAATTCCTATGGACTAATTCTCAATTCTGGAGGGCATTTTCAAAACAATACAGGAGCGACTTTACAGGTGGTCACACCTGCAATGACAAACAATGTACTGAATAGAGATGCTATATTGGTCAACTCTGGCTCTTCTTTCACCAATGATGGAAATATCCTCGTCGGTAACGCAGATATTACAAGAATCGAACGCTACGGCATCTTTAATAATGGCGGAACTTTTGTCAATAATAGTACAATAACTATTAATGGTACAGGCAATATTGCACTACTAAATAGCAATGTCAATGCAAATTTCACGAATAATGGCAACATAGATTTAGATAATGCCGATGATGGCATTCTCAATCAAGCAAACGCTTTATTTTTTGCCAATTATGGTTCTATAGAAATAGGGGATGGCGAGGATTTGCATATAGATGACTATGGTATAAGAAATTTTGGCGTTTTTGAAAACTATGCTTCTATTATCATCAATGGGACCAATGATCAGGGTTTATATTCTGGAGGAACAGATACAACTTTATTTACCAATTATGCGAGTGGTACAATTTGGATAGACAATATTTCAAATGTAGAATTATACAATGGAACAACTACGGCGGGTGGTACTTTTATCAACGATGGTGGTTTGATAGACATTAATCAACATGGCGATACTACTCGAACGGCCAATACCAATTTTGTAAATGACGATTTTGCCACCTTTATAAATCAAAATGGAGGGATTATCAATTTAGATTATACCGATTCTGACGGGATTCGTTCGGATGCAGTAGGAATGGCAGCCTTGATTAATAGAGGGAATGGCTCTACTATTAATATCGGATTGGCAGAACAAAATTCCATTGGTAACGGCAATGTTAGCGACGATGGTATCTATTGTTTTGGAAATATCATCAATGAAAATGGAGCAACTTTAAATATAAGTAATGCAACAGGCCGACTCATTTTTGTAGATGATTTTGGAAATTTCACTAACCAAAATGGCGGCATTATCAATCTTGATATTTGCGACCAAGATGCCATCAACATCGAAGCCAAAGAAGGCAATAAATTTCTCAACACAGGTGCAGGTTCGACTATCAATATCGGTCAAACTATCGGAATTGGCGATGGCGGTACGACCGATAGTGCCATTCAAAATTACGGCAATTTTGAAAATGCCGACGGCGCAACTATCAACATTGATAAAATTAATCAAGGTTATGCCATCGAAGTTGGCAATGCAGCACAACAGGATACTTTTATCAATAGTGGCATCATCAACATCACTCAAAATGGCGACACCATACAACGCAACCGAGTTATTTGGGTACGAGATACTTCCGTACTACATAATCTAGCAGGTGGAGAAATCAATATCAGCAATGTTATCCATTATGCTATAGAGTTTGAAAACCAAAGCGAATTGATCAACAATGGAACAATCAATATCACCGACTATGAAATGCTTCCTACAGGATTTGATAATGCAATTTTGATAGAAAATGCCAATTGGGAAAACGATGGAATTATCCGTATCAACGACCCCAACGAAACGGGACGTTTCTTTGCCCATGCCATCAATGCCATTAATTGTACAGTCAATATGGGCGAAAACAGCAACATCATTATTGGCGACAATATGACTACTGGTTTTATTGGAGGCAATGCCATTTTATTCGATAATTGTACTGTAACTAATGCAGGAGCTTTCCAAATTGGTAACGGACAAACCAATCGAATTGAAGCCAATGGAATCCATTTGGTTAATTCTCTTTTTACCAATGTTTCTTCGGCCAATATTAATATCAATGGATTACTCGCAAACACCAATGGAATTCTCCTTTCAGGAGGTAATTTCATCAATGCGGGAATGATTGATATTGACCATGCGCATCGAGGTTTGTACTGTTCTTCAACGGCAGCTTTTGTGCAAAATTCAGGGACAATCGAAATTGGTGACGGAACTATATCCAATATGGGCAGTATAGGAATTTTCAACCAAACGGGCTTTAGCAATTCTGGTAATATTACAACGAATGGTACAACAGGCGACGGCATTCGTTCGGGACATCCCAATGCAAGTTTTACCAATACAGGCATTATATTTATAGACAATTCGGCGGCCAATGGCTTTACCAATGCCATTGGTACGAACAATCCCAGTCCTTTATACAACTCACAAGGAACGATCAATATCGGTTTAAATAATTCTAATTCTATTGCCAATATTGCCCTTTTCAATGACGATGCCGGTAGCATAACCAATACGAATAATGGAACGATAAATTTAGCAAATGCCGCATCTTTTGCTTTACAAAATGATGCAGCAAATGGCAATCAATTAATAAATACAGCCTGTTCGGAAATTCACCTCAATGGCAATTTAGATAATAATGGAGATTTTCTAAATGAAGCTATTTTGACAATTGAAAATGGGACATATTCTTTTACCAATGATTTGGTGAACACAGGTTATCTCGAAGACAATGCAATGGCTTTTGCCATTGCAGACCGCACACTTGGTACAATACAGGGGGTTAATAATATGGGAACATTAATGAGTCAATTATCCACACTTTGTTCTCAAAATGCAACAGATATTATACTGTCAGAAAGCATTAATTTGGCTACACTAAATTTCCCTACCAATAGCAATTGGTATTACGATAGCAGCTTAACTAATTTAGCTGGAACTTTTGATGCAAGCACCAACACCTTCACATTCAGTACCACGCCAAACATTGGAATGGCAACCCTTTATTTCGATACAGGTAATTGTTCATACCAAGGCAAAATCCAAATTCAGGTACAAGATGATGGTTCTTGTACAGCTTGCCCATCCAATATCAACATTACTTCCAATCCAAGTAATGGAACGCTGGAACAGGCGGCAAATGCAGTTACGACAACAGGAACCGTCATCATTCAAAATGGCAACACCGTAGTTTTCAAAGCAGGAGTCAATATTTGCCTTGAACCCAATTTTGAAGTACAACTTGGAGCTAACTTTGAAGCAACAATAGAAAATTGTACAACACCAATTCAACACGATAATTCTAATCAATAAAAATGGTTGCTCAAAGTTGGAAACTTTGGGCAACATATCAAGTAAATTTTCAACTTGCCTTATAATTGAAGAAGAACCCAATAAATGCATGATGATACTCGAAGTTTC
>JAHDEQ010000182.1:3920-5393 GCA_020628755.1 Saprospiraceae bacterium
GCCTCTAATGGCGACAATAATAACAATTCTGCCGATCAAGGCGGCTATGTTTACTTTACAGTCATTGAAGTTGTTGACCCTTGTATCTCAGATTTGATAGTTCTGGATAATCCAATTCCTACGAATACGTATCAAGCCTCTAATTCTATAACTGCCAATACACCAATAGACAATAATGCCAATGTCCTTTTTGATGTCCAAAATTGTGTAGATTTACAAGCAGATTTTGAAGTTCCACTAGGAGCAACATTTGAGACTTTAGTCGGAAGTGGTCAAGGTTGTTTGACCACTTCGGGTTCGTCAAATAGTGCAACCAACAATTCAAACAAATCAGAGTAAAAAAGAACTTAGTTTTGGAATAAGTTTTCTCGTCCTTACAGATTTATAACTGTAAGGACTTTTTTATTTACAAGGCTTTCCTTAAATTTACTCAAAAGCTGAACTGGACAATCTAGTATTTTGCGACAATATGAGATGGACTCTGATACTTTGTCCTGTTCATTAACACGAAATAATGCTATACGACAATCATCATAGAACAATTAATTACCTCCGCTTGGCAGTGACCGATCGTTGCAACTTGCGCTGCTTCTATTGCATGCCCGAAGAAGGAATTAATTATGTGCCCAAAAAAGAATTATTGTCGTACGAAGAAATGCTCCGCATTATTGCTTTACTTGCCAAAATGGGCATTTCCAAAATCCGTATCACAGGCGGCGAACCCTTTGTCCGAAAGGATATGCTTTATTTTTTAAAGGATTTAACAAAGGTCAAAGGAATACAAGAAGTTCACCTTACGACCAATGGAACGATGACAGCGGAAATCGTTCCGCAACTCAAAAAAATAGGAATCCAATCCGTTAATTTAAGTTTAGATAGTATTGATCCACAACGATTTTTTCAAATAACTCGAAGAGACGCTTTTGCTAAAGTCATGCAAAGTTTTGACGCACTTTTGGCGCATCAAATTCCAACCAAAATCAATATGGTCGTTATGGAAGAACACAATATTGACGACATCATTCCTATGCTCCAATTGGCCAAAGACAATCCAATCAATGTTCGTTTTATCGAAGAAATGCCTTTCAACGGAACTCAGCGAGATGGCAGTGGCTTACATTGGAATTATAAAAGGATTTATCAACATATTTACCAACATTATCCACAAATACAAAAGATAAGTGACCCCAAATTTTCCACTTCCAGCAATTATCAAATTCAAGGATTCAAAGGAACTTTTGGAATCATCGCCGCCTACAGTCGCACCTTTTGTGGTTCGTGCAATCGCATTCGTATCACACCCAAAGGCTTGCTCAAAACCTGTTTGTACGATGATGGCGTTTTTAATGTAAAAGATATTTTAAGAGCTGGAGCTAATGATTTACAAATTGAAGAAACCTTCCTTCAAGCCCTCGGCAATCGAGCCAAAGATGGCTACGAAGCCGAGCATCGCCGCAAAAAAAGTGGTAATAT
>JAHDEQ010000182.1:5493-8741 GCA_020628755.1 Saprospiraceae bacterium
TATTTACAACTTCCATCTTTGCACAAGAAAAAACCAAAGACAAATGGGACGCTGCTAACTTCACAGGACTCCAAATGCGAAGTATTGGCCCAGCTTTTATGTCGGGGCGGATTGCCGACCTTGCCATTCATCCCGAAGACGAAAATACTTGGTATATTGCAGTAGGTTCGGGCGGCGTTTGGAAAACCCAAAATGCAGGTGTTACATGGACTCCCATTTTCGATAATCAATCCGTTTATTCGATGGGTTGTGTAACTATAGATCCCAACAATCCAAGTACAATTTGGGTAGGGACGGGCGAAAATGTCGGAGGTCGTCACCTGAGTTTTGGCGACGGTATTTATCGTTCGACTGATGGTGGAATGACTTGGAAAAATATGGGTTTAAAAAAATCAGAGCATATTTCTAAAATCATAGTGCATCCTCAAAACTCTAATGTGATTTGGGTGGCGGCTCAAGGCCCGCTTTGGAACAAAGGCGGAGAAAGAGGTTTATATAAAACAATTGATGGAGGTCAAAATTGGAAAAAAGTCCTCGGCGATGAGGAATGGACTGGCGTGACGGATTTGGCAATTGACCCACGTAATCCTAACCAAATCTATGCTGCAACTTGGCAAAGACACCGAACCGTTGCCGCTTATATGGGCGGCGGGCCTGGTACAGGACTGCATCGTTCGAGTGATGGCGGCGAGACTTGGGAACAACTCAAAACAGGTCTTCCAAAGTCCAATATGGGAAAAATTGGTTTAGCTATTTCTACCCAACAACCCGATGTTTTGTATGCTGCTATTGAGTTGGACAGAAGAACGGGAGGTGTTTACAAATCCACCAATAAAGGTTCGTCTTGGGAGAAACAATCAAGTACCGTTTCGGGCGGAACAGGGCCACATTATTACCAAGAATTATATGCTTGCCCACATCAATTTGACCGTATATATTTGATGGATGTAAGAGTGCAAGTTTCGGATAATGGCGGAAAGAATTTTCGTCGTTTGACGGAAAAACACAAACATTCCGACAACCACGCCCTTGCTTTCCGCAAGGACGACCCCGACTACTTATTGATGGGAACGGATGGAGGTTTATATGAAAGTTTTGACTTGGCTCAAAATTGGCGATTTATGGATAATTTGCCACTTACCCAATTTTATAAAGTTGCCGTTGATGATGCCGAACCCTTTTATAATGTCTTTGGTGGTACACAAGACAATGCCACCGAAGGAGGCCCATCTCGCACCGACAATATCCAAGGTATTCAAAATTCGGATTGGAAAATCATCCTTGATTGGGACGGACATCAACCTGCCACCGAACCAGGCAATCCCAATATTATGTATGCCGAACGCCAAGAAGGGACACTCTCCCGTATTGATATGATAACGGGCGAAGTGATGGACATTCAACCGCAAGCTGCCGAAGACGAACCTTATGAACGCTTCAATTGGGACGCTCCAATTTTGGTGAGTCCACACGACCCCAAACGTATATATTTTGCCTCACAAAGAGTTTGGCGTTCCGACAATCGAGGGGATGATTGGCAAACCATTTCCAAAGATTTGACACGCAACGAAGAACGCCTAAGTTTGCCCATTATGGGGCAAACCCAATCTTGGGACAATGCTTGGGACGTTTTGGCCATGTCCAATTATAATACTATCACCTCTCTGGCTGAATCGCCTCAAAAGGAAGGCTTGATTTATGTCGGAACAGACGATGGGATTATTCAGATTACCGAAAATGGGGGCGCAACTTGGCGTAAAATAGAAGTCGGTACGATTTCGGGTATTCCCAAAACGGCCTTTGTCAATGATATAAAAGCCGATTTATTTGATGAAAATACCGTTTATGTTTGCTTGGATAATCATAAATATGGCGATTATAAACCTTATCTCATCAAAAGTACAGACGCTGGAAAGACTTGGCGTAGTTTGGCAAGCAACTTGCCAAATCCGACTTTAGTTTGGCGTTTGGTGCAAGACCATATTAATAAAGATTTATTGTTTTTGGCAACCGAATTTGGGCTTTATTTTTCTATAAATAGTGGCAATAAATGGACAAAAATCAAGGGCGGAGTTCCTACTATTTCATTTAGAGATTTAACGATTCAACGTCGAGAAAATGATTTGGTCGCTGCTTCCTTTGGTAGAGGGTTTTATATTTATGATGATATTTCGGTATTTAGAAACCTCTCCGATAAACAAATGGATACCGAAGCAACACTTTTTCCAACACGCAAAGCGTGGTGGTATATACCACGAGCGCATTTGAGTTTTGACAATCAAAAAGGCGATCAAGGAGCATCTCATTTTGTTGCCCCAAATCCTGATTTTGGAGCAGTGTTGACCTATTATCTCAAAGAAGATTTACAAACTCAAAAAGTAAAACGCAATAAATCTGAAAAAGAAAAGACCAAAAACAAACAAGCCAATTCTTTTCCAGGATGGGATACGCTCGAAGAAGAAAATCTCGAAAATAAACCTCAAATTTGGTTGACCATCAAAAATCAAGCGGGCGAAACCGTTCGACGTTTAGAAGGAAAAACCTCTAAAGGCTTTCATCGAATTGCTTGGGATTTGCGCTATCCACCTTCCAATGCAATCAATATGGTCGAACCGCCTCCGCCTATGTGGGGCGGCCCACCACAAGGCTTACTTGCAACTCCAGGAACTTATACGGCAACATTAAGCCAACAAGTTAATGGTGAAATCACCCAATTATCTGAACCACAATCTTTTGAAGTTGTGCCGCTTCGAGAAGGTGCTTTAAAAGGTGCATCACCCGAGGAAGCTGCAAAATTTTGGCGTTCTTATGAAGAAGCAGTACGCCTTTCTTCGGCAATGAATATAGCTTTACGCAACACTATTATTCGTACCAAACGTATGCAAAAAGTGCTACGAAATTCCACCATCGAAACGGGCAATATAGATACTCGATTAGCTGCTGTTAAAAAAGAACTCAACCGATTAAGTTCTGATTTGTATGGAAGCCAAGCCAAAAACCAAATTGGCGAAAAAACGAAGCCAACGATAGGAAACCGACTTTTTTCACTAAGTATCGGCTTAGGAAATTCGACCTATGGGCCAACTTCCACACATAAAAATACCTTAGCAATCATCAACAAACAATTGAAGGAATACAAGTCTCGTTTAGAATCAAACCAGAGCAATCTTTCGGCTATTGCCAAAGATTTGATAAAGGCAGGTGCGCCTTGGATGGAAGGGGAGGACTTGCCAGAGTAGGGTAAAAGT
>JAHDEQ010000183.1:0-1895 GCA_020628755.1 Saprospiraceae bacterium
GAGTTTATTTTTTCTCTAATCTTTGGACAAGTTGAGATTCCATAAAAAAAGCGATGCCTGAGAGGCATCGCCAACTAATGAATTACTCCAAATCTATGAGAAAAGTATGAGAAAAGTTCGTTTCGCGTGCTTTGTTGATATTTATCTTGATGTTCATGGAATTATAGCACGACAAAATAACTTCGGTTTATGTTCGCTTTATTAATGTATATGAAATTATTGTGCCTAAAATTCTTGTACACCTTCTAAGGCTTCATTTTTATTTGATTTTGAAGCCATACGGTATTCATTTTTATCGTGCTGATTGACTTTCCAGTAATTATAATCTCGCACCATTTGGTCAAGATTGCGATACAAGAAATAATCGCTTTTTGTTTGAGCAGTCATAGCCGTATAATCCTTAAACAAAATTCGAGCAGTCTGCTCGAATGAAGCATCACTCACTTCACTTAAATTTTCATTTTCATCTTCCACAAAAAGTACATAATTAAAACTACGCTCTTGGTTGGTATTGGTCTCCATAATAAACGAATACAAATTGATAGAACCTTGCTCTACCAACTGTAAAAAAACCAAAGTAGGCGCAAAAGCCTTTGGCGGTTGCTTTACTTTATGACGTTTATAATTCACCCATTTTTGTGTTTTTAAACCCACATCATCAATATCATTTATCTGATAACCATAGGCTTGTAGGTCTCTAGGTGTGTAAATTTTACGAGTACTTTTGCCTTTTGAGATAAACTTTATCTGCAATTCGTTCTCTATTACATCACCAATTATAATACTACCCTCAACTTTTTTACCATTATCCAAAATGATATAACCAGGCACTTTGTCTCCAACAGATTTGGCATTTCCTATAAAGCAAAAAAATACCAAACTCAACATGATTATTGCTACACGAAAATTCATTCTTTATCAATTCATTATTTGTTCATAAGCAATTTAAAATTTAGGCAGATAGGTTTTTCTCGAAATTCGAGTTTATTGTGACAAAACAATAAATAAGTATTATAAAATAAGTTGATGTGTTACATTTTTTAAAACAAAAAGAATTATCAACCATTCCTCAAAGGCATTGTTTACTCTTTAATGCTAAATGACACATCCATTTATATCGAAGTCTTTTGCTTAATTTTTGTATTCATGTGCTGCTGGTTTGTAGTAGCACAATGGCTACAAGACAATAGTATTGTTGACATTGCCTGGGGACTAGGTTTTGTGTCCATTTGTGCTTGGCTTTTATGGCATTACCAAAGCTCATTTTCGTATCGTGTACTAAGTGTTGTGACATTCTTGTGGGGATTTCGACTAAGTATTTATATTTTGATAAGGCGACTTTCGTCGAAACGAGAAGATTGGCGGTATGAAAACTGGCGCAAACAATGGGGCAGGCGCCATCGACTTATGGCTTTTCTTAGAGTTTTTATGTTGCAAGGCTTTTTTATGTTTATAATTGCTTTGCCTTTGATGCAAGTCAGGGGTGGAGTAGAAGCGTTCACGCTAGTACAGTACACTGCACTAGCGTCATTTGCCTTTGGCTTTTTGTGGGAAAGTATAGCCGATTGGCAATTATTTCAATTCAAATCCAAACCCGAAAACAAAGGAAAAATTCTCCAAAAAGGATTGTGGGCCTATTCGAGACATCCCAATTATTTTGGAGAGATCGTCATTTGGTGGAGCATCTTTTTATTAGCCATTCCACAAGGCAATTGGTGGCTTAGTATATGCAGTCCCATTACGATAACGCTTGTTTTGATAAAAATATCCGAACCCATGCTCGAAGCCAAAATGCGGCAGAATGCCGCATTTAGAGCCTATGTTCAACAAACAAATGCCTTTATACCAAAGTTATTTTGAAATTAAAACCCAAATAGTTCGTCAAATAGTTCGTC
>JAHDEQ010000183.1:1995-4527 GCA_020628755.1 Saprospiraceae bacterium
CAAATAGTTCGTCAAATAGTTCGTCGAAGTTTGAAACTTCGATGCATTAGGCTCATTGAATTTTGCTAATTGAAAAAAGCATTAGACATACTATAAAAATGAATTTACGCTTTCTAGGAAACAGACTATTGACCATTTTTGCATTACCAATGCTTTATCTGCAAGGCAAAAAGATAAGGAAGAATATCCCGTCTTTGCCCGAAGCAAAAAATCCCAGTGGTAAAGTAAGCATAAATACAGAAAAGCCCATCAACTTGATTGCAATTGGCGAAAGTACGATTGCAGGAGTCGGAGCAAAAACGCACGAAGAAGCCTTTACTGGCACATTGGCCAAAGACTTAGCTCAAGCTCTAGGAAAAAGTGTGGATTGGAAAGTCTATGCAAAAAGTGGTTATACCGCCCAAAAAGTCACACATAATATATTAACTCAAATCAAAGAAAGCCAAGCCGACCTTATCCTTATTGGATTGGGAGCAAATAATGCTTTTGCATTTGATTCGCCCAAAAAGTTCGGCAAAGACATGGAAATCTTATTTGATAGCATTCAAACTAAATTCAAATACACACCAATTGTATTGACGAATATGCCTCCAATAAAAGAATTTTCTGCATTTAGCAGTTTGATGAAAATGACAATCGGTAATCTCGCTGAAATGTACGCTGCCGAACTCGAAAAAGTAGTCAAAAATCGAACAAACATCTTCTTTAATTCAGAAATTATACGACTCAAAACTTGGTCTGCAAGATATCATCAAGAAAACAGACCTGAACGTTTTTTTAGTGATGGCGTGCATCCCTCCAAATTGACCTATCAAATTTGGGCAAAAGATATGAGCCAGTTTATAATGGATAAAAATATTCTCAAAAAGAAAACCATATTTCAAGTCCAGACCAATTGATTTGAATGGACATTTTGTAATTTTGCATTCATCAAAGTGTTTTCGAAAACCGTAGGAGAAATATTAGAACTCGAATACGTGAATACGTGAACACATGAACACTTTAATAAATGAGTAACACAGTAAAACCATACGAAGCCGAAGGGAGTAAGAAGAAGCAAGTCACCAAAATGTTTGACAATATTGCACCTTACTATGATTTTCTCAATCGCTTTTTGTCGCTTGGCATTGATACCATTTGGCGCAAAAAAGCCATCAATACCCTCAAGGCCAAAGACCCTAAAATGATTTTGGACGTGGCAACAGGCACGGCCGATGTCGCCTTAGAAATGACCAAACGACTCAATCCCGACAAGATTATTGGCCTAGATATTTCAGCCGAAATGTTAGAAGTGGGTCGAAAAAAAATTAAAAAGAAAGAACTAGACAATGTTATCGAATTAACATTGGGCGACTCCGAAAATCTGCCCTTTGAAGACAATACGTTTGATGCGATTACCGTTGCATTTGGTGTAAGAAATTTTGAAAATCTGGAAAATGGTTTGTCTGAAATGCGGCGGGTCTTGAAACCTACAGGCCGATTGGTCGTATTAGAATTTTCTAAGCCTACCATTTTTCCATTTAAGCAATTATTCAATTTCTATTTTGCCTATATTTTGCCCTCCATTGGGAAAATAACGTCAAAAGACCCACGAGCATACAAATATCTGTACGAGTCGGTTCAAGCGTTTCCAGATGGCAGCAAATTTGTAGATATATTAGAAAAAACTGGATTTAAATCGAATCAATGTACAGCACTAACGCTCGGAATTTGCTCCATTTATACGGGAGAAAAGTAATTCTTTTACTTGCAATAGCTTGTTTTTCGACAAGCCTTATGGCTCAAAAAGCTAGAGGAAATTATAATTTCCTCGACTTCCAACAAAAACCTTACTACTTTGGGATTACCCTCGGCTACAATACCGCCGACTTTAGAATCTTTCGTTCTGAAAACTTTATAGCTAGTGATAGTATTTTTACGGTACAAGATGTCAATGGCCCAGGTTTCAATCTCGGAATTGTCACCAACCTCAAAATTGGTGATTATTTTGATTTTCGTTTATTGCCGACCTTGTCTTTTGCCGAACGTAATATTCGCTACCAAAATCCACAACGTGTCAATCCTGAAACACGCAAAATCCAACAAGTTTTGGTAGAAGTACCTTTTCATGTACGTTATAAATCAGCTCCATTTAATGATATTCGATTGTTTGTTATTGCGGGTATGAAATATACATTTGACGTGGCCAGTGATTCTCGTTCTCGCCAAGCGGACGAGTTGGTGAAGATTTCACCAACTGACTTTGCAGGAGAGTTTGGGGCAGGCGTACAGTTTTTCTTTCCCTACTTTATATTTTCACCAGAGTTTAAAATCTCTCACGGCATCAGCAATTCACTACTTTTTGACAATGACCTAGAAGAATCTACGGTTCTCGAAAAAGTTTTGTCTCGTACCTTTACTATATCCTTACATTTTGAGGGGTAGAAATGTGTTTAGGTGTCTATGTGTTTGTGTGTCTATGAGAACGTAAAGACACAAACACATAGACACACAAACACATAATTAACAAGCACACTCCTTCTCCACAAATTC
>JAHDEQ010000183.1:4627-8657 GCA_020628755.1 Saprospiraceae bacterium
GTAAAATCTTTTAGGTTTTGACCTGAATAGAGATGCCAATTTTTGATAAGAATATTGTCGTACAAAACATCCAAAATAACAGGTGCATATTTGCCATGATATTGGCGCAAACGCTGTGTCCCTTGACGCACAATTTTGTGGTTGTCAGTAAAAGTATCAATCTTGCGGTGTAAAAAAATGCCTTCTTGAACCGCCTCGCTAAATGTAGTCACCTCTTTATTGCGGATAAAATCCGCAATAAAATTACCAATGAGTAAATCGTCGTTTTCGCAAGACAAAAAGAAATGTGCAAGGTGATTCATGTTAAATTATCCAAAAACTGTTGAGCTTCTTTATCATTTTGAAAAATATGAATGGATTTCTCTTTTTGATAAGAGTTTATCTTTTTTAAAAGTCCTTTTCTTTTCCTCAAGTTAAAGGTAGCCACATAATGTATAAATTCCCAATCAAATCGTTCGGGGCAACCCTCAGCCATGTCAGAACGCGTAATACCATTGTTTTCCCAAATGCGTTTGGACACACGCCACAGGCATCGCCAAGTTGGATAATCCAAATAGATAATCGTGTCGGCACGTTTCAAACGAACATCAAAAGTACTAGAATAGTTGCCATCAATTATCCAATTTTCTTTGGCTGCTAATTGTTCGACAATTGCAGGCCACTTTTCATCATCCGTTTCGACCCAATCGGCATTCCAATAGTGCTGATCCAAATGAATCAATTCAAGACCCGTTTTACGATGGAGTTTTTTTGCGAGTGTTGACTTGCCTGCGCCGCAACAACCGAGTACCATGATACGATTCATTATTAGATGGTGTTAATTTCTAAAAAAGTTAAGATAATTTTTGGAGGATTTTTCGAGCTTTCTTTTGAAAGGAAATACTGGTTTTATCCAGTTGTTCTTCGATGACTTCTTTTAATTCTATTTGAAATTCGGGATATTTTAGACTTAAATTATAGAGCGCAAGCATACAATTAGATTTTGTAGAAACGATAGATTTTGGGTCATTGAGCCATTCAAAAAGTTTGTCGGCAACTTCTCCCTCAATGCTTTCGGGGATTCCAACTAAACGAAAATATTTGGATAAACTTCGACTAAAATTAGAGTTGTTGATTTCTTTTCTTTTGAGAAATAATTCTTCTAAAATGGGTTTGAGTTTGCTCGCATCTATTTCGCAAATATCGCTCAATAACCAGGCAAATTGATTGGACACTTTTCGAGAATCATCATAAATCAAAGGCAATAATTGCTCAATTGCTATATCATGCTCCATGACATGGCGAGCCCATCGCTTGCGATTGACATCGGAATAACCTAGTTCAAAAGATTGTCGTATTTGTTTGAGTAACATCTTAAATATTAACAGTGCTGGTTTCTTGCAATTGCCTCTCTATACAACGAATAATTCGAGCTGGAAATCGTTCAATTAGATGATAATTGTGCGTGGCGAATAGGACTGCCGTTTGCTGGTTTTTAGAGATGTTTTTGAGTAAGATTAAAATTTCTGCTGCGGTTTCTGGGTCAAGGTTTCCAGTTGCTTCATCGGCAATGATAAGTTCGGGATTATTGAGCAAAGCCCGAGCAATAACGACACGTTGTTGCTCTCCGCCTGACAATTGATGCGGCATTTTGTGTTCTACATTTTGTAGGCCAACCATGATTAAAACTTCTTCTAGTTTGAGTTGCATTTTATGAACATCTTTCCAACCCGTTGCTTGCATCGCAAACAAAAGGTTGTCTTTGACGGTTCTATCCGAAAGTAAAATGAAATCTTGAAAAATAAAGCCCACTTTTCTACGCAAAAGCGGAAGGCTGTTTCGGTCGAGTTTTTGTAGGTTAAAACCTGCGACTTGTCCTTCGCCATTTTGCAAAGGCAAAATGCCGTATAAGGTTTTGAGCAAAGTCGTTTTGCCACTACCAGTTTTTCCGATAAGGTAAACAAATTCACCTGATGCTATTTGCAAAGAGACATCTTGGAGAATTTGGTATTTTCCTTGCGAGACAGATATATTGGAAACCTGTATGATGTTTTGCTGCATTAGATGAATAATAATTTAGCGTCTTTTACAAATTTGTGAACCAAAAAGCTCGTTTTAATTTTATATTTGTAAAAATATTTTGACTAATGAAAAAAATACACATCATAGCCATCGTCATGATTTTTGGAGCAATTGCTTTGCTTACTACTGCTGCTGATGACATGGGCGTTTACGGAACATTCAAGGATGCACGTGACTCAGGCAAAGTTATGAAGGTTGTGGGACAACTTTCTAAAGATAAAGAAATGTATTACAAACCAATCGAAGATCCTAATTTCTTTTCATTTTATATTACGGATGCCGAAGGGGAGGAGCGCAAGGTTATTTTGCACGACGAAAAACCCCAAGATTTTGAGTTGTCGGAGCAAGTAGTGATAACGGGTAGTTTTAAAGGAGATGATTTTGTGGCCAAAGATATGTTGCTCAAATGTCCTTCAAAATATAAAAACGAAGAGATTTTTATAAAGGCCGAAGGTTGATTTTTTATTTTGCTTCTTCCGTCTCAAATGCAAATTTAAAACTGAACTTTCTAGGAATAATTTCCTGATTTGGCTAAAATCCTTTAAATTTATAGCAATTTTCTATACTGAGAAGTTTTCCCAAAATTTTTGACATGGAATCCTTTATTGCTTATTTTTCGGATATGCCTACGCCGCATCGGACAGGACTATTGGTGGGAGGTTTGACTATTTTTTTCTTGATAGAATATGCTGCTCCGCTTTTTGCACTAAATTATAATCGAACAAAACATACCTTACACAACATTTTCTTTACGGTAACGACGGTCATTGTCAATTTTGTGATGGCTTTTATTTTGGTTTGGAGTGCCGATTGGGTAGTTGCCAAACAATTTGGCATTATTCAATGGGCAGGTTTTGACTTTTGGGGACAGTTGATTGTTGGCTTGTTGCTCTTGGACTTTTTAGGGGCTTGGTTGGCACATTATGTCGAGCATCATGTTACTTGGATGTGGAAATTTCATTCGATACATCATACCGACCAACACGTTGATACGACTACGGCCAACCGACATCATCCAGGCGAAAGTGTGATTCGTTTTTTGTTTACGACGATGGGAGTTTTGCTTGTGGGCGCGCCTATTTGGTTGGTTTTTGTTTATCAAAGTTTATCTTTGGTGCTTTCGCAATTTAACCACTCCAATATCAAAATGCCCAAATGGTTGGACGATGCTTTAGTTTGGATTATTTGTACACCCAATATGCACCGAGTACATCATCACTATCGTCAACCTTATAGTGATACGAATTATGGCAATATCTTTTCGTTTTGGGATAGAATTTTTGGCACTTATGTAGTGGTTGATAATAAAAAATTGGTGTATGGACTTGATACACACATGGACTCAAAAGAGGCCGACAATATTGGCTTTTTATTAAAAATTCCTTTCTTACCTTATCGTCATATGATAGAGTACAAAAAAGAAGAAAAGCTATAATTTATGATAAAAATTTGTATCGCAGGAGCGACAGGTTGGGCAGGTTCAGCCTTGAGCAAAGGGGTTTTAGCCAGCCAAGATTTGCAATTGGTGAGTGCCGTTTCGAGAAGTCAAGCAGGAAATGATTTGCATCAAAAATTAGGAACGGAAGGCGATTCGATTCCTGTTTTTGCTACGGCAGCCGAAGCACTTGCTGTTCCTTCTGATATTTTTGTTGAATACACCAAACCTCATGTTGCCAAAGCCAATGTCTTGGCTGCGCTGCACCACAACAGGAATGTTGTGGTGGGGACTTCGGGCTTGAGCGATGAAGATTATCAAGAAATTGAAGAAAAAGCTCTCCAACAAAATCGTGGTGTTCTGGCTGTGGGCAATTTTGCCTTGACGGTCGTTTTACTCCAAAAATTTGCCGAAATATCAGCCAAATACATACCCAATTGGGAAATTATTGATTATGCACACCAACACAAAAAAGACGTACCGAGTGGGACAGTTCGAGAATTAGCTCATCGTTTAGGACAGGTTCGAGCTTCT
>JAHDEQ010000184.1 GCA_020628755.1 Saprospiraceae bacterium
AAAAGGAAAAGCCATGCCGACATGTCGGCATGGCTTTTTTATGAAAGAAACCAATTAACCAATTTTCTCGAAGAGAAAAACCAGTCAACTAATTAACTAAATTTTACATCATACCTGGCATTCCGCCACCCATGCCGCCTGGCATTCCGTGGTGGTGTCCGTCGTCAGCCGAAGGCTTATCGTTAACAACACACTCTGTTGTCAAGACCATACCAGCGATAGAAGAAGCGTTTTCTAAAGCAATACGAGTTACTTTGGTTGGGTCAATAACACCTGCTGCTTTCAAATCTTCAAATTTGTCGTCTTTGGCATTGTAACCTTTGTCGCCTTTTGAGTTCATAACTTTTTGAAGAACGACAGAACCTTCGACACCTGCATTTTCAGCAATGGTACGAAGTGGAGCTTCTAAGGCTTTGCGAACGATTTGTACACCAATAGTTTGGTCTTCGTTTTCGCCTTTAAGGTTAGTTAATGCTTTAATAGCACGCACCAAAGCAACGCCACCACCAGCAACGATACCTTCTTCTACTGCTGCACGTGTAGCGTGAAGCGCATCATCCACACGGTCCTTCTTTTCTTTCATTTCAACCTCAGTCGCTGCTCCAACATAAAGAACAGCAACACCGCCAGCCAATTTAGCCAAACGCTCTTGCAATTTCTCACGGTCGTAGTCAGAAGTCGTCGTTTCGATTTGTTGCTTGATTTGGTTGATGCGACCTTCAATCATTTCTTGTGTACCCGAACCATTAACAATGGTTGTATTGTCTTTGTCCACAACGATTTTTTCGCAAGAACCCAAGTGTTCAACTTCTGTATTTTCTAATTTGTATCCTTTTTCTTCAGAAATAACTGTACCTCCTGTAAGGATAGCAATATCTTCTAACATTGCTTTGCGACGGTCGCCAAAACCAGGGGCTTTTACAGCAACTACTTTTAACTGCGCACGCAAACGGTTCACTACCAATACACCCAATGCTTGACTTTCGATGTCTTCAGCAATGATTAAAAGAGGACGACCTGTACCAACAGCTTTTTCTAAGATTGGCACAATCTCTTGCATATTAGAGATTTTTTTATCGTGAATCAATACAAGAGGGTTCTCGTATTCAGTCGTCATATTTTCAGTATTGGTCACGAAGTAAGGAGACAAATAGCCTCGGTCAAATTGCATACCCAATACTTCTTCAACATAAGTGTCAGTACCTTTTGCTTCCTCAACTGTGATAACACCGTCTGTAGAAACACGCTTCATAGCATCGGCAATAAGAACACCAATTTCATTGTCGTTATTAGCAGAGATAGCCCCAACTTGTCTGATTTTCTCGTAATCGTTGCCAATAACTTCAGTCTGAGATTTTAGGTTTTCGATAACCAATGCAGTTGCTTTGCTGATACCTCTTTTCAAATCCATTGGATTTGCACCAGCTACAACGTTTTTCAAGCCCGCAGCAACCATAGCTTGTGCCAAAACAGTAGCTGTAGTTGTACCATCACCTGCTGCATCAGCCGTTTTGGAAGCAACTTCTTTAACCATTTGAGCGCCCATATTTTCTACAGGATCTTCTAATTCGATTTCTTTGGCAACTGTTACACCATCTTTGGTGATAGCAGGAGCTCCAAAACTTTTTTGAATAACTACATTGCGACCTTTAGGCCCCAAAGTTACCTTTACAGCATTTGCAAGAGCATCAATACCAGCTTTTAGCTTTTCTCTTGCATCCGTATCAAAGGTTATTTCTTTTGACATTGTCTTTTAATTTTAGGAATGTGGTTTAGAAAAATTAATTTTTTAGTGTTAACAATAAATGGATTGATTATAAAACAATCAAAATATCGTCTTCACGCATGATAAGGTAGTCGCCACCTTCATAGTGCAACTCTTGTCCAGCATATTTGCCGTACAATACAGTGTCTCCTTTTTTAACAGTCATTTTGATACCGTCTTTACCAGGACCAACTGCAACGATTTTGCCTTTCTGTGGTTTTTCTTTAGCAGTGTCGGGGATAATGATTCCGCCTTTTGTTTTTTCTTCTGCCGAAGCAGGTTCTACAACTACTCTGTCGTTTATCGGCTTCATAATTGTTATTAGGTTTTGATTATTAAAAAATAATTATGTTAGAATTTAATAGTACCTTTAAAAAAGGTACATTTTCTTTATTATCATTCTTTGTGCCAAGCCATTTTTAATGACATATTTTCAGTTGGCGGCGCAAAAGTAATAGAAATTATCAGTTTTTAGTATATAATGATTGTCAAAATGACATTTGGTTTGAAAAAATGGCATCTAAAAATACAAAAGCAGTAACAGATATGTTGGGTCGGCAAGTTTTGATACCAAAACTTCCTAGTCGAGTCATTTCTTTAGTACCGTCGCAGACAGAGTATTTGGCTTATTTGGGTTTGGAAAAAGAAGTGCTAGGCATTACTAAATTTTGCGTGCATCCAAATAGTTGGTTTCGTAGCAAGGCTAGGGTAGGAGGTACAAAGCAAGTTGATTTTAAAAAAATTGAGACTCTACAACCTGATTTGATTATTGCAAACAAAGAAGAGAATCAGCGCGAGCAGATTGAGCAGTTGGCTGCTCAATATCCCGTCTGGATTAGTGATATTTACAACTTAGCCGATGCTTATACTATGATGTTAGATTTAGGAGCTATTTTTTCTAAAACTCAAAAAGCTAAAACGCTTGTCGAGCAATTAGAATCAGATTTTCAATCATTAAAACCCTTAGAGGGTAAAAAAAGCGCAGCATATTTTATTTGGAAAAATCCGTATATGGTGGCTGCAAAAGATACTTTTATTCATCATATGATAGAAGTAGCAGGCTTTGAAAATGTCTTTTCTAACAAAATGCGCTACCCAGCAATAGAACTTGCAGATTTGGCACAAAAATCGCCTGATTTTATTTTGTTATCTTCAGAGCCATTTCCTTTTAATAAACAGCATTTTGAACCCTTTCAGAAAAATTGCCCAAACGCAAAAATAATTGTCGTTGATGGGGAGTTATTTTCTTGGTATGGGTCTCGCTTGCGCTATACGAGTAACTATTTTGAAGAACTTCGAACAAAATTTTGACCAAAAAAATGCGGACTAACTTGTATCAAAAATACAAATCCCTTCTCATTATATGTTGTTTTTTGTTGAGTAGTACGTTTACTTACTCTAATGTTATTGGCTATGCACCTCAAGAATTAATCGTTCGTTTGCTTGTAGATGTTGATGCTCCTTCCTTTTTTGAACAATACAATGCTACCAAAAATGAGACAATAACACTAAAACGTGTTATTTCTAAAAGATATAATATTTATCTCGTTTCGACTAATTTCTCTAATCTCAAATTAGATAGGTATGCCCAAAGCCTAATGCTTGAAAAAGAAGTCATTTATTGTCAAAAAAATTATTTGGCAAATACTCGAACCACGACACCAAGCGATGTTCATTATAGCGACCAATTGTCCTTGCGAACCATCGGTGTCAATGATATTTGGTCTTCAACGACGGGCGGATTGACGATTGATGGTGATACGATTGTTGTCGGAATTATTGATAGTGGATTCGACTATCTGCACGAAGATCTAGAAGCCAATGTTTGGCGCAATCATGCCGAAATTCCTAATGATGGGATTGACAATGATGGAAATAATTATATTGATGATTACCATTCATGGAATTTTAGATACGAAAATGATCGCCACGACCAATTGCCTAATATTGGTATCAGACATGGCACGGCTGTAGCTGGAATAGTTGGTGCGGTAGGTGATAATGCAACAGGAATTGCGGGCATCAATTGGAACATCAAAATGATGTTGCTCAGTGTGAGAGGTTATGAGGCTGAAATTGCAGAGGCGTATTTTTATATGTTAGAACAACGGCAATTGTACAATGAAACCAATGGTGCAAAAGGTGCATTTGTGGTGACTTCTTCTATTTCTTTGGGCTTCAAACAAGCCTTTGCCCAAGAGCATCCGATTTGGTGCGATGTATATGACCAATTGGGGCAGGTTGGTATTATCAATGTTGGTGCAACAGTTAACGAGCATTATAATGTAGATGTAGTTGGAGATATTCCTTCTACTTGTCCTTCTGATTTTTTGATTGCCGTTACCAATACCAACGAATTAGATATTTTAGAGTATAAGGCAGGTTATGGTCAAAATAATATTGATTTGGCTGCGCCAGGCACCAATTCTTTTTCGACAGATTTGAATGATCGTTATGATTTTTTTGGTGGTACGTCGGCGGCTACGCCGCACGTCGCTGGTTCAATCGCTTTATTGTACAGTTTGCCTTGTGAAGACTTAATTTACAGAGCTAAAAACAATCCTCCTGATGCTGCTTTTTTTATGAAAGAAATGATAATGCAATCCGTTGACTACTTGGATGGATTGAGTGATAAATGTGTTTCGGGTGGTCGCTTAAATACTAAAAAGGCAATGGAAAAGATTCGGGATTATTGTGGAGGTGTAGATTTACAGCTTGATTTTAAAATTTTACCCAATCTAGTTGCTGAAGATAGAGATAGGATTGAAATTGAGTATGAAACGACTAATTTTGAAGAACATCAAATCTTTATTCACGATTCGATGGGACGTTTGTTTTATGACCAAAGATTTAATCCGCCCAATTTTGAGGATAAACGATTGAGTATCCCCAATCGCTGGACAAAAGGTATTTATATTGTGAGTCTAAGAAATAGCGAAGGAAACTATTTGTCTAAAAAATTGATTGTATTTTAGTATCACAAGACGCTTAAAAGAAAAACAAAGCGTATGGCATCGCAGTTTCCAAACTGCGATGAGCAGGAGCAATTATTTTACTTTTCTAATTCTGCAATCAATTCTTCCAAATTCCAAGCATCTTCGAGTTTGTAATCTCCAATTTTGGTACGCACTAAATGGGCAAGATGGCCTCCAGATTGCATCGCTTTCCCAAAATCATAGGCTAGGCTTCTGATATAAGTTCCCTTGCTACACCGAACTCTAAAATCGAGATCTGGCATGGCCATATTTGTAATATCAAACTCATATATATGAATTGGACGAGCTTTGACTTCGACGGTTTTTCCTTTGCGAGCCTGTTTGTAAAGCGGTTGCCCATCAACTTTGATGGCCGAAAACATAGGAGGATATTGTTGCAAATCTCCTATAAATTGTTGACGGGTTTTTTCTATCAATTCAGTTGTGATATGATGAGTTGGAAAAGTCGCATCAATAGGTGTTTCCAGGTCAAGCGATGGCGTAGTTGCTCCAAGTCGAATTGTTCCTGTGTATTCCTTGGGCATTCCCTGATAAGAATCAATTTGTTTGGTCATTTTACCTGTACAAATGATGAGCAGACCCGTTGCAAGCGGGTCGAGGGTACCTGCATGACCCACTTTTATTTTTTTGATGCCCAAGCGATGCTTTAAGCGAAATCGAATTTTATTGACAACATCAAAAGAAGTCCAGTTGGCAGGTTTATCAACCAAAAGCATTGTACCAGCCAGAAAATCAATAGTTGTAATATTCGATTTTTGTAAAATCATATTAAAGTTTTAATGTCACAAAAATAAAAAAATGTAAATTTTTAAAAAAAAAGTCCTTCTATTTATGTCGTTTTTAGAAACTTTTTTATTTTTGATCGTCTAAAAAACAAACATTCCATAGAACCTATCTATTGAAGCTACTACTAAGACTAAATATAGTCCCACACTAAAAACGATTCTACATAATTTAACCCTTGGAGATCCAAAATTTGACCTAAAAAAATCAAATTGAAAATTTTACAATAACGTATTGTTATGGTATGAAATTCGTTTTTCTATAAATTGAACACTCATATCAAATAGATTAGTTGAAATTTAAAACAGAACCAATTATGTTAGTATTGTACATTGCAGGAGCAGCTTTTTTGCTTGGTGGCGGAATCATTATCGGTGGCAAATTGTCAGAGCAATAGAGATTCCGAAATTTAAAACCTTTTTTAGCAATTCATTTTGAAATAGTATATTTCAAAAACCCATCTACGTTTTTTATCATCACACTTTTTTTATTGGCTACACTTTTAGTCCTATTACAAAACCTACGTCTTGAAAGTTCCCATTCAAGAAGGGAAAAATAATGTCAAATCGCAACAGTCGAAATGCTTTAAACCCAATATTGTCTATGCCAATATTGAGTTCCAAATATCTATTGTTCTGCGAGGTATCAGGAACGTTTAGGTATGAAGTACCTAAAACTGTTTGCCAACCCAATTTTCTTAGCAAAGGAATTTTGTCCAATAAAAAACCTTCCAAATGCTGCTCGGCATGCACTTGATAAAAACTGTTATTTGTACTAAAATCATAATAAGGCAAACGCAAAAAAGTAATATTATACCGTTCAGGATTACCAAATAAGGTTTGGTTGCCTCGAAAATGATTATAATCGGGAAATTGTAAATTTTGACGATTCAAAAAAATACCAAACTCTGCATTAAACTCAAAATAACCCAAACGCCCCGTCGGCATATAAGTATCTTGTATTTTGAAGCGAAGCAAGTCAAAACGAGCTTGCGTACCCAACCCGTTCAAAGCTGTTCGATAATAGACATTGAGGTCGGGCCATTTTGAACCTTCTATAAATTTTCGATTGGGATAGGACGAGAATTTTTGATTGATTCTAAATCGTAGATGAACATCAAAAATCAAACTTTTGTATTCGGAAAAGGAAGTAGGCGTATCAATTGTAGAAGGATACTGCGGATTGTTGCTGGTAAACTTGGGCATATCTGCCCAAGTGAAGTCTGTCGTATTGAAAACGGGTGCTTTTTGAGCATACTCCAAACTGCTGCGTAAGAAAATACCATTGGCAATTTCTTGGCGATACTTGATTTTTCCGTAAGTTTTATCAAAGGCTTTCAAATAATTTTGTCCAAAGGCTAAGGTATAAAGCGAATTTAAAATGCCATTGATGGGCGGACTGGCATCAAATTGTTCCAAATATTTGCCACCCGAAAGCTCCAAACGAGCAAAATTAGTACGATTAAAATTATACCTAAAATCTATTTTTCCTCTCAATTTCTTATCCGAAAGCCCGTACTGTAAAACGGGTTTGATTTCGTACCAACGCAAGCCATCATCGTCCAATTCGGAACGATAATCCATATCCAAATTGACCACCCAACCCTGAATGGTATTGAATTGAATGGCCGACACAGGCGAATCTATACTAAAATATTTTTTTGCATAAGAACGATTGTAACTGTAGCCCGAAAGCAGATTGATGAACTTGAATTTATTATTTTTTTGGTCTAAAGAATCCAAATACGGTTTGGATTTCCAAACGGTTTGCAGACTGTCTTTTTTTACATAGTCTCCCGACTCTTCTTGGGTCAAAGGTATCGGCCTCGCCGATTCCCAAAAGCTCGAATCCCGTTGGTTGGAGGCTTCTTCAACGATAAAAACTTCGTTGGTAAAAAAGCCTTCTTCAAATGTTGGACTTAAATCATAATTGGAAAAAACACCCGTAAAATTGCCTCGTAACTTAAAACCAAAAATACCTCCTTGAAACTCAATAACTTGCGACATGACCACCCATTTTTCGAGCGCATCATGTTTCAAAGGAATATTGGTTTGGCGCAAATGCAAGGTATCCAACAAAGGCTGTTGTATGTTTTTACCCGTCGCAAATAAGTCAGTACTTTGGATATTCCAAGTATCTTCTACGATATAAATAAAACCAGCAAAAACGGGATCATTTTCTCGTTTGGGGATGACTTCTATTTTGTTGATAAGGCGATTTTTTTCATCATAAATAGTTCCGACAAGTTGATATTTATAATAGGAAAGTGCCGAAGAAGCAATGGGCGAAACCAATGGCCGAACGATGTCCAAGGTGTTTTCATAAAAACTAAAATTCATCATACTGGCTCTGTTAAAACTAAAACCATTGTCGTCGCCACTCACTTTGGAAGAAATCATAATTTCCTTGTTCTTTTTCGGAAATTGATAGTACATACGAGATTGCGATTCGGACAAATAGACAATGCCTTGGCGATTGCTATCCAAACTGCCGCCCATATCGCCAATTTCTTGGCCCATAATTTTTTCGGGAGCATCAAGTAGTTTTTGATTGCCTTTTACATAAGTGTCGCAAGCATAAGCCTGTATAAGGTCACGGTAATAGGTACGTTTTTCGATGGCTTTGCGGATAACGGCATAGGCAGGATCTTCGGCATCGGCTTTGACGACAATTTCGGCTAATGCAATGGATTCTTCTAGGAGTTTAACGTCGAGTTGATAAGGTTGATTGGTGATTTCAATGGGAATAACTTTTTGTTGAAAACCAACATATTGAAAAACGATATTGTAATTGCCTTTTGACAAGGGAAGGTCATAGATTCCTTCGATATTGGAGGTTGTTCCAGTCGTTGTACCTTCGACATAAACGCTGGCGAAGGCGAGTGGCTCGCCTTCGCTGTCGGTTATTTTACCGCTTAACTGTGCTTGAAGATTTGAATAAAAACAAAGAACAATTAAGAGGATTGTATATTTCATAATTTTAGTTCAGCGCTTTCTATACCGAGAACGGGGTGAAAAACCGAAAATGAAATGAAGGTTTTACCCCTTC
>JAHDEQ010000185.1 GCA_020628755.1 Saprospiraceae bacterium
CGATGAATCTATCAGCATATTATCGGTTCAAAATCATTTTCTTAGAAATCACCTCAGCATCTTTACGAAGGCTATAAATATACATTCCTTCGGCTAGGTTTTCGCCATTAAATTCGACGGTATTTTGTCCTTCAAACAATTGGACAGGCTGACTGTGAATTTCTTTACCCATCAAATCATTTACGGTAAAAATGACTTCTTGACTAATGCCAGAATTGACTTGTATTTGAGTGTAGCCGCCAAATGGATTTGGGACAGCCGAAAATTGTAAATTATCGGCAAGTACATCAGAAGTTCCAACCACAAAACAATTGGGCGAGTCTTCTGCTTCAAGCGTCAAAATATATTGACCTGGAAAAAGATTGCCTGGTTCAGTAGAAGGCGTATCCAATAATGAAGTTGAGATATTCAAATCCAATTTGAGATCATAGTCCCCAATATCACTCGTAGGCGTTCCATAAATGACGACGCATCCAAAAGTGCCACCTGTAAATTTGCAATCGGGCGGATTACAAGCATAGGTCATGCCCTCAGGCAGGCCATTGACACCATCTTGTACAATTTCCATAAAATTGACTTCTAAAGGAATTGGTACTTGCTCCAACTCGATAACCGCAGGAACATTTGCTGTAAAGACATATTCAAAAGGCTTGTTTTGGCAAGCCGTTACGGGTATGCCGCCCAACATCGTTGTAGAGTCATAAGGAATCGGAAAAATAACACCAAGGCCACCCGTTGTGTCCACAACGGTGGTGTCGGGCATACAAGTACCACTTTGGGCACTCAACTGAATCGTAAAAAATAGGGAAAAAAGGATAAGTAAAGTTTTTTGCATACTGTTGTTTTTGGAATAATTTAAAATGAAAAGCTAAAATAGCTTTTTAGGAATAACCATGCAAAAAACGCTATAAAGATTGGTAATTATTGTGTGAATTTGATGAAAAGGTTGATTTCTGTGATGAATGATTGGAAAAACTACTTCTGTAAACTCCAAACCCATTTGCCATCGGCATCAAAATAGCCGACCATGTCGCCTTGTTCGACCCGAAATAATCCATCGCCCGCATAGCTGATATATTCATAATCGGGTTCTACAATGAGGTCACCTTTGAGATTGGTCAAACCACTAAAACGGCCAATTCTGACTTTGGCATAGCCGTCTTCAAATTTTTCGATTTTATCGTATTTCGGTGGGATAATTTCGATGCCTTTTTGATTGATAATCCCCCATTTGCCATCAATCTGCACAACGGCTACACCGTTTTGGAACTCGCTTGCATTTTCGTAGTAACCTTCATACAAACGAGCTTGTTCGGTGATATAATAAAAACGATAACTATTGTCTCTTACCAAACCCCGTCCGTCTTTAAAATCAATGAGTCGGTTGATACTCGGTTCGATAATAAGTTTGCCTTCAAGATTCATTAAACCAGCCTTGCGTAAACCCTTGTAAACGATGGCTTTACCTTCTTGGAAGTCAAGGCATTTTGAAAACTCAAAAGTACAGATTTCTTGGCCTAATGTATCAATATAACCACAAACGCCTTCTTTTTGTGCAGCGACTCGTCCTTGCGAAAAATCCGATACTTTGGAGTAAATATTAGGGATTGCTAAATCCCCTTTAGTATTGATAAAACCATATTTGCCCTTGTACAAAACAGCGGCAAAACCTTCTTTATATTCTTGGATTTTTTGGTAGGCTTTGTTGGTTAGGAGTTTTCCCGTTTGGTCTATAATTCCATAGCGAATACGGTCAGCACCATAACGCACTACAGCCAAACCATAAGCATTAAAAGGCTCAATCAGACTAAATTTTGGGCGTAGCACAAAATCGCCTTTTGTATCAATCAGTCCCCATTTGCCATCGCTCATTACACGAGCTACTCCATTATTAAAATCATTGACTCTTTGATATTGCGGTGAAATCACAATCTTACCCTCAATATTCATATAACCCTTGCCAGAACTATCGTGAAACCAGACCAAATCATTTTTGACATTGCCCAAATGACTGTATTCAAAATCAATAATCGTATCGCCATTTTTATTGATAATTCCCCATTTTCTTCCCTTCTTTACAGTAGCATAGCCTTCTTCAAAATTTTGGACTTTGTCATAAATACAAGGAATGATTTCGATACCATTTTTGTTGACAAAACCCCACTTGTTATTGAGCATAACTGCAAGGCGATTTTCGGCAAAATCGCCAATCATATCATACGTTGAACCGACCGTTACTTGACCCAAAGAATCAATCAAACCATATTTTTGTCGGTCAATAGAAATTCTTAAAATTTGCTTATCCGTATTTTCTAAAAAATCAACATTATCATATTTGCATGGTATAAGAAGCTGCGCTTCTTTGCTGACTGCGCCCCATTTTTCGTCCAATTCTACAATCCCTACTTCGTTAACAAAGTCATGGGCAAAATCATAATAAGGAGTGGCAATTACTTCTCCCAAAGTATCAATATAACCCCAATAACATTTTTCGCAAGTGAGTTGAGCATTAAGGTTAAATTCTCTATCGTGTTGGGTATAATCCACCATTTGATTGGGTGCCATTTGAAAATCGAGGTATTGATTGAGCGAGCGAATTCCTCGCTTGCCTGCCTTGATATTGCCCGAAAGTCTGCCCTTTATACTCATACGTGCTAGGCCATCATGAAAATCACCGATGTAGGCATAATCTTTCTTGATGATTTTGCCAATTCTGCTCACCAAACCATGCCTTCCATTATCAAAAAGGACGCGAGCCACTGGAAGACCTCTATCAAAATCACCCATCCGAATATCCCACATATTGACCAAAGTTGTAAGCATTCCGACTTCATTATTGACCAAGCCAAAGAGCATTTCGTAGCGATATTCGGTGCGGTCAAAGTTGTAGTAAGACATTTTTTCGATACCGACAATGGTAAAACCCATTTGTTTTTCAATCTGAATCCAGTCGTAGGTTGGCTCAATTTGAATTGAGCCATCTTCGAGCCGTCTCAGTCCCCATTTGTCTTGTCCGCTTGAATAAAACCATTCAAAATTTTCAAGACTAAAATTATCGCCATCATCGCCCCAACGATTGCGTCGAACCATATTGGGATCACGTTTTCCGATGCGAATGGTCATGTGTTTTTTGAACTGCGATTGGTCTTTGAGTTGCCCTTCTTCATCAAAATAAAGTACCGTCAATTTCTCGCCTTCGAAAGCTCTTGCACTATTATCTTTTAATTCAATTTTAGTGAATTTGGGTTCAACAACTTCTTCGCCCATAAAATTAACAATACCAAAAAAGTCTCCTTTTTTGACAATACAAACTTCATCGTCCAAAGGTGCAATATAATCGTATTGAAAAGGCATAATGACCTCGCCACCCGTTGCAACAATTCCCCATTTTCCTTCTACGTTCACCCGATAACGATTGTCGGCATAAAAGTGAATTTCATTATAGTTATTGGGCAAAATTGGATTTCCTCTTGCATCAATCAAACCCAATTGGCGGTTCTTTTTAGTGAGGACGATATTTGTAGAAAAGTTGTAAAAATTTTGATATTCGTCACTCGTAATAATGGCATTTGCAACCGAAGAATAAAGATAAACGGACTTTTGAAGATTGAGTTTTATAAACTCATCCGATATTTTTTGGTAAGATTTGAATAGGGGAGCGATGATTTCTTCGCCCAATTCATTGACTGCACCCCACTTGTTTTTCTGTCGAAAAAAGAAGAGTTTATCATTATAAACTCGAACTTCATCATAGCTTGTTGGTAAAATTACTTGCCCATTTGGAGCGATAATTCCTAATTGCAATTCATTTTTGGTTAGGAAATATTTTTTGTCTAATAGTTCGACTTCTTCAAATTGTGGTTCAGCAATGATGCGCCCATCATTGGCATCGGCAAGTCCCCATTTATCGTTTTGTAAGTAAGCTAGATATTTGCTTTCCCAAACATGAACTCTTTGATAACCTTTGTTGAGAATAATTTTTTCGTCTAAATTAACGACCATCCATTGACGCTCATCCATAACGGCAACTAAAGTCGAATCGAGAACTTTCAGATCGTCATATTTAGGATTTATGATTTCTTGTCCCAACTTATTTAAAAGACCTACGCCACCCTCACGCTGCATTACGGCGTAGCCGTATTGCTTGAATTCGCCAATTGCATCGTATTCAGGTTCGATAAAAATATCGCCATTGGCATCCATTAAGCCCCATTGATTATTTACCTTTATCGGAAAATAAGTCTGTGCTGTGGTCGTTGCCCAATTGCAGAAAAATAAAAAAAGTAAGAGGTTTAGCCTCATATTTTTAATTGAAATTGACAGGGGCTTTTATAGTGGAATTTAGCAAAATTCTATTTTATAAAACGATAAAAACTTAAAATAAAGTATTAATCTTGGTCAGAATTACACTACTATAATGTAAAGCAAGATAAAAGATACAAGAATTAATTTATGAAAAAAAGTATTCGACAATTAAATTTTGAGGACGAACGTAGTTCAATTGACAAAGAATTGGAACGTGTTCAGGCCAATCGTCATCCAAATGCCTTGCTTTTGGATGGGCTGCGTGATATGCGTAATGTGGGAAGTATTTTTCGTTTAGCTGACGCAGCGAATCTTTCAAAAATCTATTTGTACAATTGTGATTTTGACTTTACGCATAAAAAACTCGTTCGTACTTCTCGTTCCACAATTAAATATGTCGAGTATCAAGTTTTACATGACTTAGACCAAATATCAGCCCTTCAAAATCAATACGAAATCATTGGTTTAGAAATTACCAATAGTAGTATCAATTATACTGAATTTCAAAGTCAAAAACCAATTCTTTTAGTCATCGGAAACGAACAAAATGGTATTTCTGACGAGGTTTTGCAATTAACACAAAAATGTGTTCATATTCCGATGTATGGAATCAAAACGTCAATGAATGTCCTTTGTGCGACGGGAATTGTCGTTTATCATTTTCTAACGAATTTCATAACGAGCAATGCTCTAACGAGTAACGAGTAAGGAGCTATATTTGCGTTCTGCCTTACTCGTTAAAATGTTATGCGTTAAACAGAAGTCGTTCTCCTTTCTTATCTTCAAAAAACTGTCCATTGCTGTAAGCCAAATGTCCGCTAACGATTGTCTGTTCGATATAACCTTGAAAAGTATGATTTTCAAAAGGTGACCAATTGCATTTATAATGGACATTATCTTTTTGGACTGTCCATTTTTTGTTGAGGTCAAAAATGGCAATATCTGCCCAATATCCCTCTCGCAAATAACCTCGTTCTTTGACATGAAAACATTGTGCAGGCGCATGACACATTTTTTCGATGATTTTTTCTAAAGAGATTTTTCCTTGATGATAAAATTCCAACATTACATTGAGTGAATGTTGTACTAAAGGAACTCCAGAAGGAGCAGAGAAGTACGAATTTTGTTTTTCTTCCCAAGTGTGTGGTGCGTGGTCGGTGGCGATGATGTCGAGGCGGTCGTCGAGCAAAGCAGGTAGCAAAGCTGCCTGGTGCGATTGGTCTTTGACCGCAGGATTACATTTAACTTGAGTTCCTAAATCTTTATATCTATCCGAATTAAAATACAAATGATGCACACATACTTCCGAAGTAATTCGTTTTTCCGTCAAAGGAATATCATTTCTAAATAAATCTAATTCGTCAGCCGTCGAAATATGTAAAATATGAAGTCGAGTATTATGCTTTTTAGCTAACTCAATCGCCATACTTGACGATTTGTAACAACCTTCTACATTACGAATAATCGGATGCATTTCGATGGGAACGTTTTCGCCGTATTTTTCTTTGTAAATCTTGGCATTATTTCGAATGGTAGCCTCGTCTTCGCAATGCGTCGCAATCAACATCGGGCATTCTTTAAATAGACCTTCCAAAGTCGTTCTATCATCCACCAACATATTGCCCGTGCTCGAACCCATAAACACTTTGACACCACAAACATTTTTGGGATTGGTCTTTAAAACCTCGTCCAAATTATCGTTGCTCGCTCCCATAAAGAAAGAATAATTGGCCAACGATTTTTGAGCAGCGATGTCGTATTTTGCTTGTAAACGCTCTTGTGTAACGGCAGGCGGTTTGGTGTTGGGCATCTCCATAAAAGAGGTCGTTCCGCCAGCCACAGCAGCACGAGGCTCGGTATAAAGGTCAGATTTATGTGTCAAACCTGGTTCTCTAAAATGTACTTGATCGTCAATGATTCCAGGCATGATGTGTTTATCTTCGGCATTGATTTCAATATCGGCTTTTGTATCAATAGTGGAATCAATTTTTTCAATTCTACCGTTTTTGATAAGAATATCGGAGTGTTTTTGAGCCCCTTCGTTGATGAGTTTTCCTCCTTTGATGAGTATGCTTTTCATTATATTTGATGCTGATTAAACTTGATTTAAAAAGAGCGTGAAAATAAAATAATTTCTCTTTTTTGCATAGCTTTGTCCTTCAAATTTCAAGAAAATGAATGAAGTAAAATCAACTATTGATAAAAGAGATGGCGTGAGCAATTCCGATTTTAAAATCGGAATTTTGGGCGGTGGACAATTAGGAAAAATGCTCGGTTTAGCAGCAGCCAATTGGGATGTCAAAATTTGGATGTTGGACAAATCCAAATCTTTTCCTGGCGGAAATACGTGTAGCCATTTTGTAGAAGGCGATTTTAAAAACTATGATGATGTTTACAATTTTGGACAGCAAGTGGATGTCTTGACGATTGAAATTGAACACGTCAATACCGATGCTCTATTGCAATTAGAAAAAGAGGGAAAAACTATTCATCCTAGTCCCTCAAAACTGAATATTATAAAGGATAAAGGACTTCAAAAGCAGTTTTATTACGAACATAAATTGCCAACTTCTCCTTTTCGATTATTTAGTGGGAAAGAAGAAATTTTAGATGCAATTGAAGCAAATAAATTACGTTTTCCTTTTGTTCAAAAATCGAGATTGGCAGGTTACGATGGCAAAGGCGTAGCGGTCATTCGTTCCGAAAATGACCTTTCTAAGATTTTAGCAGCTCCAAGTGTGCTAGAACCTTTGGTTGATATTGATAAAGAATTGGCCGTCGTTGTTGCCCGAAATGAGAGGGGAGAAGTGCAAGCATTTCCGCCCGTAGAAATGGAATTTCATCCGACAGCCAACTTGGTTGAATTTTTAATTTGTCCTGCTCAAATATCAGATGAGATTAGCCAAAAAGCGATTGATGTTTCCATGAAAGTCATGGAAACCTTTGGCGTTTGTGGATTATTGGCCGTCGAACTATTTCTAACTAAATCAGGCGAAATTCTTATCAACGAAGTCGCTCCACGACCTCACAATTCTGGACATCATACCATAGATAGTTGCTATACTTCGCAATTTCAACAACATCTGAGAGCCATTATGAATTTACCATTGGGAAGTACTAAAATGAAAACGCCTTCTGTGATGGTTAATATTCTTGGGGCAGACAATCATACAGGTCATGCTTACTATGATGGACTTTCCGAAGCTATGAATATTGAAGGGGCAAATCTCCATTTATATGGTAAAGAATTAACCAAGCCTTTCCGAAAAATGGGTCATGCGACTATCGTCGCCGATAGTTTGGAAAAAGCGAAAAGCAATGCTCGAAAATTGAAAGAAAAATTAAGAGTGATAAGTTTATAAACTCAGGTTATGACCGATTTTAATAAAGCAGTTGAACTCAAAAAACGGCTAGACGATTTACGTCCTTTAAAAAAAGAGGATGAACTTCGTATCATGCAAAAATTCCGTTTGGACTGGAATTTTCACTCCAATAATTTGGAAGGAAATTCTCTTAGTTATGGCGAAACTAAAGCATTAATTTTATTCGGAATAACTGCTCAAGGAAAACCTTTAAAAGACCATTTTGAATTAACTGGGCATGATAAAGCTATCAAATGGGTCGAAGATGTAATTAAAGATAACCGACCTTTAACGGAGAGTTTTATTCGACAATTACATCAATTGTTGTTGAAGGAGAGCTATGAAACAGATGCCATCACTCCAGAAGGAAAACCTACAAAAAAAACAATCAAAGTAGGAGAATATAAAACGACTCCCAATCATGTACTCACCAAAACAGGTGAAATATTTCGATTTGCCACTCCTGAAGAAACGCCTGCAATGATGACAGATTTGATTGATTGGTATAGTCAAAAAAGTCAAATCGAAAATGTCAATCCAATTCTTTTAGCTGCTGAGTTTCATTATCGCTTCATTCGTATTCATCCTTTTGATGATGGTAACGGACGTTGTGCTAGAATCTTGATGAATTTTATTTTAATGAAATTTGGCTATCCGCCCGTTATTATCAAAACACAGGATAAGGAAAATTACTTTGCTGCACTTCGGCAAGCAGATGCTGGAATTTTAGAAGCATTTGTAGATTATATAACAGAAAATTTAATCTACTCACTTGAAATCATGCTCAAAGGCGCAAAAGGTGAAAGCATTGATGAACCCGAAGATATTGATAAACAAATTGCTATTCTTGAAAGGAAATTAGA
>JAHDEQ010000186.1 GCA_020628755.1 Saprospiraceae bacterium
ATCAACGCTTGGGCCATGTTCGATTGGGCCAACTCTTCATATGCCTTAGTTATCACAACAGCTATTTTTCCTATTTATTTCAATGCAACCGTTGGCGATACTGTCGAAATATTGGGCTTTACCTTTGAAAATACTGCTCTATTTTCTTTTTCTATTGCCTTTGCCTATCTCATTATTTCTATGTTGCTACCTATACTTTCAGGAATTGCTGATTATGGGGGCAAGCGTTTGACCTTTATGAAGTTTTTTACCGTTATGGGTTCTTTGGCTTGCATCTCTTTATTTGCCTTCAAAGATGGTTCAGAACAATCCTTATATATTGGGCTGATTGGTTTTATGCTGGCCATTATTGGTTTTGCGGGAAGTCAGGTTTTTTACAATTCGTTTTTGCCCATCATTGTCACCGAAGATAGATATGACCGAGTGAGTGCCAAAGGATTTACCTATGGCTATATTGGGAGTGTTATATTACTTATCCTCAATTTGCTGATGATAGAACGCCCGCAATGGTTCAAAATTGATGTCTTGGCGAGTTTATATTCCGAAAATCTAGGGGAAGACACTAAAGTTTTAGCCACTCGTATTGCATTTATTATGGTGGGCCTTTGGTGGCTAGGTTTTGCCCAAATTCCCTTTCGGCGATTGCCCAAAGATGCAAAAACACCTTTAGAGCCTTCTATTATTAGCAAAGGTTTAAAAGAACTCAAAAAAGTATGGCAACAAGTCAAATCTATGGTCAATACACGCCGCTTTTTGTTTTCCTTCTTTTTTTATACGGCTGGTGCCCAAACGGTTATCATGTTGGCCTCAACTTTTGCGACGGACGAGCTACATTTTGAAACCTCAGAATTGATTATTGTGATTTTATTGCTCCAAATGGTTGGAGCAATTGGCGCATTTTTATTTGCCAAAATCTCTGAAAAGGCGGGCAACAAACGTTCTATTATGATTCAATTACTTATATGGACAAGCGTTTGCATTGCGGCTTATTTTGTGACCACCAAAGCGCAGTTTTATATCATAGCGGTTATGGTTGGTCTTGTTATGGGAGGTATTCAATCTATGTCTCGCTCCACCTACTCCAAACTCATACCTGATAATACGGACGATACGACTTCTTTCTTTAGTTTTTACGATGTACTCGAAAAAGTATCTATTGTTTTGGGAACATTTAGTTTTGGGCTAATCAACCAATTGACTGGCGGGATGCGCAACAGCGTTTTAGCGCTGATTGCCTTTTTTATTCTTGGCCTCATCATTCTTTCTACCGTAACCATTCAACCCGAATTCGAGAAAAAGTAAAGGCTGAGGAAATACTCCCCCAGCCTTCGCGAGGTCTGCAAATTAAAATTTGCAGCCTCAATTTCTTTATTTCTATAAATTCAACAAACTATTGTTGAACCATAAAACGCTTGGTTTTTACACCTTTTTCTGTAACCAAGTGCATAAAGTATGCCCCACTTGTCCATTTGCTCACATCATAGGTAAACTGATTTTTCTGAATATTATCAAAATATTCATTGACAATCAAACGACCTTCGACATCCACAATACGGATATTCAATTCCGAAGCTACTTCTTCTAACTCAACATCTGCCGTGATAATAGAACGCGCTGGGTTTGGATAAACTTCAATTTTGTTATTATCTGTCAATTCTTCTACACTTACAGGCTCATCCGTAATTGTCAAACGTACCACAGGTACAATATCCAATCCAAAACCTGTAGAACTATACTCCGACTCTCCACCAATTGCCAAGAAAGCAGCATAACGAGGTGCTTGTAATGAATCGGCCAAGAAATTCATAGCACTATAGTCATAAGCCTCACTGGCTTGCAAGAGCAAGTCAGTTGTCGCATCAGGCGAAGTAAAGTCTGCCATTACAAGATAATAAGAATCATCTTCCAAAGGATTAACTACAGAGTTGTCTAAGAAATTAAATAAATCAACGGATATAATTTCATCTGCTTCAGTACCAGCTATTTCATGAAAACCTACTGCCACACGTGTACGCTCATCATCTTGCGATTGCAAGTCGCCATTGGCATCTTCCCATTTGTACAACCAAAGTGTCACTTGTTGACCAGGAATTTCATCCGCATTGGCCAAACCAAATTCAACAGATTTGCCATACCAGCCTGTACCATTAGGTACATAAAAACAGTTACCATAAGCCCAAGAGTGTGCCTCTCCATCAGCCCAGTTAGCGTCAGCAGGACGTACAGCACGAGTAGCTCCTGTTTCTTTAGCAAAAACAGTTTCAGATACTTCAAATGCAAAATCTTGTACATTATTATCCATATCGGCATCTAAACTGGTAGAATCCGAAGAAATGGTATAAGTACCTGTATAAGATGCAGGCGCAGCATCAGGCGTAAAAAAGCCTGGAATAATTTGGTTTTCTACAATCGCACCCGCTGCTACTGTTCCATAAGCCAAATCTCCTGAGTAAGAAGCATTATTTGAATTGTTTTGGAAAATAGAAATGTTCAAATTAACATTGCTTTGGTCTTCTGAACCAATATTTGCAACATCAGCCAAGAAACCAAAAGGTTCTATTTGACTTGCAGGAGTAACTGCGTTAGGAGCAATCGCATAAAAATCGCCCAATGGGCTATTTACGGTCATATCGTGTGGCGGACGTGGGTTATCAGAAGTCAATGAGATGTCATCTATCGCCCAAAAGTATTCCCAACCACCAAACCAACGGAAGCGGATAAAAACTTCTGATTGATTGGCCGCTTGCGCACTCAAATCAACAACTGTAACAGCAGGGTTGTCTGACCAACGTACTGAAGTAGTCAAACCTGGAAAAAGTTCATAATCTGTCCAAGCATTACCTCCATCAGTACTTACCTGCAAGATAGCATTTAAGTTTGCATCTTGGTCAAATACGCCAATCACAGATTCTACACGAAAGAACACAACATCTTGTCCTGAGCAGTCAATGGCAGAAGTCGTTAGTTCTGTAGTATGATTTACGGCAGGAGCAGCAGAAAGTCCTCTATCAGAATTAGCGTAGATGTAGCCATTGTCTCCTGTTGATGACATCATAACAGAAGTTTCAGCATTACCGAGTGCTGGGCCAGCAATTTCGTTCACATCAGTGGTGTGTACAAAGATTACTTCTTCTCCTGCAACACTGGTTATGTCTTCATTGACCCAATCAGAAGGAAGTCCATTTGAGAAGTCTTCTGACCAGAAAACTTGAGCATTTAAGGCTTGATTGCTCATAAAAAGTGCAAGCAAAATCAATAAAAAGCCTTGTTTTTTGATTGTAAAGGTTAATTTCATATTAAATATTTTAGTAAACGAGATAAATCTATAACCATTTGAATAAAATGGTTACTTACAAATAGCTTGTAAATTTAGTATTTCTATTAATATATAGAAAACAAAGACATATATTTTGTCATTAAGTATTCAAATATGGCTTTGGAGCTTTTCTTTTTGTAAAAAATACGACAAAAGAGGCAAAAGAAAAGCGGATAATCAGAGTAACTCTGATTATCCGCTTGGGTTTTAGGAATTAAAAATTATTTATTTCATTCCTTATTTATACAAATAGAAATTATCGTTGAACAACGAATTTTTTCATTTTTACTCCTTCTTCTGTAGTTATAGCAATGTAGTAAGTACCTGCTGCATACTTGCTCACATCAAAAGAAAGATTATCGCTTTGAATATTGCTATACTCTTGAGTCATGATTTCTTGACCTCTGGTATCGTAAATTGAAAGATTCAATTTACTAGCAACGTTCACCAAATCCATTTGTACATTGACCTTATCGCTGGTAGGATTAGGGAATACATTGAGTATATTATCGTCAGATAATTGTTCTGTAGAAGAAACAGGAATTAGCTGAAGATTTAATCGTACTACAGGTGCAATTTCACGACCAAAGCCTACGGTAGAAAAATCTGGACCTGAAGCAAAACTTCCGTCAGGCGGCAAAGCCAATGCCATCGCATAGCGAGGCAATCCAACTCCTAAGCCCAAGTCATTACCATCAGGATCTTGCGTAGCAGGAGAATTTAAAAATATTTGAGCACCGTAATCTAAATCATCACCTGCTACTATCTCAAAATCAATATCAGCATCAGGAGCAGGGTCAGTATCGGTATATTCCATCATAACGATATAAGTAGAACCTTCGTTCAATATTATTGCTTCTTCAGGATTGCTACTTACAAAATTAAAGAAAGGAACATCGTACTCCAAAAAGGTTGGTGTTCCAGAACCGTCACCATCAAAAATCAATTGACCAAATCCTAAACGTGTACGTTCTGCATCCGTAACATTACCGTCGCTGTCCGCATCAATCCACTCATATAACCAGACCTCAATAGATTGTCCAGCTAAACCTGCATTTCTGTTACTCACTCCAATAGTAGCACTTGATGCTGTTATCAATGAATCCTTATAAATACCTTGTGTAATGGTAAAAATATTACCCATACCCCAAGACTTAGGCGCACCTTCGTCCCAGTTCGCCTCAGCAGGAGCTAAGAAACGAGTTGCTCCAAGCTCTTTTGCAAATAGCGTATTTGATACTTGCATATTAAAACTCTGAACGTTGTTGGAGTTATCAAAATCTTCATTATCAGAGCTAATGGTGTAAGTACCTGTATATGTACCTAAAACATCGTCAGGAGTCCAACCATTGTTGAATGGTATGTTCTGTACGTCTGTACCCGCAGCAATAGTTCCATAGCTCAAATCATCGGTATAAACGACACTTCCTGTCTCATCTGTAACAGTCATGTTAAGGTTAACATTGGTTTGGTCAGCACTACCAATATTGCGTACATCAGCCAAGAAGTAAACAGGCTCTACCTGTGAAATTGGCACAACAACATTATTTGGAATTGCATAAAATGGATCAACTTGCAAGTTGTTTGCCTCAGTTTCTACAATTTGTACATCATCAACTACCCAGAAATAATAGTTGGCTTCATAACGGAATTTTACTTGAATTTCGTTACCTACAGCACCAGGTAAAAACACACGGCGTTGTTCGTTTACAGCAGGGTCATTGGTTACATACTCTGTATTAACAGGGATGTCATTCCAATTTTCACCACCATCAGTCGTAAAAGATACAATGTATGTACTGGTAAACTGACGAGAGTTTTGCCACCATTTCAAAGAAACACCTGGTACACCAGCATTGGTCAAATCAATAACAGGAGAAATCAACTCTCCAATCTGAGGAGCGCCACAAGCTCCACCACCAGTACCGCAATCACCATTGCCTGAATCAAGAAAATCAGAAGAAAAACCCATTGCACCATTACAATTGGATGGAGAAGTCAATTGACCACCACCACAAGAACCAGGTACAGCGCCGTCGGCTGAAAAAGTCCACATATCCACATCTGCACCATTGGCACAAGTGATATTGTTAACTGTCCAGTCGCCGATACCGCCATTGAAATCACCTTGTCCAGGCTGATCTCCCCAAATAACATTGTCATCAGAAGTATCTTCAACGGTAACTGCTGAGATACTACCATCCAAGCCATTGCCCGCTTCTACCCGAAAAGTCTCGCAATCTTGACGAGAAACCATTACACAAGGGATAACAATAAGTTCAGAAGAATCACCTGCTGCCATCGTGATAATGTCTTCATCAACATTATTACAAACGATAACACCAACTGCACCAGCAGCTTGGGCATTGTAGCATTTTAAAGAAAAATTACAAACACCTCGATCAATAATTGCAATTCGATCTGTCAAGTCATTCATTAGTGGAGTACAAGCATCTGAGCCAGGGTCTTCACCATCATCGCCAATCATCAACATACCTGCAGCACTCAACTCACAAGCAGAAGGACCAAATGCAGCAGCTTGGGCTACATAGTTGCCTGCTACTCCATCAGGAGCAGTGATAGAAACACGTGCATTTTGTGCCATAGCAAAAGTAGCCAATAGCAAAAAAGCGATTAGAAACGTAAAACTTTTTTTCATACTTTAATTGAATTATGATTAAAAATGTGTGTCAATTGCATTCGTAGGAAGAAGAGACCTTGCAGAGCTTGTGTCTAATATTCAAAAAGGAATGTCATTTGACGGTTTAGAAATTTTATTTTTGTGGCTGTTTGTCAGAAATGAATATTTCCAAGCAAATATAATTATTTGCCTGCAATTGTTAATCTAATTTAAGAGATAATATTAAAATGAACTATATTTGAAAGCATTTTTGCTAAGTAAAAGACGATTATGCTAGGCCCATTTTTTAAATTCTTCTTGTAATTGTCCTTTATTGACGGATACTACGCCTATTTTTTCGCAAACCTGCCCGCCTGCCAAATTGCCCAAAAAGGCAATTTGTTGCATGTTTAGCCCCAAAGCATAAGTCAAAGCTGCTACACTCACAACCGTATCGCCTGCACCACAAACGTCGGCAATATTGCGTGCTTGGGTTGGTACTATCGCTTGCTTTTTACCATCATCTACGAAAACTCCTTTTTCCGAAAGCGTAATCATTGTCACTTGGTGCTGCAATCGTTCACGCAAATAATCGGATGCTTTTTGGAGAGACTTCAAACTAACTTGTATTTCAAAGGGTACATTT
This sequence comes from Saprospiraceae bacterium, assembly GCA_020628755.1. Classification (GTDB taxonomy): domain Bacteria; phylum Bacteroidota; class Bacteroidia; order Chitinophagales; family Saprospiraceae; genus JAHDES01. The sequence goes on from JAHDEQ010000186.1 coordinate 6,583, forward strand.
TCACGCACTTCTTTTAGGTTGGGTTTGAATAAATTAACTTTTTGGTATTCAAAAAAATGTCTTTTTTTAGGGTCAACAATTATAGGCGTTTGGCTTTTATGCGCTATGGAAATAAGCGCGTGAATGAGTTTGGGATGGAGTACACCTTTATTATAATCTTGCAATATCAAAACATCAAAATCTATTTCAGTCCATAATTTTTTAATACTTTCCAATAGCATTGTATATTCAGTATCGGACAAGTCGTGCGTATCTTCTCGATCTACTCGCAGCACTTGTTGGCTGCCCGCCAACACTCTTGTTTTAACAGTAGTTTGGCGATTTTCAATACTTAAAATTCCTTTTGTATTGAGATTATTTTGAGGAAGTAAATCCAAAAATAAAGCAGCATTTTCGTCTTGCCCTACTACACTTGCCAGATAAGGATTTGCTCCCAAAGCCGCAACATTGAGCGCAACATTGGCTGCGCCACCTAAACGATTTTCTTCACTTTGCCAATGCACAATTGGAACAGGTGCTTCGGGCGAAATCCGATTGACTGTTCCTTTGAGGTAGCGATCAAGCATCACATCGCCAACAATGATTACTTTGAGCTGACTAAATTTATCAATTACCGAAATATCCATTCCATGATTTTTTGTGTAGCACCTCTATTTTTTTCAAAAAACTGCTGATTCACTTGCTGGGCTTTTTGATACGTAGTTTGCTCTTGCAATTGCTCGAAGATAGTTTTGAAATCATTGCTATCTTGAATCGAAAATGCACCTCCTTGCTCTACCAAAATTCGTGCTTCTGAAAACTTTTGATATTTAGGTCCAAAGATAACTGGAATTTTGAAAACGGCAGGTTCTAAAATATTGTGAATGCTCACCCCAAAACCGCCTCCGATGTAGGCAATTTTTCCGTACTGATATATCTTAGACAACAAACCAATATTGTCAATAATAAGTACTTTTTTGTCCTTTACATTTTGCAAATTAGCTTGCGAGTAAGCAATAGATTTATCTTGAATTTGCTTGGTGATAGCCTCAATATGTTGACTATGAATTTCGTGTGGTGCAATGATAAATTTCCAATCGTCACTTTGCAGTTGCTGGATAAAAGGAAGCAAAATGGCTTCGTCTTGTGGCCAAGTACTGCCTGCAATCAATACTTTTTTGTCTTGACAAAAAGCTGCAATCAAAGGGAGTTGTGCTGCATTTTGAGCTATTTGTAGCACACGGTCTATGCGTGTATCGCCTGCTACGATACTTTCCTTTTGTCCCTTGATTTGTAGGGTTGTTTGGGAGTTTTCGTCTTGGACGAAAACGTGGGTAAAGCCTTGTATTTTTTCTAAAAAAAGTTTTCCATACCATTTAAAAAAGAAATGATTGGAACGAAAAAGGGCTGAAATCAGATAGGAAGGAATATTGCGTTTTTGAATTTCATGAAGGAAGTGATACCAAATTTCGTATTTGACAAAAATGACTTTTTCAGGTCGAACAATATCCAAAAATTGCTTTGCATTTTTGGCTGTATCGAGTGGCAGGTAGCACACTACATCGGCTTGTGGATAGTTCTTTTTTATCTCGAAACCTGAGGGCGAATAAAAACTCAACACGATAGAATAATTTGTTTGTTTTTTAAGGGATTCTATGAGTGGCCGCCCTTGTTCAAATTCTCCTAAGGAAGCACAATGCATCCAAACAACTTGCTGTAAATCAGCTACTTGCTGTTTCAAATCCTTTTGCCAATGTTTGCGCCCATCCACCCAAAGTGCTGCTTTTTTGTTAAAAAAAGAAGCAAACCAAATAGCGCAATAATACAATTGAATAAATATATTGTAGAGTAGTTTTGTCATAGATTTT
>JAHDEQ010000187.1:0-4069 GCA_020628755.1 Saprospiraceae bacterium
CCATCACACAAAAGCTACTCCAAGCCTTCCAGTACCCGAAAGCAAGACGGTAATTCCTCGCTCCGACAAATAAGAATCTACAATATCTAAAGACTGAATTTTGCCATTGAGCACAAAATTTTCACCAATTTTTTCGCCATCAAGTCTTTGATTTGCGATTTTTAGGACTTCTTCAATTTTTTCATCAATCGGAAAAGAAAGGCTTTTCTTTATGAGTTCTACAATTTTATTTTCAAATAACCAAGCTGCCGATTTTTGAATAACGTTTTGGGTTTTTACTTGAAATTCTAAATCTTCTACTTCAATTTTATTCGTTGTTTCATCCAAATAAGGTTTGCCTTCCAAAACGACTGTTCCATTAAAATCGCCCGAAAGTTTGGCTTTGATAATTAGTTTTTCGTCCTCGCCAGAGATATTCGTGCCTTCCACTTGTACGGTATGTCCTGCTTGCGTAAAAGATTTGCCTTTTAAAGCCTGATTGACTTGTTTTGTAGCTTCCTGATAAGAAACACCCGTCTTTACCGAAAGATTAAATTCATCTTTCTCTATCGTAGAAATATCTAAAGTAGGTAAATTTTCATTGGACTCAAAAGCAGGTTTTTTACCTACAAAAATCTCTGAAAATGCACTCACATGAATCGTACTTTCGACTCGATTATTTTCCGTTATCAAAGGTGACATACCAATAGATTTGGGGCGAATCAGCAACCAAGCCCGATATTCTTTTGACATCAAAACAGGACGTTGTATGATTTTCCAGAGGTGATTGACTTGTTTTTGCAAAGCAACACGCTCCTTGATTTGTGTATCAATCATCGTCTCAATTCGGTCTTTCATACGACGGAGCAAACCCTCCAAAATCGTTTGAATTGGGACTTCCATACCTGCAACTTTAAGAACAGGACGTTCAATCCAATCCATATTTTTGAGGTCTGTTTTTGTAGCCAAATCCCAATCTGAAGCAATTTCAAAATCCGTGTTAAACAAAAGTTTAACACTCCCCTCTCCCTTTATTTTTCCAAACAAAGTTTTCTTTACAACATCAATATTTAAAGGAATTTGGTATTGAATAGACTGTCCTTGCATCTTCAATCGAATCGAATCCACTTTGCGAACCTCTACAAACAAATCATTGACTTGTTCGATTTCATCTTTAAATAAAACGCCATTGAGTTGCTCATTGAGCATTTCCTCCAAACGTCGCACCGACAAAGCTATCGGAATATTTATCGTAGATAATTGGACTTCTCTTTTCATACGAAATTAAAATTTCTTCTGAGTATCAACGTGTTCATGTATCCACGTATCAACGTTTACTTATTTTAGTATATTTACAATTGTAATTTTTTATTCTAATATACGTGAGCACTTGAACCTGTCTAGCTTAGTGGCCTAAGCTGCCAGATAGATACGTGAACACGTAAACACTTTATATAAATGAAAAACCAAACGTACCTTTTAATCGTATTTTTCGGCTTTTTGTTCTTCTTTTCTTCAAACCTCAAGGCTCAAAAACGCAAGAAAGATAAAAATATTTCAAATACAACGACGAGCTTCGACCAAAAATTCTACGAATCTTTGCAATGGCGTAATATTGGCCCCTTTCGTGGTGGACGTTCTGCCGCCGTGACAGGCGTACCAGGCAAAGCTGATTTGTACTATTTTGGTGCAGCAGGCGGCGGCGTTTGGAGGACGACTGACGGAGGAAAGTCGTACGAAAATATCTCGGATGGTTATTTCGGAGGTTCTATTGGCGCAATTGCTGTGAGCGAATCTGACCCTAATACTATTTATGTGGGCGGTGGCGAAGTGACCGTTCGAGGAAATGTCTCTTCGGGTTATGGCGTTTGGAAAAGTCGAGATGCAGGTAAAACTTGGGAGCAAATGGGTTTGGAGAAATCTCGTCATATTCCACGTATTCGGATTCATCCTAAAAATCCAAATATTGTTTATGCGGCCGTTTTAGGAAATATTTATAAATCGAGTCAAGAACGTGGGGTTTATAAAAGTTTGGACGGTGGCAAAACTTGGAAACAAGTTTTGTTTGCCAATGCAGATGCAGGTGCTGTGGATTTGATTTTAGACCCAAATAATCCCAGAACCCTGTACGCTTCTACGTGGCGCGTCCGCCGAACACCTTATAGTTTGGAAAGTGGTGGCGAAGGTTCTAAACTTTGGAAAAGTACGGACGAAGGCGAAACTTGGACAGATATTTCAAGCAATAAAGGCTTGCCAAAAGGAACTTTAGGTATTATTGGTGTGACGGTTTCGCCTGTCAATTCTGAACGAGTTTGGGCAATCATCGAAAACCAAGACGGTGGAATATTTCGCTCTGACGATGGCGGCGAAACTTGGACTAAAACCAATAGCGAACGGAGTATGCGCCAACGCGCATGGTACTATACCCGTATATACGCAGACCCGCAAAATGTTGACCGTGTTTACGTCCTAAACGTCCGATATTTTCGCTCTGACGATGGAGGAAATTCTTTTAAAATGTTCAATTCTCAACATTCCGACCATCACGATTTATGGATTGCTCCCGAAAACAATCAACGTATGGTCATTGGCGACGATGGTGGCGCACAGGTTTCATATAATGGGGGCGGAACTTGGTCAACTTATCACAATCAACCGACGGCTCAATTTTATCGAGTAACAACGGACAATCATTTTCCATATCGGATTTACGTGGCGCAGCAAGATAATAGTACGATTCGCATTAACCATCGCAATGAAGGTGCCTCTATTGGCGAGGATGATTGGGAACGAACGGCGGGTTGTGAGTGCGGTCATATTGCCATTGATCCGACTGATAATGACATTGTTTATGGCGGTTGTTACGATGGATTTTTGGAACGTTATAATCATAAAAATAAGCGTTCTCGTTCTATTAGCGTTTGGCCAGACAATCCGATGGGACACGGAGCTGAAGGCATGAAATATCGTTTTCAATGGAATTTTCCAATCTTCTTTTCGCCACATGATAATAAGAAATTATACACGGCTTCTAACCATTTGCACGTGAGTACCAACGAGGGACAAAGTTGGGAAATCATTAGTCCTGACTTGACTCGAAATGACTCGACAAAACTCGTTTCTTCGGGTGGTCCAATTACCAAAGACAATACTTCTGTAGAATATTATTGTACCATTTTTGCGGCCGCCGAATCGCCTCGAGTGAAGGATTTATTGTGGGTGGGTTCGGACGATGGATTGGTTCATATTAGTAAAGATGGTGGAAAAAATTGGGATAATATTACGCCATCTGGTTTACCCGAATGGGCGATGATTAATAGCATCGAGCCTGACCCTCATCGTGATGGCGGCTGCTATTTGGCAGCCACCTTGTACAAAAAAGGCGATTTTAAACCCTACCTTTTTAAAACAACGGACTACGGAAAAACGTGGACTAAAATTGTCAATGGCATTGATAATGAACATTTTACAAGAGTTGTTCGTGCTGACCCAAAACGCCAAGGTTTGCTTTACGCAGGCACCGAAACAGGAATGTATGTTTCCTTTGATGATGGTAAAAATTGGCAATCCTTTCAACTCAATTTACCTGTTGTTCCAATTACAGATTTGACGATAAAAGAAGATAATTTGATTGCAGCCACACAAGGACGAAGTGTTTGGATAATTGATGATTTGACGGTTTTACACCAAATGGATAGAAGTATTTCTAGTAAAAAAAGTCACCTCTTCAAACCCATGCCCAGCTATCGCATGGGCGGCTGGCAAATGAAAGATTCTAAGACTTCAGGAATGAATCGTCCTTCGGGCGTGATGCTTCATTATTACTTAGAAAATTTTGAAGAAAAAGATTCTCTAAGTTTGACTTTTTATGATGCAGATGGTTCAGAAATTCAGCAATTTTCTACTTATGCAGAGGAGAAAAAATATAAACTCAAACCCAAGCAAGGTGCAAATCTTTTTACTTGGAATACCAACTATCCCGATGCCAAAAAGTTTGATGGAATGATATTATGGTGGGCATCACTCAATGGCCCAAAAGCAACACCAGGCAATTATTCCGTTACTTTAAAAACCAAGGATAGCGAACAAA
>JAHDEQ010000187.1:4169-8366 GCA_020628755.1 Saprospiraceae bacterium
TGAATCTTGAGAATCTTGTACGGGTTTATTAGTGGCTTTTTCTAATGCATTTTCATTCATTGTCACATTTTCTACCCATTCTATCTTGTATTTTCAAAATACCCCGTACAAGGTATGTCTATTGTCAAAAAAAAATAAGACATTTGTATAACCATTCTTGGTACTTTTCCTGATACCTGTAAGCCGAAATAAGTTTCCCTCTTTTTTTATTGTATTAAAATTATTTTCTATTTGTGAATAGAAAATAGAGGAACTTTGCGAACAAAAAATATCCCATGTATCTAAAACATATCTTACTTTTTTTAACCATTACTTTAATTGCTGCGCCAATTTCTGCTCAACTCTTTGTTGCTCCACAAGCAACAGGCGAAGGTTCGGCTTGGGACAATCCAACCTCTCTGCACCAAGCACTCCAAAACGCTACCGAAGGCGACGAAATCTGGGTACAGTCGGGCAACTACTTCCCTATTTTGTGCAATCCTTGTACAACAACTGACCGAGAAATATATTTAGAAATCCCTGACGGAGTTGCCATATTTGGAGGCTTTTCTGGTTCAGAAACGACTATCTCACAAAGAGATTGGCAAAACAATGTTACCATTATCAATGGTGACATTGACCAAGATGGCACACTTTCCAACAATTCTTATACTTTAATTTATACCAAAAATGTAACAGAAAACACCATTTTGGATGGTTTTATACTCAAAAATGCTAATGCCGAATCGCTAATTTTGGGTCATGGGGCTATCGAAAATAGTGGTGCTGCTTGGTACAATGATGGTTCGGCTGACTCGCTCGGCTCGCACCCTACAATACGTAATTGTATTATCGAAGATAATCAAGGTCGGGGATTTGGTGCAGCCATTTACAACAGAGGCAATTTGGAAGGAAGTGCTAGTCCAACTATCACCAATTGTATATTTAGAAACAATTATTCAGAAGCTGGAGGTGGAGCAATTTACAATCAAGGCTCTGTAGATGGAGAAAGTAGTCCAAAGATTAGCGATTGTATTTTTGAAAATAATTCGACGCTTTTCGATGGCGGAGCCATCGAAAATGCTGGGATTGAAAATGGTCATAGTTGCCCAACTATTACAAATTGTATTTTTGAAAATAATAGTGCCGACAAACACGGCGGAGCAATTCATAATTTTGGTAAAAATGGAAATTCTAGTCCTCAAATTCTCAATTGCCAATTTACGAATAACTATTCTGATATTGGCGGAGCTGTTTATTCTGATGGTTCTTTTTCAGGGCAATCACATCCCGAAATTAGAGACAGTGATTTTATCGGAAATACCTGCCAATCGGCAGGCGCAGCAATTTATAATCTAGGTTCTGAAGGCGGAAATAACAATGCCATTCTTTACAATTTACGTATTCAAGAAAACCACTCTTTTGGCTCAGGTTCGGGTATTTTCAACAATGCCATCAATGGTTCTTGCAATCCCGAAATCACCAATTGTATTATCCTAAAAAATACAACCGACTCTTATGGCGCAGGGATTTACAATCTTGGTAAAAATGGTATTTGTAGTCCCAAAATCACTAATTGTTTGATTGCTAAAAACAAAGCCGCTTCTTCGGCAGGTGGAATGTACAACTTAGGCTCAGAAGGCGGAAATAGTAGCCCTACCGTTACCAATTGTACCTTTTATGGCAATGAAGCTATTGTTGGCGGCGGTATCTATTGCAATGGTACGGATGCTACGGGTACAAGTCAACCCCTTATCCGCAATAGTATTATTTATGGAAACAGTGCCGATTTTGGTCCCGTTTTTCGCTGTATTTTTGGCTCGCCTATTATTCAACATTGCGTGGTAGATAAGCCCGATTGTGCTTCGCTCAATAGCGGCGAGGCTTCTAATGTAAATTGTGGCCCTGGCGTTTTATACGAAACAGACCCTCTATTTATGGATGTCGAAAACGATGATTTTCATCTAATGCCCATTTCAAATTTGGTGGATATGGGTAGCAATATGGCCATTAATGAAACGGGTTTATTAATTGATTTGGACTCTACTTTAAGAATCAATAATGGAACAGTTGATATAGGAGCTTATGAATATAATGCAATAGAATATTTATCGCCTAGTTTCTTAACTCAACCGACGAGTGTTTCCGCCTGTGAAGGCGAAAACACGCAACTAGAAGTTTTGGCAACAGGCACACCTCCTCTTAATTTTCTATGGAAAAAAGATGGCCTTATCATTCCTAATTCTAATACTCAAATCTTAATTTTAGAAGAAGTTTCTCTACAAAATTCAGGCAATTACACCTGCCAGGTTTATGGTACTTTAAGCGATACCGTTACGAGTACTGTTGCCTTGGTCAACATCAACGAAAATGTTGATGCCAGCATTCAAGTACAAAGTTCGACCAATTCGATTTGTCAAGGCCAATTGGTTGAATTTACAGCCACTACCGAATTTGAAGGAACAAACCCTCAATACGATTGGATAGTAAATGGTATGAGTACCAATGTTTCAACGGCTACTTTTTCTTCTAGCGATTTGCAAGATGGCGATGTGGTGGGTTGCATTTTTAATGCTTCTGCTCCTTGTGTTCAGAATAATCCTGTTATTTCAAATGCGGTTATTATGTCTGTGCAAGAAGGCGATTTGGTCGAGGTTGAAGTCCTTCCTAATACTACATCAATATGTGCCAATGAGACCATTCTGTTTGAAGTGGAAAGCGTAAATGAAGGTACAAATCCAAGCTATCAATGGTTGGTTAATGGTCAAAATGTAGGAGAAAATAGTCCTGTTTTTGAAACTGACGCTTTGGAAGATGGCGATGAAGTGAGCGTAATTTTATTATCAAATGCAGATTGTGTTCAAGCCGCAGAAGTTGAGTCAGCGCCGATTTCAATAGGCGTAAGTAGTCCTGCCACTCCTGAAATTCATATTAGTAGCGACATTCAAGAACCCTGCGAAGGAGAATCAATTACTTTTATAAGTGAAGTTACTAACGGAGGTTCTACTCCAACTTATCAATGGCAAATTAATGGCAAAAATATAGGTTCTAATAGTTCCACTTTTGAAACAACAGAATTAGCTAACGGAGATATTTTAACTTGCATTTTAGAATCAAATCAAGATTGCTTAACTAGCAACGCCGTCCAATCTAATGCTATAGAAGTACAAATCAATGAACCTTTGACTCCTAGTGTTAATATCAATAGTTCTGCTACTGATTTTTGTGCAGGTGAATTGGTTCGATTTGAAGCCAGTACTAATGTTGGTACACTAACAACTTATCAATGGAAAATAAATGCTCAAAATGTAGGAGAAGATAGTCCTATTTTTGAAACTGACGCTTTGGAAGATGGTGATATTGTTGATTGTGAAATCACAACTTCAGAAGAATGCTTAAGCGTCAACAATGCTGTTTCTAACAGCATTGAGCTGCAGGTCAGCGACCAAGTTTTACCAAGCATTCAAATAGAAGCAAATAGTTTAGAAATTTGTACAGGTGAAGAAATTATTTTTTCTGCAATCGATTCCAATGGAGGAAATAATCCGATGTATCAATGGCGAGTCAATGATGAAATCGTTGGTTCTAATTCAGCTACATTTACAAGCAACAATTTGTCCGATGGTGATATAGTCTCCTGTACTCTCACCTCTAACAGCGAATGTGTTAGCCAAAGCGAAACAAACTCTAATAACCTAACAATCAATATCTTACCTTTACAAAATCCAACAATTGTTATTGAAGTAAATAATGAAACTTCGTGTTCAGGTGAAGAACTAACCTTTATGGCAAATACTACTTTAGCAGGTGATGAGCCAATGTATATGTGGTACGTCAACAATAATTTGGTGACGACAAATACATCTCCTAGTTTCTCCGTTTCAGGTCTAAATAATGAAGATGTGGTAGCCTGTACTTTGATTTCGAGTGCTACGTGTTTGCAAAATACGAGTATCAATTCCAATGACATTTCACTAAATATACTTCCTAATCTTGAACCTCAAGTTGAATTGATTGCCCCACTAAATACCATTTGTGCAGGTCAAATGATCGCCATATCTGCTGACGTGATGAATGAAGGAGAAAATCCAAATTATACTTGGTATGTCAATGGAGATTCCGTTAGTAATCAAGTGATTTTTGAAACGACAACACTCAATAACCAAGATGAGATTTGGGTACAAGTAACTTCTTCGGCTGCTTGTGTTGAAAATCCAA
>JAHDEQ010000188.1:0-2758 GCA_020628755.1 Saprospiraceae bacterium
CTAAAAAAATTGCTCATAAAAATCTACAATTCTTTCGTCCACCATAACGTCTTTCATACGCAAGGGTTGTTTTAAAACGATGCCTTCCATCGTACGGCAGCGACTTAGAGCGACATAAGTTTGCCCATGCTCAAAAGCTCCACGACCGAGGTCAATGATGACTTTATCAAAGGTTTTGCCTTGCGATTTGTGAATCGTAATCGCCCAAGCCAAGCGCAAGGGATATTGCGTAAATGTACCCACGACTTCGGTTTCGATTTCCATATCGCCCGAATTGCTGACTGCCGATTTGTATTTTAATACTTCCCAATCCATTTGAGTGACTTCAATCACTTTATCGTTGCCGTCCAAATCTTCAATTTTGACTTTGATAATTTCATTATTTAGAGAAACGACTTTTCCAATTGTGCCATTGACAAATTGGCGTTCGGGGTCGTTCTTGACAAACATGACCTGTGCGCCCTCTTTGAGTTGTAAAATTTGCTCTGTAGGAAAAAGCCGATCTTCAAATTTGCCCGTAACAGTAGCGATATATTTATAGAGTTTCTTGTCTAAACGAGCGAGTTGTTTGGCATTGATTTTATTGACCGTAGCATTGCGTGTAGAAAGTGTAATATAATAGTCTTGAATTTCAAAATCAGGAAAATATCGTTCATTAAAATCTTCTAGGTCTTCGTAATCAATTCGGTTGGTTCGCACGGCATCCAAAAGTCGGATAAAATATCTCGCCTCTTGGCGATATACTTTTCGCAATTCGAGCATTTCCATTTCAAAATCATTGTCCTCAAAAACTTTGGCCGAAAAGAAAAAAGGACTGTCATAATACATCTGAAAAAGCATCTTTTCTTGTGGAGTTGAAACGACAGGAGGAAGTTGAAACAAATCACCAAAAAAAACGACTTGTACGCCTCCAAAAGGTTCAAAACTATCTCGATTGATTTGTAAAAAACGGTTAATACCATCCAACAAATCGGCTCTTACCATAGAAATTTCATCAATGATAAGAACTTCAATTTTTTTATATAATTTGTGATTGCGTCGTTTGCTAATGTGGTCTTGAAAATCGGGTCGAGGTGGGAAACCAAAAAAAGAATGGATGGTTTGGCCTTGAACATTGAGCGCAGCTATCCCCGTAGGGGCTAGCACGACCATTTTCTTGCGGCAGGTCGTCCGAAACAAACGCAATAAGGTGGATTTTCCTGTTCCTGCCCGTCCTGTGATAAACATACTTTTGTTGGTTTTACTCAACAAATCTAGTGCATATTTAAAATCAGAACTAAGTTCTAATGGTTTTTGCTCAATTGCCACAAGGTCTATTTTTAATGTACAAAGATAGAATTTTTGTTGCCGCAAAGGTATATTTTATGCTTTAAGATTTCTAACTTGCACAGTATTCAAATTGTTATCTTGTATCAAACAAAAAATGAGTAGATTAATAAAAGCCTTAAAAAATAACCGAAAAGTACTTTTTGATAGCGGTAGTTTTGACAATTGGTGTGTTTATGTCGTAGAAGCCAATGGAGCTAAAAAAGCTCCATTTGATACGGATTATTTTAGCGATTTAAAATCCATTGCCCAAAAGTATAAAAAGGCTAAAGTTTATGAAGATTTTGTTTCCATTTATAAGCCAACGTCTAAGACAATTGATACTACTATTTTGGAGTTAATAGATAAAATTGTAGCAACTTATCAAGAGGAAGATAAGGTTCTTGTTGAACAATGGTTTGCCGTGATTTATGGTGGTATGATCGCAGAAGAAAATAAAGAACGTGCCATTTTAAAAAAGCGCATCAAGCGACTAGGAATGTATCAGTTGCTGATGTTGGATTTTGAACCAAAAGTAGCTGCCAATTTTAGTCGAGGCAAAAAGTGGAGAGATTTGGATGCGATAATGAGACCTTTGGGTTTTTGAAAAAATAAACCTTCTTTGACAAATTCCGTGTTCCATTCAAAATAAAAGAGAGAGCGACCATAGGAAGTGAATGATTTTAGAATTGAATGGAAACGCTTTCACGGAAAAAGTCAAAGAACCAAAATAATTTATGTCTGTAATCGTAAATAATTTGACCAAAATATATGGTCAGCAAAAAGCAGTTAATGAGATTTCCTTTGCGGTAAAAAAAGGAGAAGTACTTGGTTTTTTGGGCCCTAATGGTGCTGGTAAAACCACCACCATGAAGATCATTACTTGTTTTATTCCGCAATCGAGTGGGCAAGTGGAAGTTTGTGGTTGCGATGTGCAAGAACAGCCAATGGAAGTACGCCAAAAAATTGGTTATTTGCCCGAACATAATCCGCTTTATAAGGATATGTATGTCAAAGAATATTTGACTTTTGTAGCGGGCTTGCACAAGGTTTCCAAAGCCAAAAATCGGGTTGCAGAAATGATAGAAATAACGGGTTTGGAACGAGAGCAAAACAAACTAATTGGTGCTTTGTCCAAAGGTTATCGCCAACGTGTTGGCTTGGCTCAAGCGATGTTGCACGACCCTGAAGTATTGATTTTGGACGAGCCAACTTCTGGCCTTGACCCCAACCAATTGGCCGAAATTCGCTCTTTGATAAAACAAATTGGACGGGAAAAAACCGTGATTTTTTCGACTCATATTATGCAAGAAGTCCAAGCTATTTGCGACAGAGTCGTCATCATCAATAAAGGCGAAAAAGTTGCTGATGATCCCATCGAAAAATTACAATCTCGAATTTCGGGCGAAAAAATGACGCTTGTACAATTCAAAAATCAAATTACCAAACAAGA
>JAHDEQ010000188.1:2858-5213 GCA_020628755.1 Saprospiraceae bacterium
TTTCGGGCGAAAAAATGACGCTTGTACAATTCAAAAATCAAATTACCAAACAAGAGCTTTCTAGTTTACCATTTATAAAAGAAGTCCATTTTAAAAACAATCAATGGCAACTTATTTCGGATAGCGATATTCGTGAACAAATCTTTAAAGCTGCGATACAAAACAACTGGATTTTATTAGAAATGTATGCTGATACTTATTCTGTGGAAGACGTTTTTCAGAAATTAACGAAATAAGTACCACAGACTTTAGTCTGTTATACAATTTCCACGAATCCTCATTTTTAATAGACAAAAACTTAATCTTATTCAAAAGAAAAGCGTTGTTTAAACGTATCATTCTTCTGAATTTATGCCAATATTAATAATTCTTATTTTAGTGATTGACTATTTGGCTTGGCAGCCGATACAGGTCTTGATTGCCGATTGGTCATCCGTTTATCAAAATTTTATCCTAGGATTTTATGCGAGTACAAGCCTTGTCGCTTTGGGCTATTGTATTGGTATGATGACTGGATTGGTTGACCGAGCAACCATACAAAAAAATAATGCTTCAATCAGTTTACTTTTCTTTGCCTATTTGTCCAAATTTTTCTTGCTTTTGGTCTTAATGCTGGGCAATATGGGAGGTGGATTGGTTTACTTGATAGACAATATTTTTAGTTCTAATTTTTACCTGCAAATACCTGAATATTTAAGCGAGTTTGTTGCGGTATTCTTTGGTTTACTCCTTTTTGTATTGTTGACTTATGGAATGTTTAGAAATACATATCGTTTTAAAGTCTATCGAAGCAAAATTGTCTTAGACAATTTGCCCTCTGCTCTAAATGGATTAAAAATCGTCCAAATTTCAGACATTCACGCAGGTTCTTTTCGCCAAAAAGAACCCATCAAAAAAGCCATTGAACGCATCAATCAAGAACAAGCCGACCTCGTATTTTTTACGGGCGATTTGGTCAATACTTTTGCACAAGAGATTTTACCTTTTGTAGATGTTTTTGATAAAATTGAGTCAAGATATGGTGTGTATTCTATCTTAGGCAATCACGATTATGGAGACTATGCGATGTGGAAAGACCCCGAACAAAAAAGAAAGAATTTGCAATTATTAGCCAATACACAACATAAAATGGGTTGGGATTTGCTTCTCAATGAACATCGAATATTAGAAATCAATGACGAAGAAATTGCCATTATTGGAGTCGAAAATTTTGCAGGTAATCCTCGTTTTACACGCTATGGAAATCTCCAAAAAGCGTATCAAGGTAGTTCGGCGGCAGCTCTAAAACTCTTACTTTCGCACGACCCTTCGCATTGGAATTACGAAGTAACAAAAGATTTTAAAGACATAGATGTTACTTTTTCGGGACATACACATGGCGGACAATTTGGCATCGAACTGGGCAATTTTATCAAGTGGTCTCCTGTAAAATATGCCTACAAAGAATGGGCTGGTTTGTACCAAAAAGGCAAACAATTTTTGTATGTTAATCGTGGCTTTGGAGTCTTGGGTTATCGAGGCCGAATCGGAATTTTGCCTGAAATTAGTGTGATTGAGCTTTTTAATTCTTCAAGCACATAGAACTATACGGCATTCAAAACCTCTACAATATTTTTATAAACGACAGGTTTTTCTGCAAAGAAATCCTTAATTGTTTTCCAAATCGCCATTTCAATATCTTCTTCAGTTTGAGGAATCAAATCCGAGTCGGTAGTTGTCATTTTATACCAAAATGTTTTTTTGATAATGCGCTTACCTTTCCGATTTTTGTAGGTATGACGAGTCGTGATGAGTTTCTTTCCTAATTCAATATTTTTCAAGCCCGTTTCTTCTTGAACTTCACGAACGGCGGCTTCTTCTTTAGTTTCGCCTGGGTCAATTTTACCCTTCGGCAAGTCCCAAAAATCACGTCGAAAGATAAAGAGCACTTCGTTTTTGTCATTGAAGACCAATCCACCTGCTGCATCCAATTGTTTATACAAAGATTTAAAGTCTTTTTTGAGTGTCTCAAAGTCCTTAGAGAAGATTTGTACTGCATCGTACTTTTTAGTTTTTTCCAAGGTATCAATATAGTTGAGCAACATTTTGGTCTTGCCCATATAACGGCCTTTTAGAATATCCAAGTCACTGTTCAAACCTTCAGGCGTTTGTGGAGAATCCGTCAGATAAAGCGGCGTTTCATTGATATAGATTTTGTACATTTGCTTTCTATTAAGTGCCCACGTGTTCACGTATCTACGTGTTCAAGTTGGTTTAAACGTGAACACGTAGATACGTGAACACATGAACACAATTTATTTATGATAGCTTCACAAGTTGCGAAATATTTATTACAAATAAAGGCAATAAAATTGA
>JAHDEQ010000188.1:5313-8346 GCA_020628755.1 Saprospiraceae bacterium
ATGATAGCTTCACAAGTTGCGAAATATTTATTACAAATAAAGGCAATAAAATTGAGTCCACAAAACCCATTTACTTGGGCATCGGGCTTGAAATCACCGATTTATTGCGATAACAGAATTTTGTTGTCTCATCCGAATATTAGAAAAGATATAAAAGGCTTTTTAGCGGAAACTGCTGCTGATTTTGGAAAATTTAATATGGTCGCAGGTGTGGCAACGGCAGGCATTGCGCATGGCGCATTGCTGGCAGATGCTTTGGATTTGCCTTTTGTATATGTACGTAGTAAAGCCAAAGGTCATGGTCGTCAAAATTTGATAGAAGGAGATTTGCGAGGCAATGAACGAGTTTTGGTAGTAGAAGATTTGATTTCTACGGGCGGCAGTTGCTTACAAGCTGTTCAGGCTTTGGAGACAATGGGCTGTACCATTGCTGGGGTTTTGGCTATATTTTCTTATGGTTTTGATAAAGCCAAAAATGCCTTTGAAGCCGCCGATTGTTCTTACCAAACGCTCTCCAATTATGAGGTGCTTTTGCAAGAGGCTTTAAAATGTGATTATATTAATCAAAATGATTTTGAAAGCCTCCAAAACTGGCGCAAAAACCCACAAGAGTGGGCTTTGCAATTTGCGGACTAAATTTTATTTTTTAATAATCCATTCTTTAGCTTCTGTTCCCAATTTGGATTTGACTTCAACTTGATAAGTCCCTGCTTTGATATAAAATTTGCCATTGTCGGCTGCTTCTAAATCAATTTCTTTTTCGCTGTTTTGATTGAGCCAACGTTCATAAGCAGAGACATTTTTGGGACTAATTTCATACGAATAATTGACATAATTCAAGCCTTTACTGGCATCTTCTTCAAACGAAAATAGGGGAGTCCCCGATTTAGTTTTTATAGTGATTTTGACTTTGCCCGATTCTTTAGAATAGAATGCAAATTCCTTTTCTTTTTCAAAGGATTTGACCCAAATATTGGGCTTTCGCCCTAATGAATTGTCCTCAAAACTTTCTGGGATTGGAAATAAATGTAAATTGCTTGCCAGCAATTCTTTATCCAATTCCTGTAAATGTTCAATATTGGCTTTGTAAATAGAACGTCCGTGTGTTCCCACTAACAAATCTTTAGCCTTTTTATGAATTACAACATCATGTACAGCTACAGCAGGTAAGTTATTGTCTATCAACATAAAAGAGCTTCCTGCATCAAGTGATACATAAAGCCCATGATCCGTGCCCACATAGATAATATTTGAATTATTGGGGTCTTCTTTGATAACATTGACAGGCTCGGCGGGCAAGTCATTTCCAATGGCTTGCCAAGTTGCGCCATAATTGCTTGATTTAAAAATATAACTTTCAAAATTATCCCAACGATAGCCATTCAAAGCACAATAAACGGTGGCTTTGTCTGACCTTGAAGCATAGACTTCTGTGACCCATAAATCTTGTGGTAAATTAGCAGAAATTTTAATCCAATTAGTACCTCCATTTTGGGAGATGTGAATATTTCCATCGTCGGTACCAACGTATAAAAGTCCAAATTGAAAAGGAGATTCGTCAATTGCAGTTATCGTCCCAAAAGCAACATCACCTTTGATGCCGCCTTTGGTCAAGTCCTGAGAAATGGCTTGCCAATCCTTTCCTTGATTCATAGAGCGATGAACTTTATTAGATCCCAAATACAAAATATCTTGATTGTGAACAGATAAATGAATCGGCGTTTGCCAATTGAATCGAAGGGGCGATTCACCCAAATCATGTTGAGGTTTGATAAGTGTTTGTTCACCCGTTGTCTTATTGACTCGAAAATACCAACCAAATTGAAAACCTGTATAAACGGTATTATTATCTCGATTATCAATGGCAACTTGCATACCATCGCCGCCCAAAATTTCTTTGTAAGGATAATGCCCAGTGTTATGCCAACGCTTGCCCGACTGATAGTCGGACGACCCCACCCAAACGCCATTGTCTTGCAGTCCACCATAAATATTATAAGGCTCGGCATCGTCCACAGCTATCGCATAAAATTGACCGACAGCAGGGGAGTTGCACTTTGTCCAAGATTCGCCATCGTCGTAAGAAATATTGATACCTCCATCATTTCCTAGAATTAAATGCTCATCTCGATTTGGATTGACCCAAAGTGCATGATGGTCGGCATGAACATTTTCTTTGTTGATATTGATAAAGGTTTTGCCGCCATCATCGGAACGAACAACAGGAACTCCCATAAAATAGATTTTATCGGAATCGTTGGGTGAAACTCGAATTTGACCAAAATAATAACCATACGAATTATAGACAAAATCTAGGAAATCATCGTGCGTTTTTTTCCAAGTTTTGCCGCCATCGTCGGAGCGATAAATCTCTGCACCAATAACGGGAGTATCAAATAATAAGGAGTTGGCATCCTCCAAAAATTCGACTAAGGCGATGGGGTTTATTTCGTCATTTTTAATCATTTCAAATACTGAATCAACATCGTATTTATCGGGGAAGTTATTGTCTTTTAAATAAGAAGCAATTTTGCCTTTTGAAAGATTTAAGAAATCTGCTTTGCTCATGGAGCGCAACATATCTTTGGTCAATTTGTTTTTGGGTTTTTCGTCTTTTTGAGGTCTTCGATTGTAATTGTCTAGGATTGCATAGAGGATATTTTTTCCATCTTTTTCGTATAAATCAATTCCAATTCGTCCTGTACCTTCGCCTGTCGGGAAGCCACTTTCTGGAGTCGAAAGCAAAGTCCAATTTTCGCCTCCGTCTGTACTTTTATAGATTCCCGAACCTTCGCCCGATTCTACAAAATTCCAAGCTCGGCGTTCTCTATGCCAGGTCGTGGCATAGAGTGTGTTGGGATTATTTTCGTTTATTATTAAATCAACTGCACCTGAATTTTCATTGACAAAAAGGGTTTGATTCCAAGTTTTTCCACCATCTGTAGTTTTATAAATTCCTCTTTCTTTATTTGGAGAATATAAATGCCCTAAAGCCGCTACCCAAGCAATATCTTTATTGCTTGGATGCAAAAT
>JAHDEQ010000189.1:0-3256 GCA_020628755.1 Saprospiraceae bacterium
CGTCTCTGCTTCTTTTATCCAACTGTCAAGTTTCATATAAGAATAGGCTTCGTTGTTTTTACGGTTGATTTTTCTACCCACAAAATTATTTTCCAATTCAAGTGGTTTGATAATTCGTTCTTCAAAGATTTCGTCAAAAGATTTTGTATAAATTTTTTGGGCGATTAAGGACAGCAATAAAAAATTGGTGTTAGAATATTCAGCTTTTTCGCCAGGTTCAAAAACAGTCCCATTTTCAACAACCTTTTTGAGTAACTCTTCTTCTGTATGAAATCGAGTATTCCAAGTTAGATAATCTTCGATACTCGTAAAATTAAACAATCCACTGCGGTGACGTAATAGCTGCTCAATGCTGATTTTATCAGCATTAGGTAATTTGGGATAATATTGTGAAAGCGGCGTTTCGAGGGATAGTTTTTCTTCTTCAACCAATTCCATGATGATGGTCGCCATATAGGTTTTAGAGATAGAACCAATACGATATTTGGTCGCTTGGTCAGCCGCTATGCCTTCTTCTAAGTCGGCATAGCCAATGCTTCGTTGATAGACTTCCTTGCTTTCGTAAAAAATAGAAATACTCCCCATACCTTTTTCTTTTTCGGCTAGGCGGTCAAAGAAAGCATCCATTTTTTTAGCATCAAAATCCTGCGCAGCAAGTGTTATCGTTATGCTTAAAAAGGTGAATAGACTGAGGATAAATTTCATCATTTATTTTTTTTGAATCAATAATCTATTTTCAAGAAATTGAACTTCTAAAGTACAATTTTTGACTTTAGGATGTTGGAGTAACCAAGTTGCCATTGGACTAACGATGCTTTGCTCAATGGCACGTTGCAAAGGTCTGGCACCATATTTTTCATCAAAACCAATACGAGCCAAATGTTTGACAAGGTTTTCTGAAAAATCAATTTCTAAGCCTTTTTTAGTAAAACCTTCACGTTGACTCAGTTCTTCTAACTCTTTTCGAGTGATTTTTTCAATATCAGGAGCTTGTAGCGAATTGAACATCACTACACCATCGAGTCGATTGACAAATTCGGGACGAAACCAACGACTAATCGCCGACATATAATTGTCTGCCTCGCTTGTCGTTTCGACAAAGCTGATAGACTTGCGATTGGACGCACCCAAATTGGTAGTCATAATAATAATCGTATTCCTAAAATTGGTGACTCGTCCAAAGGCATCAACCAACATTCCTTCATCCAAGACCGTCAAAAAAGCATCAAAAATGGCAGGATGGGCTTTTTCGACCTCATCGAGTAGCAAAACCGAGAAAGGTCGTTCTCGAATATCTTGTACCAATTTACCGACTTCTTTGCCTGCCCCAATAAAACGATTGATTTGGCTAGGATGCTGAAATTCGCTCATGTCAATGCGAATCAAAGGTGATTTTTTTTGCCCTTTACCAAAAAAATAGTCGGCAAGAGCCTTAGCACTTGCAGTTTTTCCGACACCCGTTGGTCCCGCAAAAACGAGCGTAGTAATGGGTTTGTAGGGATTGTTCAGGCCAGCTTTAAAAACTTTGACAATACCTGTCATTTTTTCGATGGCTTTGGGCTGGCCGATAATTTTGGAATTAAAATATTGACTAAGTTCAATCGTATCGAGTCGAATATTGTCTTTGAGAAAAAGCTCAGGTAAGCCCGTTTTTTCGATAAATGTATCTATAATATCATTTTTAGAAATATGTTTTTTTTCATTAAACAAAGCTGTGCTAACACATTGACCTAAGAATTTGATGCCCTTGCCAGGGAAACTTTCGTATTGAAAATATCGAGCGAGCAAGCGATAGGCCAATTGCTGCGCATCCGCAGCAATTTCGACTTTGAGGTTTTGGGCAGCATAATCAGAGGCTTTTTGTAAAATGGACTGAATTTTATGTTCAGGAAGTTCCTCAATATTTATAATTTGAAAGTTTTGAACAAAACCTGGCAACAAGCGGCGCATACTTTCCAACTCTTGTGGCGTGACCTCGCCAATCATTTGGAGTTTGCCTTGCTGCAAAAAAGAAATCAAAAAGGCAGCTACGCTGTCTTCTGCACCACGTCCGCCCGTTTGCAATAATCGAATCATATCCAAAACCCACAAGATACCATTGGCGGCACTGAGTTCGTCAATAAATTCTTCAATGGCTTCTTGCCATTCGCCCAAGTATTTGGCACTTGCCGTAATGCGTTGCGACAGAACACGCCAAAAAGTATAACCCAAATTATCTTTTCTGGATGTGTTATCTATTTTTTTGATGGCTTGTTTGAGGACGGCACTTTTACCCACGCCCGAATGTCCAACTATCAGAACATTAGCACGAAGCGACATAATTTTTTCTACTACATCACCCACGATGTTTTCGAGTTCCCAAGCAGCTTCGGGAAAAGCCGATACATTTTTGCGCATGGCTTTGGTATAAGGATAGCGTTCGGCAAGACGGTTGAGCGTTTTGAACTGTCTTTTTCGGGAGTAGTCCCAGTTATAATCTCGATTGTTTTTGACCCTTAGTTGTATAATTCCCAAACTGGGTTTGGGATAAAGTACATACTGATGTATTTGCTCAGGAGTCATTTGATTCAAAATCGTAGAAGCAAAATGTGCTACTAAAGATTTGAATTGCCGAGCATCATAATAGTAGAAATTTTCGCCCAAAAGCGGCAAATAACATTCGTGATAATTGCTTTCGGTTTCGCCATAAACGACCGTGATGGGGACTTTGAGCGTTTGCGTGCCAGGATAGGAAACGCCATTTTTTTCGTAGCTAGGGCGTACCGTCACTTCAACGGTTTTTACTTTTGGGTCGGTTATTTCGAGTGTAGGATAGTAGTCGTATTTTTTATAATCTTTTTGTAAGTATTGAGTGAGACTATTTTTAACGGCACGTTCGTCTTTTTCAACAACCTGATAATCCGTTCCCACCAACAAGCCCAACATGGCTTGTTGATTGATGGGAAAGAGTAGGAGCGGATATTTTATAATTTCCATTTTATCTGATTAAGGTCAAATGGGTGTGCAGTTCTTTTCGTTCTCCTCGGGGTTCGGTATATTGAACAAAACACTGATACGTCCCATTAGGAGTTAACTTGCCATTGTTGTTTTTAGTTCCGTTCCAGCCTTCAGAGGGATCATTGGTCTGATAAATTCGTTCTCCCCAGCGGTTCCAAATTTCGAGATTAAAATCTTTGAGACCCACCAAGTAGCCTTTGCCTTTGTAGGTATCATTGATGCCATCGCCATTGGGCGAAAAAGCGTTGGGGAGATAGTA
>JAHDEQ010000189.1:3356-8327 GCA_020628755.1 Saprospiraceae bacterium
GTGTAGCTTCCTACCTCATCATAAATATGCGTCGGACTAAAATCTGTGCTTGTAGTCGTATCGCCAAAGAGCCATTCTATTTGATAAGAATTATCAATAGGGTCGGTCAGATTATTAAAAAAGATATTGGCGGGTGGACAGCCGACAAAAGTACTAGGTTCGACAACGATGAGTTCGGGTGCTGGAAACCAATCAACTGTTTTTTGAATGGTGTTTATACAGCCAAATTCATTCAATATTTCTAACGAAACATTGTAGCTCCCCACATTATCGTATTTTACAACAGGGTTTTGTTCAGTTGATAAAGTTCCGTTTCCTAAGTTCCAAGTCCAATCTTCTATAATAATGTTTTCAATTTGAGAATCATCAACAAAAGCAACATCTCCTGCTACACAACTATCAAATTGAACTCTGAAATTGGCTTGAGCATCAGGAAAATAATTGATAAGTACTCTACCTGTATCACCACATTGCGAGCCAGGATCAAGGTATAAAAAACCTTCGTAAGTACCTGTATCAGGAAGCATTAGTGTAGGACTCCAAACATCGTAAGCAACCATATTGCCGTCAATGTCAAACTCCCATAAAAAATTATCAATATTCTGTTGTGTTGTACTTTGATTGACAATGGCAACGGTGCTATCGCCACAAGAGTTGATGACAAAGGTATTGTCATCAAGGACTTCATCGGCAAGGATAAGCGGTTCTATAAAAGGGTCACATTGTTCTACATTAAACTGAAAATCACGCTGAGATACACTTAACAGAGTACCATTTCTAAATTCTTTGACACAAACGCCCACTACAAATTGCCCAATTGTATTGGGAATACCTGTAATTTCTCCTGTAATAGGATTGATACTTACTAAAGGTGCACCTGCCATTGGCTGGGAGGCAGAGTAGGTTGGTACGATATAGTCAACAGGTTCAAATGGTGGAGGACAGGCTGGGTCAGGACGAAAACCATCGCATCCCGCAGGGTCTCCATTGGGGTCGTCTTGTGTACCTGCCTTGCCGCCACCTTTGAGTGGCGCACAAAACTCATATACCAACTGGTCGCCTTCGGCATCACTAGCTGATTGGTCAACACTCATGGGTTCGTTTACACAAATCACAGTAGGTGGAAAGGTATTAAATATAGGGCTTCGGTTACAAGAAGCCTGTGCTTCTGGTGTGACTTCGATTGTAAAAGTAGTACCTACATCGCCAGGTTCTAGGATATTGGAGATAGAGCCATTTCTACAACAACGCTGAAATACCACAACATAAGAACGATTGCTCAACGGAAGATTGATTCCTAATCTATATTCGCCTTCCTGAACACAAACATCATCTGGTGGCTCTAGGCATGGAATTTCGGGCAAGGGAATCTCGGAGGCACTTTGAATGAGAAAAACATCTTCATTTCTAAATATATCGTAGCTACCATTATCGTTTTCACGATAAACGGTCATGGTAGCTGGTGCAGGAAAGTTTCCCTGTGCTTGGCTATTGCAATTGCGATACATTTTCATGATAAATTGATAGTCGCCATAGCCTAAGCATTGGTACGACATATCGCCTCCTACAATATGTGTACTATATGCCGTATAAGAAAAAAGATTTAATAAAATAAAAATGAAAACGCTCAACGATTTTTGATTTTGCAATCGTTGAGCGTTTTTAGTTAAGGGTAAAAAACGCTGCATAGTGAGTAGATTCGTTTTATTTTTTTTGGAAATATGCAATACTCATCAATTGATGAGTGTTGCATATCCTTTTAGATTAATTGTTTTCTTTCTTGGATTTTTATAGTTGACTAAAACCACATAAACTCCATTGGGTGACATTCGGCCATCGTTATTTTTTCGACCATTCCAAGCCTCGTTGGGATCATTGGTGGCAAATACTTTTTCGCCCCAACGATTCCAGATGGTCATTTCAAAATCGGTCATTCCTTCAAATATGCCATTGCCTAAGAAAAAATCATTGTTTGAATCGCTATTGGGCGTAAAGGCATTGGGCAAATAGTAGGTTACTATTGGTTCTACATCTAAAAGAATGCGAGCTGTATCTTGACAACCATTTTCGTGAATGGCCACTTGTATGACTTCTTGGTAGCCCGTATCAGGAAAAGTATAAATCGGATTTTGTTCGGTTGTAAAACCCTCTTCTCCAAAGAACCATTGCCAAGCAACTGCACGCTCTGACTGGTCGGTATAAGTCACTTCGGGTCGAAGGTTTGAGGGATTTTGAGGACTATAAGTAAAATCTGCTTCAGGCGATTGTCGAATTGTAATCCAGTTGGGATAAGTC
The DNA here is from genome assembly GCA_020628755.1 of Saprospiraceae bacterium. Taxonomy (GTDB): domain Bacteria; phylum Bacteroidota; class Bacteroidia; order Chitinophagales; family Saprospiraceae; genus JAHDES01. The sequence goes on from JAHDEQ010000189.1 coordinate 5,652, forward strand.
GCCCCAATGGCGCAGCCAATGGGAGACACAATATCAAGCGTTACACTATATACGCCTGGTTCTTCGTAAGTATGCGTAGGACTTATTTCGGAGCTACTTGTTCCATCACCAAAATCCCAAAGTATATCATAAGTGTCGTCAATAGGAGACGATAGATTATTAAAAAATAATTCGGCTGGAGTACAGCCCACAAAGCTACTGGGTTCTACTATGACTTCGGCAGGAGCAGGCACCCAAAAAATATCTTGTACACGAGTTTCTTCGCAATCGTTGGTGTCACGTACAGTCAGTGCCACAGATTTCATACCAGGACTGCCGTAGAGATGTTCGGGGTTGACTTCTTCTGAAATAGCACCATCCCCAAAATCCCAAAACCAGTCGGTCAAAAAGCCACTCCCTGAGAAAGACTCGTCCAAAAAACTAACAGCACCAGCCACACAAGTATCATAATCATAAGTAAATTCGGAATTGATTTCTGGGTAAACATTGACAAAAATGATTGCGGTATCGCCGCAATCCGTTTCAGGATTGAGGAACAGTCGGCCTTCGTAAGTACCTTCACTAGGAAAAGTAACTTCAGCGTTCCACTCATTAAAAACTTCGGTTGTTCCATTGATATAAAATTCCCAACTAAACTCATCAATAAACTGTTCTTGAACACTTTCATTTTCAAAAACTACGGTATTATTACCACAAGCGTTGACTACAAATTCTTTATCTGCAAGTTCAAAATCTTCTCGAATATCGGCTTCAACAGTAGGGGTACAACTCGTAACATTAAATTGAAAATCTCGACGAACGGTACTAAGTAAGACTCCATTGCGAAATTCTTTTACACAAACGCCTACTACAAACTGACCTACCGTAGTAGGCACGCCTGTTATCAAGCCAGTATTTGGATTGATGGTAACTACAGGGTCGCCAGCCATTGGCGAAGATGCCGAATAAGCAGGCACTACAAAATTGACGGGGTCATAAGGCGGTGCCGAATCAGGGTCGGGAGCAACACCATTGGGTAAAAAAGCAGCATTGGGTCCCGAACCTGGGTCGGTACCTGCCGTACCGCCGCCTAAGAAAGGTGTACAGAGTTCGTAAACCAATTGGTCGCCTTCGGGGTCACTAGCAGAATGGTCAAAGTCAATGGGATTTCCTGCACAAATAACAATAGGCGGAAAATTATTAAAAGTAGGGCTATTGTTGCAAGAGTTTTGGGCATCGGGTGAGACCTCAACCGTATATGTTGCTCCAGAAGTACCTGGTTCTATAAGATTGGATATTGTATTATTTCGACAACAACGCTGGTAAGTAACCGTATAAGTTTGGTTAGAAGCAGGTAGGGTTTCTGTAAATACATAAACGCCTTCTTCGACACATATACCAGGCGGAAAAATTAGGCATGGATTGTCCAAGTTCGGCTCTATAGAAGTAACGGTAGGTGCGCCTAAATATAGGCGGTCATACTCGGCACTACCTCTAAAAATAGTAATGGAGGCAGCATCTATGCTGGCTCCTGGGCCATCAAATTGAGCACCGCCACTTGCACAATCTCTATATATCCGCATCGTAAAGCGATATTGGTCTCCACCCAAACATTCATAGGTGATTTCGCCGCCAATAATATGCGCTGCTCTAGTTGTAAAGCTAGCAATCGAAATGATGAAAATTGTCAACAAGAATATTCTCAAAACAACAAGATTTGATGATTCAAAATGCAGAAAAGTGAGAATTGATGTCTTATGTACTATAAAAAATGGTTCTCTGACAAATGAAACCCCATTTTTATAGTAAAAAAGTATTCATAGCAAGATAACAAACAAAATCTAAAAATGTTAGTATCTAAATTTTAATGTTAAAATTTTTAACGCTTAATACTATGTAATATACAAATTCTCGTTGTAATTAAACACATTTCAAATATTTAATATTGTTGTCTCGTATAATGAGCGACACAAAAAACGAAAATTCGTTCTCCGAATAACTAAGAAACAAGTCTTATGCTACAAATTGACAGTTTAACAGAAACGCTAAGTGTATTGGATCGTGGAGGAATTATTTTGTTTCCTACGGATACGGTATGGAGTATTGGTTGTGATGCTTGCAATCCTAAAGCCGTAGAAAAATTATATGCTTTGAAGCGGCAAGTACAAAAAAAGCCTTTTATTTTACTGGCAGACTCTATTGAGATGGTCGGTGAATATGTAGAGCATATTCATCCAAGAATTGATACTTTATTGAGTTTGCATAGGCGACCTTTGACGGTAGTTTATGAACAAGCTCGCAACCTTCCGCCCAATCTTGTTCCACAAGATGGGAGCATTGCTTTTCGAGTGCCGCAAGATATTTATTGCAAAGACTTGATTCAACAATATAAAAAACCGATTGTGGTAAGTTCTGCTAATATTTGCAACCAGCCTTTTCCTCGTAGTTTTGGCTCGGTGAGTTCAGAAGTTATACAGGGCGTTGACTATGTAGTACCTAATTTAAGAAGAAAAAATCTTACTACAGAACCTTCTGTCATTGTGCGGCTTTCGCCAAAAGGAGAGTTGAATTTTTTGAGAGAATGAAAAGAAGAATAGGACAAGACATCCAAATGTTTGCCTTGTCCTATTTTAAATATTTGGCTAATTCATCAAATCTTTCAATTTTTCTTCTAAAGCCTTGATACGAGCTTGTCCA
>JAHDEQ010000190.1:0-6634 GCA_020628755.1 Saprospiraceae bacterium
CAAGAAATTTTACTTAAAACCCTGCAATCTCAAGAATCAGAGATGATTTCTATTATCGGAAGGCGACGAGTAGGAAAGACCTATTTGGTGAAAGAATCGTTTCAAAAGAATATTGTTTTTAGTCTTACAGGAACACAGCATGCCCCTCTTCAAGAACAATTACTCAATTTTAGTTTTGCTCTTCGATTAGCCTCGAAAAGCCAAGACAAAGTTGCTATCCCTTCTAATTGGATGGAAGCCTTTTTTTCTCTGATACAATACTTAGAAAATCTTGATTTCAAGGGGAAAAAAAAAGTAGTTTTCCTCGATGAAGTTCCTTGGATGGCAACCCATAAATCGGGATTCCTAAGAGCATTGAGTTTTTTTTGGAATAGCTGGGCAGTGAATCAAAATATAATTGTTGTGATTTGTGGTTCTGCCGCTTCTTGGATGATTCAGAAAGTAGTGAATCATACAGGAGGATTACACAATCGTATTACCCGAAGATTGCATTTAAGCCCCTTTACATTGCATGAAACAGAGTTATTTGTCAAAAGCAAAAATATTTTTATCAATCGTTACCACTTACTTCAAATATACATGGCAATGGGAGGAATTCCACACTATTTAAAGGAGCTTGAGGCAGGAAAAACAGCGACTCAAAATATAGAAGATATTTGTTTTTCCAAAACGGGCTTACTACGAGATGAATTTAGTAATTTATATAGTGCACTATTTGAAAATTCGGAGCGACATATTGCAATTGTACGTGCTCTAGCTTCTAAAAAAATAGGTCTAAGTCGAACAGAGCTTGCCCAGACTGCTAAAGTCAGTAATGGAGGAACATTGACCAAGATTTTAGAGGAGCTACAACAATCAGGTTTTATAGAAGTATATGCACCATTTGGCAAAAAAGCTAAAGATAAATTATACCGTTTGATTGATGAATATTCTCTATTTTATTTACAGTTTATCGAGAAAAACACAAAAGAAGGAATAGATATATGGAAACATATTAGCCAAACGCAGCAGTACAAGTCTTGGAGTGGCTATGCCTTTGAAAGCATCTGTTTAAAACATGTTACTCAAATCAAAAAAGCAATGAGTATAGCAGGAATTTATTCTTCTGCTTCTTCCTATTTCAAAAAAGGGAATAAAAAAGAAAAAGGAGTTCAAATAGATTTATTATTAGATAGAAATGACCAAGCTATTAATCTTTTTGAAATAAAGTTTTATCAAGAAGAGTTTACACTTACGAAATCTTATGCTCAAGAATTGAGTGATAAAATGCGCTTATTTAGAGAAGCAACTCAAACTAAAAAACAACTTTTTTGGACAATGATAACCACTTTTGGACTACAACAAAACGAACATAGTCTAGGCTTAATTACTCAAATTTTAACTCTTGATGACCTGTTTATAGAATAGAAGTTTTGGTTGAAAAATGCGAAAAGGTGTAAAGATGTAGCTATTTTTCAACAAACTCATAGCAGTTTCACTTCGATGAGTTTGGGACGTACATCATTCATAGAATTTTTTTTACTTTTGCTCTAAATCAAGCCTATATCCTTATGAAAAATACTGCTGTATTATTGATTCATTGTGCTGATCAGAAAGGCATCATCAATGCCGTTACTGATTTTTTATACAAAAATGACGGAAATATAATTGACCTAGACCAGCATGTTGACCAAGAAAGCAACCGCTTTTTTATGCGGGTCGAATGGGATTTATCGGATTTTAAAATTCCTAAACCTAAGATTTATGAGTTTTTTGATACACTCGTTGGAGAGCGATTTGAAATGCAATGGGATTTGAATTTTACGGAGCATAAGCCCCGAATGGCCATTTTTGTATCAAAAATGTCGCATTGTTTATATGATATTTTACAGCGTTATCAATCTAAAGAATGGGAAGTCGAAATTCCTTTGATTATTAGCAATCATCCCAATTTGGCTTATATAGCTGAGCGTTTTGAAATACCTTATCATGTCTTTTCAATCAACAAAGAAAATAAAGCTGAACAAGAACGGTTAGAAATCGAATTGTTGCGAAAGCATCAAATAGACTTTGTTGTTTTGGCGCGCTATATGCAAATTATTTCACCCGATTTTATCAAAGAATTTCCTAATAAAATCATTAATATCCACCATTCGTTTTTGCCTGCCTTTCCAGGGGCAAAACCTTATCACCAAGCCTACCAAAGAGGTGTCAAAATCATAGGGGCGACCAGCCATTATGTGACCGATGAACTCGACGCAGGCCCCATAATTGCACAAGATATTGCTCGTATTACACACAATGATACCATCAAGGATTTGGTGCGTAAAGGACGAGATTTAGAAAAAACTGTTTTGTCACAAGCTATCTGGAATCAATTGCATTATAATATTTTGGCTTATAATAATCGAACAATAGTTTTTTGATTTTTAGGGGTTTTTCTTTTCGGGAATCTTCTCTTTTAGAGAAGTCGAACATCCATCAATATATGCATGAAATAGTGCGCCCAGAATCACTTCAAAACCAGGTTCTAAACAGATTTGTGTACCCGAATCGTAATCAATATTGGCACCAGAAAGTATATTCATATCCGACTCAATAATTCCATCGGTTTCATAATGGATAGTACTTCCTGAAGCTCCATTCAATGCGTTTGTTCCTGCAAAATTTGGAGGACAGGTACAATCACTTACCATTATAGTTTCCGAATAAGTATTGGTTGATACGACTTGCTCCAAGATATTCATATTCAGTGTGATAGCATCATTTCCTATGATTCCATTGGACTGTGTTGAAAAGAAAGTTGAACCACAAAAATCATTGGTGTCTGGGGCATCATCATCAATGATATTGATGTTGTATAAACGATTTTTGAAAATGGGTAAGTTGATATTAAAGGTCACAGGTGGCGCATCGTTTCCAATGTAATTGGAAACATAGACTTCGCCCAAAATGGGATCTGTGATTTCAATAAAAAGATCGACATTGCCCGATAAAAAAGTGTCTTCGCAATCAGCTGATTCTACTGTTACTTGACTCAAAACAAATTGGCTGATTTCTTCTTGTAGTGTTATGGTATAATTGCCAGCACTTGGATAAAAATGCCTTGGTGGATTGATTTTAGAACTTGCCGTTCCATCGCCAAAATCCCAACTGAAATCTTGACAAAGCAAGCTGTTTGCATCATAAATCTGATTGATAAGATGAATAGAGTCTGTTGTACATATAGCATCGCAATTCATCGAAAATCCAGTATTGAAAATGGGATTACAAATGGGTTCATTACTATTTGCGATGCATTCGGGATGTGTATTGGGCAAAACTGTTACCGTCTCAAAATAGCTTTGAGTAGAAATCGTTTGAGGCGAAATACTCAAGTCAACTTTTACTGAAGTATTTGTAATAAGACCATTAGTTGAAGCTGTAAAATAGAAAGCTCCACATTCATCATCTGCATCTGCCGAATCGCTATCCATAATCCGCATCAAATAATACTTGTTTTCATCAAGTAGCAAAGAATTTGGTGTAATCGTAACGGGCGGATCGGTATCATCAATCGGATTTGAACTGAAAATTAGGCCATTATCAGGATCGTAAATTTCGACATATAAATCAACGTCGCCACCAGCAGGATCGGAACAATCTGCGCTGTTTATACTAATACTATTGAGGGCATATTTTTGTAGGGTTTCCTGCATGCTAATGGTGTAGCTACCAGGCGACTGGTAGCTGTACGACAAAGGCTGAGTCATCGCTGAAGTATTGCCATCACCAAAATCCCAAACATAGGATTTTAAAAATTCTTGATTTTGCTCATCAGCATTATTATAAATTTGAAAAGATTCTCCTAAACAAATCGTATTACAATGTACTGAAAAAATGGGACTAGAAATTGGCGTACAATCGCTATTATCAAAATTCAAATAAGGAATTTCAATCTTATCTTCCAAAGCTGTATTGCGGTAGTTACGTTCCCAATGATTAATACCATCTTTCAATATCAAACCTCGGCCAAATCGCTCTGCAAATTTTTGATTTAAAATTTCTGAATACCAAAACTCTGCAACGGTAGAGTCCTGATCTATATCAATGATTCCATAACCATGTTGTTCAAACTCTGAATAGACATGATGTACGTTGATTGCTTCACTCAAAGCATTTGCCCCATCAACCAAAACGCCATCTACACCTGCTTCGTCAAAATTGCCTCTAGTAACGCCTGTTGGCATAAATTCGACGGCAACTGCGCCATTGCCTGTATCGCCATCATAAGTTCCACCATCAAAAGGATTGGTTGATAAATCAATACCCAAAGAAAGATGTAGATCGCCACTTAAAAAAATGATATTATCTCGATTCATGGCACTGATTTCATTAAGCAAACGATCACGAGCTTCGTCATTGCCATCCCAACTGTTTTCGTCAAAAACAGTTCCATCGCCAGGAAACCAATCGGGTAAGCCAATCAAATTCCAACCACCAACCAATTTTTGTTGTCCAATAAGAATCCATTTGGCCGTAGAATTTTGCAATCCATTGATAAGCCAGTTGTATTGTTCCTCACCCAAAATACTCATTCCTCCGCTTGCAATGGGATCAATATTTCTATACGTATTGATATCAATCATAAAAATATCAAGTGCATCTCCAAAATCGAATGAACGATATATTTTTAAGGGGTCGTTAGGGTCGGCTAAACGCATTGGAACAAATTCATAAAATGCTTGTCTAGGTACGAGATTGTTGAAATCACCTGCGACTTCATGATTGTCAAAAATCGTAATCCAAGGATGTTGTTGACGCGCTGCTCTCAAATCGGGATCGAGCAAATATTGTTTGTGGCGGTTGCGCCATTCCTGCAAATTTGCAGGTACGGCAGGGTAAGGATTTGGTACTCTTACTTCTTCATCTTCATCCACAAATTCATAAATATAATCTCCTAAATGAATAACTCCATCAATATCATCTCGCTCGGCAATTCTTTTATAAGCATTAAAATAGCCCGAATACAAACTCGAACAAGAAGCAACTGCAAAACGAAAATGTTCACATTCTTTAGCAGCAGAAGCCGTCCTCGTTCGACCAATTGCAGAGCAATTGCCCGAATTATCAAAAAAACGATAATAGTAGGTCGTAAAAGAGTTTAAGTTTTGTAAGTCAATAGAAAGTGTCCAATCGGTAGCTGCATCTATACTGGTATTTCCTGTTTGTACCAAGTGACAAAAATGTTCGTCTAGGGCAAGTTCCCAAAGAATATTACTAGAAGAGATACCAAAAGTCGGTTCAATCGCTGTCCAAATAATAACTTGCTGTGGAGTAGGATCGCCCGATGCTACTCCATAAATAAAAGGACTATGTTCTAAGTCTCCTCCAAGACCAAGTGTACTTTGAGAATGTCCATAAATGCTAAGAAGAAGGAGTAAAAAACTAAATGAATATTTGAGAGGCATAGTAGTTTGGTTTTTTTGAAATTCAATTCTTGCTAAAAATTACTGATTTTTTTGAATTTATTGCTTATTTCCAAGCAATAAAATTGTTTTTCTTAAAAGTAATTTGACAATGAGATTCAAACAATTATAGTGTAAATCTTACTATCTTTGTCTTCACAAAATTAAATATGAATCAACAAGACATCATAGAAGCATTGAGCAAAGTCCTTGACCCCCAGTCGGGGCAAAGTATCATTTTGCAAAGTATGGTCAAGGATTTGTCCATTGAGGGCAATTCAGTTTCTTTTTCTTTATTGACCAAGGGTTTAGATGCTCAAAGCAAATCTTCTTTGAATTTTGCTTGTATCGAAGCGGTACAAAAGGTGTATCCGCAAGCAGATGTACATGTACATCTGGTTACTCAAGCAGAAAACATCCCTAATCAGCAACAACGAGCGTTGCCTCATGTTACTAATATTATAGCGGTTGCTTCAGGAAAAGGTGGAGTAGGAAAATCTACGGTTTCGACCAATTTGGCTTTGGGTTTGAAAAAAAAGGGCGCAAGAGTAGGTATGATAGATGCTGACTTGTATGGTCCTTCTATCCCAACCATGTTGGGATTGCAAGGTAGCCGACCCATGATTAAAGATGTGCATGGTAAGGCCAAAATGATTCCTATTGAAGCTTATGGAATGCCCGTCATGTCTATAGGTTTTATCATTGAACCTCAGCAGGCTGTGGTACTAAGAGGGCCACGATTGGGCGGAATCATTAAGCAATTTTTGGAAGATGTTATTTGGCCGCCACTCGACTTTTTGATTATTGATCTACCTCCAGGTACTGGTGATATACAGTTAACTTTGGTTCAAACAGTTCCTTTGACAGGAGCAATTATTGTTACAACACCGCAAGAAGTTGCGGTTGCAGATGCTATAAAAGCAATGAATATGTTTTTACTACCTTCGGTCAATGTACCGATTTTGGGCGTAGTTGAAAACATGGCTTGGTTTACACCAAAAGAATTACCAAATAATAAATATTATATTTTTGGAGAAGGTGGCGGCAAAAAGTTAGCAAAACTGAGCCAATCCGTTTTGCTGGGGCAAGTACCTTTGGTACAAGGTATTCGAGAAGGCGGCGACAAAGGAGAACCTATTATCTTGGACGAAAATTCGGATTCGGCAAAAGCCTTTACAACTGTAGCGGAAAATACCTTGCGCCAAGTT
>JAHDEQ010000190.1:6734-8317 GCA_020628755.1 Saprospiraceae bacterium
ATGTCTTTACAAGAAAAAACAGATTTGATCCAAAAAGTAGATTCTGCTTTGGATGTTATTCGGCCTCATTTAGCTGTTGATGGTGGCAACGTTGAAGTGGTTGACATCACAGAGGACATGAAAGTCCAAATTAAATGGTTGGGCAATTGTGAAAGTTGCTCCATGTCGGCCATGACATTAAGAGCTGGTTTGGAAGAAACGCTCAAAACTAAAGTACCTGAAGTCCTTGGTGTAGTTGCTTTAAATGGAATGAAGTAAATGCTTTAATGTAATAACGACTCAATAGCTCATTATTAATGCATTCTTTCATTAAAGCATTAAACAATTTCGAAATGACCAAAACGGAACTCTACCAACAAATACTAGCCAAAAAGTCTTTTCTATGCGTTGGATTAGACACGGATATTCAACGGATTCCTAAATTTTTATTGGACTTTGAAGACCCAATTTTTGAGTTTAATAAACGAATTATAGATTCGACAAAAGATTTATGTGTAGCTTATAAACCCAACATTGCTTTCTACGAAGCAATGGGCGCAAAGGGTTGGGAATCGCTTGCCAAAACATTGGATTATATCCCCAAAAATATCTTTACGATAGCTGATGCCAAACGAGGCGATATAGGAAATACCTCTCGTTTGTATGCAAGGGCCTTTTTTGAAACCTATGATTTTGATTCGATAACCGTTGCGCCTTATATGGGCGAAGATTCGGTAAGCCCTTTTTTGGAGTTTAAAAATAAATGGGTTATTCTTTTGGGTTTGACCTCAAATAAAGGCAGCCAAGATTTTCAGTTTTTTCAAGAAGAAGACACTTACCTTTATCAAAAAGTGATACAACAGGCTCAAAATTGGGGCAACCCCGAACAATTGATGTTTGTAATTGGAGCAACCCATCCCGAAAAATTTCAAGAGATTAGAAATTTAGCTCCTAATAGCTTCTTTTTAGTACCAGGCGTAGGAGCGCAAGGAGGCGATTTGCAAGCCATTTCCAAATTTGGAATGAACGAACAAGTTGGCTTGTTGGTCAACTCTTCAAGAGGAATTATTTATGCTGGCAATGATGAAAATTTTGCGGAAGCAGCACGACAATCTGCTAAGAAATTGCAAGAACAAATGGAGTTAATTCTAGAAGAAAAATTCAAAGAAAATTTGATTAGCTAAACAAAAACTATTGACAATGACAAAACAAAATTTAGTACTAAAGCCTCTATTGCTCATTATCTTATATTCTTTTTTTGTACTAGAGCTAAATGCTCAAAGTTCAGAGCAGAGTAAAGCAAATGAAGTAACAAAGTGGTTTACAGTCAATGCTACTTTTTTACCTAGATTGTATAGTTTTAATTCAAGATACCCCAGCAAAGATAATATGACTGAAGAAATAATAGACTATGAATCTTCAGCAACACTTATTGGTCTAAGCTTTAAAAAATTGATGGGTAAAAAATTCCGAGAAATTTCATTGTTAGGAATAAGTTATAAAAAAGATTTAATTGAAAGCCAAGTTATTCGTTTAGCTGATAACGCTACCGAAACATCAGAGGGAGCTAATCTAGAAACTTTTTTTATTGCATTTAGATTAGA
>JAHDEQ010000191.1:0-4740 GCA_020628755.1 Saprospiraceae bacterium
AGCAATATTTTTGGTGAAAGCCTGAGTTTGAGCGAGTTCAATTCTATTCCTGAAGAGGCCTTGGTCGAAACCGTTTCATCTGGAGTCTTGACCACTTCATACAAAAGTGGTGACAAATCGGTCTTTTTGCAAAAAAGTTTGGGGGGTTATACCAAACCTATCTCTTTGTTTTCCTTTGTTTTTGCAATTCTGATTTTGTTTGTTTTTTGTATGAGCCTTATCAATGCCTTTTCGGGTATTTTTCCCAAAACATTGAATATTTCTGTCTCTACTCGACCATCATTAAGAGGTAAAATCCAGTTTTATGTGATTTCATTGATTGTAGTTTCATTTATTCTGATTGGAGTTGTAACGGTTTTATACTTTAGCAATTCGCACGAAGAGTACCATGAAAACCGCCTCGGTCGCAAAACCGAGTCCGTCATCAAGGATACCGAACGAGAACTTGGCTTACTCATGGAAGATTTGCCCGAAGGGGTTTCTTTTACAGATAAACATTTGAATCTAATTGATCTAGAAGCCGTCTCAAAAATTCATCGTATGGATGTCAATTTATTTGACAAAAATGGTCGCTTGGTCAATTCTTCAGAGATGGATATTTTTAACAAAGGTGTAGCTTCTCCCCAGATGAATGCAATGGCTTACCAAGAATTGGTAAGGCTGGGGGCAAAACACTTCAATGATATTTATCAGGATAAGGAAAAAATAGGTACGCTTGATTACAAGTCTTCATATATTCCACTAAAATACAATAACAAAACATTGGCTTATTTGGGTTTACCTTATTATTCCAAACAAAGTAAATTGCGTGAAGATGTAACCGTATTTATGGGGACGCTACTCAATGTATATGTATTCCTACTCATTATTGCAGGTGCAATTGCTATTGTAGTTGCCAACTCTATTACCAAGCCAATTGCTGTTATTGGTGAAAAGCTCAAGCAGTTTAAAATTGGTGGTCAAAACGAACCTCTAGAGTGGCATAGTCATGATGAATTGGGTGCATTGATTGATGAATACAACCGAATGGTGCTCAAAGTCAAAGAGGGAGCCGATACGCTGGCGCAATCGGAACGAGAAGGTGCTTGGCGTGAAATGGCAAAACAAGTAGCGCATGAAATCAAAAACCCATTGACTCCAATGAAGTTAAGTATTCAATATTTGACACATGCCTATCGTTCAAACCCCTCAGATATTGAGCCACTACTCAAACGAGTAAGTACTACGTTGATAGAACAAATTGACAATCTTTCGCAGATTGCTTCGGAGTTTTCCAATTTTGCCAAAATGCCTCGTGCCGAAAACCAACGTATTTTGCTCAATCATTTGGTCCATTCTGTTTATGATTTGTTTAAAGAAGATCCGCATTCTGTAGTTAATTTGGATTTGCCCGAAGATGACTACTATGTATATGCTGATAAAAATCACCTGATTCGTGTTTTTAATAATCTGATAAAAAATGCGACACAGGCTATTCCTGACGAACGAGAAGGGTTGATTCTGGTACGTATGTTTACCGAAAAAGGAAAAATAATTGTAGAAGTAAGAGATAACGGAACAGGTATAAGCGAGGAGATGAAAGAAAAAGTTTTTGTGCCTAACTTTACAACTAAGAACTCAGGTACAGGTTTGGGACTGGCTATTTCTAAAAATATTATTGAGTCGGTCAACGGAGAAATTTATTTTATAACAAAAGTCGGTAAAGGCACTTCTTTCTTTGTCAAATTGCCTGTCATTGATATTAAAAAACCTGAAGAAGTTTTGATTGGCTAATCAATCCATCTTGCTATAAAAAATAATCTTATTGTGAAGAAATCATTTTTTAAAATAATAGCTGTAGTTTTGGTCATTGTTTGTTTGGGAAGCATAAGTTCTTGTAAAGTGTCGGATTGCAACTGTCCCAAATTTTCAGTTTCTAAGTAAAAACCTTATTGCAAGTTGCTCTATCGTCTCGACTCAAGTCGAGAAGGAAAGTCTGGACAACGTAGAGCACCACACCATCTAACGGATGGGCTTCCGACTTAGTCGGAAGACAGCAAGTGTCGCAGAAAATAACCGTCCCGAGTATTCGGGATAAGGGTGAAAACGTGCGGTAAGAGCGCACGCTGTGCTTAGGTAACTATGCACGGGGATAAACCTTGTGGGTTGAAATGCCACGTATATCGGTGTCTTGATTTCGGTCAGGAAAGGGTTGCTCGTCCGAGCCGAGGGGTAGGCAGATTGACCTCGATAGTGATGTCGAGGCTAGATAAATGATAGAGGTTCCGATTTGTCGGAATACAGAATCCAGCTTATAGGCTTGCAATTTTTTTATTGAAGTGTTTGCAATTCGCAAACACTTCAATTCCTAAATCGTATCAGCATGAACATTCTAAAGTATATCTACTTTTTTACCTTTTCTTTTAGTTTCACTCCTTTTTTATCTGCACAATCGGGTTGTACCGACCCTTTGGCACTCAATTACGATACCGAAGCAACCGAAAATGATGGTTCATGTATTTACGAAACAACCAATTATGTACCTCAACTTTTGACCAATCTCACGGGGAGTCTGAACGAGGCTTCGGGTTTGGCATTGATTGATGGCGCGTTATGGATTCATAACGACGGAGGCAATGCTACCGAAATATATGTACTGGATTCACTTTCTGGACAAATAGAACGTACGCTAGATTTGCCCAACTCTGACAATGAAGATTGGGAAGACTTGGCGCAAAGCGAAACACATCTCTTTGTAGGTGACTTTGGCAATAATTCGGGCAATAGAACTGACCTTAGAATCTATAAAATCGCTCAAAATGAATTGAGTCAAGATTTTGCTTTTTCGGAGTTTATCAATTTTTCTTACGAAGACCAAACCGTTTTTGAAGACAATCACAACAATCACAATTTCGATTGTGAAGCCTTTTTTTATCACAATGATAGCTTACATTTGTTTACCAAAAATTGGATAGACAACACCTGCAAATACTATGTGCTGCCTGCTACCACAGGCACACATACGGCACAACTACGTTCGACTTTCAATACCAATGGACTGATAACGGGAGCAGATATTTCGCCCGATGGCACCGTAGCTTTGGTGGGTTATACCCAAGGAGGAGGTACTTTTATGTGGCTCTTGTACGACTACAAAACAGGAGATTATTTCTCGGGTAACAAGCGACGAATTAACTTAGGAAGTGCCGTAAATACTAGCCAACTCGAAGCGGTGATTTTTGAGAAAGATGGCTATGGCTATATCGGAGCAGAAGAGTTTTCGATTCTGCCGCCCAAGTTGATGGCTTTTGACATTCAAGAATGGACAAATCCTGTAAGTATTTTTTCAGTTCCTGAACTACCTTTTTCTGTAAAATTATTTCCCAATCCGATAGATAAATATTTGAATTTAGAATTTGGAAAAGCGGTAACGGGCGAATTAGATTTAACCATTTATAACAACTTAGGTCAAAAAGTTTGGGGCCAAACAAAGGTTTTATTTGCAAGCTCCCGCTTGCAAATTGACGCTCAAGAGCAACTCTCTAGCGGTAATTATTGGCTTTCTATTCGTCAAAATAATCAACAAACAACCTTGCCTTTTATCAAAAAATAGTAATAGCACAAGCAAGTACCTTTTAAAATAACCTCATCTTTCGCATATCCATTTTTTAGTACTACCAGCTTCCTTCTTACAGAACTCTGACATTAAAACGAATTTATACTTTTAAATTTGCTGTTCAGCTTATGGTACATCTTTCAAATAACATATTATCCAGAGGTTCTTCTTCAACTATGCTCAAACACTTTAAGATACTCACGGTTACACATCGAAAGACCAATCTCAAAGAGATTGGACAATTCGTGGTTTCCAACACAGGCAATCGAGAAGTGGATGCTACCTTGAAGCAACTAAAAAAGGAGATGCATATTGATGAGTTGATGTACTTGCCGACCTGCAATCGTGTGATGTATTTTTTTTATACCAAAGAAGAAGTTCAGCTCGATTGGGTAAAACGATTTTTGCAATACATCAATCCTGACCTTGATGTTTCAGATATTTATTTGAACGAACACTTGCAAATCAAAGAAGGCAATGCCGCTATTCAGCATTTGCATGAGGTAGCAGCTTCGGTTGATTCTATGGTTATTGGCGAACGAGAAATCTTACGCCAAATCCGAGAAGGCTACGAACAAAGTAAAAGTTGGGGACTGACGGGCGACAATATTCGCCTAGCAATGCGCACTACGGTAGAAGCTGCCAAAGAGGTTTACAGTACTACACGTATTGGCGAAAAACCCATTTCGGTGGTTTCTTTGGCCATTCAAAAATTATTAGAAACGAATTTGAGCCGCAAGGCTCGGATTTTGCTGATTGGTGCTGGACAGACCAATACCTTAGTTGCTAAGTTTTTGAAAAAACATCAATTTGACAATGTCATTGTTTTTAATCGTTCTTTAGATAAAGCCATCAACTTAGCCAATTTTTTGGCTGGCAAAGCCTACTCACTCAATAGTATTATGAATTATCGAGAAGGTTTTGATGCCATTATTGTATGTACGGGGGCAACGGAAGCGATAATTGATATTCCGCTATATCACAACTTGTTGAATGGCGATACCAATGAGAAAATAATTGTTGATTTATCCATTCCTAATAATGTATCCGAGAAAGTAGTCCAAAATTTTGATGTCAATTATATCGAAATTGAAGATTTAAGACAATTGTCAGAACAAAATAAAGCCTTCCGTACCAAAGAGATT
>JAHDEQ010000191.1:4840-8198 GCA_020628755.1 Saprospiraceae bacterium
ATGAAAGCGGCCAAAGAAACCATTGAATAATCTGCTTTAGCCATAAGGTTTTCTCAACGCTATTTCACCTCTATTTTATTATATAAGCATTATGTTTAACTCGTTAAAAATATGTTAACAGATAGAAAAAGGTGGATTCCTAAAGTAGATTTACTTATTTTGGACTTGTATTTGATTATAAAACCACAAATACTTATTTTTCAAACCTAAAAATCTTCGGATATAAGCAAGTAACTTTTACACTAGAAATTTATTCTTCGCACGTTTCAAAATTGTCTGACTGTTTCAGACGCTTGGAATATTTTTAAAGAACTAAATTGTATAGTTTATGAAAGTTACGCAGTTAAATGATCAACAGCTCATTCTTGAATACTTAGATGGTAATGAGCGCGCATTCGAAGAACTTCTTCAACGCCACAAGCAAAAAATTTATACTTCTATTTATTTATTTGTCAAGGATCAAGCTTTGGCAGAGGATATCTTTCAGGAAGTTTTTATCAAAATTATAGACACTTTACGCAAAGGCAAATACAACCACGAAGGTAAATTCGTCCAATGGGCTATGCGAATTTCCTACAATATGTGTGTAGATTATTTCCGCCGAAGCAAACGTCGTCCAACAGTTTCGCCTACCGAGACCTTCGATATTTTTGAGGTCTTGCAAGTAACCGAAGACAATGCCGAGCAACGCATTATCAAAAGCCAAACCCACGATAAGATTCGTAAATTGGTAGATGAGTTGCCACCCGAACAACGTGAGGTTGTGATTTTGCGTCACTATGCCGATATGAGTTTTAAAGAAATTGCTCAATTGACACGTGTAAGCATCAATACCGCACTCGGACGTATGCGATATGCCTTAATCAACATTCGTAAAATGGTAGAAGAAAGAGAAATGTCTTTGTTGAGATAATACCTTTCTTAAACAAAAAAAGTCGTCTGCCTAAATACTTTAGGCAGACGACTTTTTTTATTATTGTTTAGTAGGTGGAGTATAAGGTTTTGCATTCGGATCGGGCAAGCGACGTTTTCTATAATAATTTACACCTGCGCCATAGACCCAACCCACATGACCCTTGCGACTACGCACCTTAACCCAAGGTTCGGTTGCCGTTTCGGGACCCAAACTAATCGTCTGTGTAAAATCTGTCACGGCATTCATAAAGAAAACCTCTTCAAACAGATTCAATTTTGTTAGAACAGTACTATCCAAATGTGGCCCAGTTCTTAAATTCAAATCTTCTAAAGTCACATAAAGTCTCGATACGACTGTAGGTTCAGTTGGAGTTGTAGCTACGGGAGCTTCCTTAGTTACAATCGAGTTTGTAGCCTTATTTTCTACCACATCTGTTGATACTACTTTTTTTGCCTCTTCTTGAATTGTTTTTTTTGAATCCATTTTGGAAGCTACTGCATCAACATTTTGGGCTTGCGCCTCTTCTTCTTGATAAGAGGCTTTCGTTTTATTGCAGCGAACCACCGCAAAGCTGATAAAGCTAAACAGTAAAACCAATAAAATTAGAATTTCAATATTAGGAAGATTGGACTTTTTCTTTCTTGCCATTATCAATTATTTAGAAACGGGGAGAAAATGAATTTACGTTTTCCTTAAATTAGTGATGAGTATAAGTCATTGAAAATGACGTTAAGCAAGCTAATTTAAGGAATTAAGCAAGTAAAATTATTTCAACCCAATCGCTTATGGATTTAGACGCTACTCAAATATAGCAGTAACTTCTTAATTAATAAACTTTACGAAAAGTTTTATTTTTATAAATTTAACATTATTTATTTTAAATCGAAAAATATTTTATCTTTGTAAGCTAAAACAGATTATAAGAGTGGAAAACCAACTTTTATATAAAATAGCCATTACAAAAATTCCGATGGTAGGAAATGTTACTGCCAAAAACTTGATTAGTTTTTGTGGCGGTGTGGAAGCGGTTTTTGAATCACGTAAAAAAGCCTTGCTGAAAATCCCTGGCATAGGCGAGGCTATCGCCAATTGCATCGTCAATCAAGACGTTCTAGGAGAAGCCGAGCAAGAACTTAGCTTTATAGATAAATACAATATTCAGACCTTTTTTTATTTAGACAAAAATTATCCTACTCGTTTACGTAATTATAATGATGCGCCTATTTTGTTATATCAAAAAGGAAATGCTGATTTGTCTCATCCACGCAATGTTGCCATCGTTGGTACACGTAAGCCCACACCACGTGGAAAAATGATTTGCGAAGAACTCGTCGAAGGTTTACAAGAGTACGATGTTCAGATTTTAAGTGGTTTGGCTTATGGTATAGACATCACTGCCCACAAAAAATGCGTCGAGTTGGACATTCCAACTATCGGAATTATGGGAACAGGCTTAGGACGAATTTATCCAGCAAGCCATAAAAGTACCGTCCATCAAATGCTCCACAATGGAGGCGTACTAACGGAGTTTTCTAGCCAAACAGGAGCAGATTATCATCATTTTCCGATGCGTAATCGCATCATTGCTGGCTTATGCGATGCACTTATTGTTATCGAAACGGCCAATAAAGGTGGCTCAATGATAAGTGCCAACTTAGCCAATAATTATAATAAAGATGTTTTTGCAGTGCCAGGACGACTTAGTGATAAAAGTTCTGAAGGATGTAATTTTCTCATCAAAACACATCGTGCTTCCCTCATCGAAAGTGCCAAAGATATTGGTTACGTCATGCGATGGGACAAACTTGACCAATCCAAAAACATCCAAAAACAATTGTTTGTAGATTTTTCACCCAAAGAACAAGCCATTGTAGATTCATTAAAAGATGCGGACTCCAAAGGTGTGGACCAAATCAGCTACGAAGCCAATCTCAATGCCAGCGAAATGGCAGGCTTGCTCCTCGAATTAGAATTTAAAGGTATTATACAAACCCTTCCAGGAAAAAGATATATGTTAGTTTGATGGAAATACAAGTACTTGCAAAAGACTCCGATTTTTTAGAAGAAGGCATTCAATATTTTTGGAAATGCTGGGGCAATGAAAGCAATTTTATCTTTTATCAAGATTGTATTTTGCACTCTTTAGAGGTGCAAAATGCGCTACCCAACTTTTATATAGCCCTTGAAAATGAAAAAAAAATTGGTTCTTATGCACTTATAACCAATGATATCATTAGTCGGCAAGACCTTTTGCCTTGGTTCGCTTGTCTTTTTGTAGAAGAAACACATCGTAAAAAAGGAATTGCTGAGAAATTACTCAATCACGCCCTGCAAGAAGCTCAAAAAATGGGTTTTGAACAAGTTTACCTTTCTACTGATTTAGAAAAATTTTATGAACGAAAAGGTTGGCAATACTTTGCACAAGGATACAATTTCATGGGA
>JAHDEQ010000192.1 GCA_020628755.1 Saprospiraceae bacterium
GAGTTTTCTAAAAACCAAAAAAGCCTTTACATCTGTAAAGGCTTTTTTTTATGCTCCGAACTAATTGTAAATTTTAGGTACAAGCAATTTTTCCAACTCTTCTTGCGTGCCGCCCTCCTTCAAAATTAGTTTGTAAGAAAATCTCTACCATTTCAAATGCTGTCATTCGAGTCACAAATCTTACAGGAATAGAAAGTATATTAGCATCATTATGTAGGCGAGCTAGTTCGGCTAGTTCTTTAGACCAGCAGAGAGCTGCTCTAATTCCTTGATGCTTATTAGCAGTGATAGCAGCACCATTTCCACTTCCACAAAGAATAATTCCTAAATCAGATTTTTTTGATTCAACATCATTTGCTACAGGATGCACAAAGTCAGGATAATCTACGGACTCACTGGAGTTCGTTCCATGATTGATTATTTTATAATCCTTGCTTTCTAAAATAGATATGATAGCCTCTTTATAGAGGAATCCAGCATGGTCGCAACCGATAGATATGACTTTCATATTGAAAATTAATTGGTTTGGAATAAAAAAAGAGTTTTAGATTTTTGACAAACCTAAAACTCTTTTTAATGAAATCAAAGTAGAGAAAGAAGTTTCTTATTTCTGATTCTCTCTCAATCTTTCTAAATCATAAGGCGCAAAGCGACTTTTGTATTCTTTTTCGAGTTCCGTATCTTTAATTTGCTGTGCCATACGAATCAAATCATCTTTGCTACGCAGCGCATAAGCATAATCGGTTTCAAAACCCGATTGCAGCTCATCAATAGATAAATTACTATAAAAATGTAAATGCTCTTCCGTTTCCTGAGCCAATATTTGCATATGCTTTTTGGCTTTTTCTCTATCGCCTCCATTCACAAATACTCGAATCATAGGAATAATTTGTGCATCATAAGTAAAGTTCATATTGGGGAAAGATTGGAAAAACTTCTCTGCCAAATCAACAGCTTTTTTCTTATCTCCTTTATTCAGTAAATCTTCACACGTTCGTAGTATAGCCAAACGATGACTTTGTACACTTGGCAAGTAACTTCTATCTACATACATTTGGTGTTCATCAAAACCTCCCCAACGGAATTTTTCCATCACATTTTCATAAACAGCATCGGCATTCACTCGACCATTTCCAATCATACCATAACGATTGCGTTCACCTTTTGATTTAGTTGGAACAATGCGCAAACCAAGTCCTTCCAATTGTGTATAGTCGCCTAAGCCTAGCATAGATTCTTGACGACAAGTCACCGCAAAATAAATTGGTCTATCCCAGATATTATTGGCAATAATATCAAGCACGGCAACGTCACCTTTGATTAAACTATTTTTTCCACCTAAACTAAAACTCATTTTATCGGTAACTGTTGTGTCTTGTGGACTTATCATCCCCATCTGAATAGCCTTGTTTCGATTTACAGGAATGTATAATTTTTTAGCAGGAAAATAACTGTCCATTGGCCCTACAGGATGATCTTCTCCTACAAATTTGAGCGCACTCAATACATTCATTTCTCTTTCGTTGCGACCATCAATTTGAACCTGAACTCGTTTTCTACCTCTAATTTGAGCTTCGGTCAAAGTCATTTTAAGAGGAGGAGAATTGTTGACTTTACGTCTGAGTTGATTGATGTACCAATCAACTGCAATCAAACTGAGATTGACAACTCGCACATCTGTACGTATTTCTTCGACTTCTTGGGCATACCAAAGCGGATAAGTATCATTATCGCCATAGGTAAAGATAATAGAATTAGGCTCGCACGATTCCAAGAAATTACTTGCATAATCCCTAGAGCCACTGTGTTTAATACGGCTATTATCGTCAAAATTTTGGAAACCCATAAGCAAGGGAGCTATCAATATAACTGCAGTAGCTGCATAAGCAGCTACATTGCGATTGAGGTTGTTTCGCAACAATTGAAACAGGGCCAACACCCCAAATCCTATCCAAATACAATACGTAAAGAACGATCCGACCAAAACATAATCCCTTTCACGAGGCTCATTTGGAGGTTGATTAGAATAAATAATAATTCCTAAACCTGTTATTAAAAATAAAGCCAGCAAACCCATGAAATCATTGCTTCGCTTACGCATATGAAATAGCAGCCCCAGCAAGCCAAATAAAAAGGGCAGCATATAATATTTATTTTGTGCTTGTGCATTTGCCATTGCTGTTGGCAAATTATCATAATCATGCAAACGCATTTCGTCCAAGAATTTGATGCCCGAAATCCAATTGCCTCGTTTTACATCCCAAGGGTAATAGCCCTGAATACCATTTTGGCGACCTGAGAAATTCCACATAAAATAACGCCAATACATCCATCCCATCTGATAGCGGAACATAAATCGCAGATTATCTAACTGATTCGGCCTACCAACAGGTAGTTTGGCATCTGATTCCAGTCCCATCCATAAGCGGTGTTGTTGTGGTCGCCCCATTTCGTAGTGTCCAATACGAGGAAAAAGAATTTCATCTTTTGGATTGAACTCATAGGATACCTTTCTATCAACGATTTCATATTTATCACCTACACGTCCATAACGGTCTTTTGATACTGTACCGACAGGGTCGGCATCAAAGTGAGGCCCTTTTAAAAGTGGACGCTCTCCATATTGCTCACGGTTGAGGTAAGGAATTAAACGAAGCGGGTCGCTAGGCGCATTCATGTTAATAGGCGTATTGGCATTGGCACGAATAACGACAACTCCAATTGTTGAAAAGGAGATAACGACCAAAGCAGTACTTACCAAAATCAATTGTAAAAGTGCATTTTTTTGTTGGTGTGCAAAGCGCAAACCAAAGAAAAATACAGCAACTAATATCAAAACCAATGGGAATACACCACTATGAAATGGTGCGCCCAAGCCATTGACCATCATGATTTCTAGCCATGACCAAAGGGTAGGAATACCCACAATGATGACTTTTTGTATAAATCCAACGACTAATAAACCACCTATAGCAGCTAAGAACATACCTGGTAAGGTATGTCTTTCGTATTTTTTGAAGTAATAAAACAAAGCCAAAGCAGGAAACGTCAATAAACTTAAAAGGTGAACTCCTATTGAAAGTCCTGCGGCATAAACCGTCAAAACCAACCAACGGTCGGCTTTTGGCGTGTCAGGCAAAGAGTACCATTTGAGCGCAGTCCACAAGGTCAAGGCCGTAAAAAAGGTGGACATGGCATAAACCTCGCCTTCAACGGCTGAAAACCATATAGAGGTGCAGAAAGCTGTAGCCAAACCTGAAACCAAGCCAGCCCCCGCCAATGCAATGGATTGTGCATTGTCAGGCTCATCTTCTCGACCTACCAAAGCCAATTTACCCAAAATAATAGTACTCCAAGCTACAAACATGGCAGCAAAAGCAGTACAAATACCCGATAGCATATTAACAGAGAATGAAATCACTTCAGGATTGCTCGAAAAGACTTCGGCAACTATCGTAAACATACGCCCAATCAACAAGAAAAGTGCAGCACCAGGAGGGTGAACCACTTCTAGTTTTAGAGCTCCTGTGATAAACTCACCACAGTCCCAAAGGCTACCTGTTCGTTCGGCAGAAAAGAAATAGACAATGGTTGCAATAGTAAAAACCGTCCAACCAGCTATATTACTTAAGTTCTTGAAATTCATTTAGTTTGACCTTTATTGATAAGAAAAACTTGTCGTGATTAATGAGTACGCAAATGTAACAAATAATTGCTTTCCAAGCAGCAATTTACTGCTTGTTTGCCTTTCGTTAACACCGCTTTTGTGTGCAACGAGATTTGGAGGTTTAGGGATTCGTTAAAGATGAGGAATCCTAGTTTGGAATAAGCGTATTTATGAGTGATATTTTTATGAAAAGCATATCATATTCAGAATATTTTTAAAAAGAAGGGAACATATACCAAATTTCATAAGGTCTTGACTTGACATTTTAATATAAAAAATGCAATTTGTATTACAGTTTTATTATATGTGTCTTTTTTGCAAGTCACTTTTCCTCTTTCCTACACAAAACTATTGAACAAAAACGCTATATCTTTAAAAGGTTAAACAATTGCCTCGGCCTTGTTTAGCATTGAATGCTAGTTTATATAAGCACTCACCTAGAACCAATACCTATTTAATTCATTTTTTAAAATCTACTCCATGAATGCACAAGACTTTATTCGTCTAAATGGTTTACTAGCTAAACTATCAACAGCAGCAGAGCGTACAGCAAGAGAGGATGGCAGTTTTCGCAAGTACAATTCTCAATCCATCGAAGCACTTCAGTCCTTTCAGGCTCACCTCCGAAATCTTGAAAATGGCTTGAGAACTGCTAAAGTTTTACAATTAGAAAAACCAGAATTTGTATCTGAACAAACAGAAAAAGTTGAAAAGGCTAGAGCTATAGCCTAAAACAAAAAGAAAAAAAGGAGACTTTCCCAAATATACCCAAAGAAAATTTTTTAGTAGAGGCTTGGCAAATTTGTCAAGCCTCTTTTCCTTTTAGAGGAAATGTTTGCCGATTATTTAAGTCCATGTTTACTAAAATAGCCATGTTCATAAAATAGATCGTTCCAATCTTGTCTGTTTCAATCATATCATTAATAAGGAGCAAAATATGTAACACCACTAGAGATAAAAGTGCTGCCATAACAACCTGTTTTCTAAAAGTGTCGGTAGTTTGATGGTAAATTTGCTCACCTTTGAGGAGCAAGAAAAAGGTGAGCGCCATAAATATTAGAAACCCAAAAATTCCTTGTTCGACCAATATCATCATATAATAATTGTGGATACCTGACTTTTCGGGATTATCACTTACATAGGTTTGAAAACTTGAAACAGTATAAGGTCTGTAAAAAAAATAGAAATTGCCTGGGCCAAAACCCATCAAGGGTTTGTCACTCACCATATAACCAGCAGCGACCCACCGATGAATGCGTTCCATCGAAGAGATGTCTTCACCTTTGGCTGTAGCTTCAACCAAATTTTCAAAATTCTGATGACTAATCGTCTTTTCAAAATTTGGAGCATACTCCATAAATGTATTATTACTAATCATATGGCTTGCTAAAAAGATAGCCAAAATACTACCCGCAAGCAGTACGACTCGCATCAGCCGAAAACGTATAACATAATAGACGACAACTAGACCATAAACACAGAGGATAGGCGCACGCCGATAAGACAATTGTATAGCTACAAAAAATAATAGAAATCCAGCTATTATGTACCACCATTTGAAGGAAGCCTTTTGATACCACTTTCGTGCAAACCACACGTAGGGCAAAAGCAAGACCATCGTTGAGGCATAAATCACATGATTGCTATAAAAGGGTTTGAGTACTCGAAAGACATCTTTGAACGAAAAACCAAAGGCTGCGTGTCGTATAACAATGGAAGCAACTGAAAGCGTCAAAGGAATAAATAATAACCAAAAAAATCGACGTATATCTTTTTCTGTTTTGAGGTAGCGATGGGCCAAAAAGTAAAATACAACTATATACCAACTCTTGGCCAAAAAGAACTTAAACGAAACCATCACCGAACTAGACGTAATAGTACTGACCAATATCCACGCAAAATGCAATAACAATAATAGTGTAATTGGATGATTGAGAAAAGCCTTATCTCTTGTCTCAAATTTGGATAAAGAATAAATGCCATAGACCAGCATCAAGCCCATCATTAAAGGTTCGCTTGGCAAATCTATTGCCAAGCCGCCTGGCAGATGGATGTGTGTGGACAAAGGAATACAAAACAAAAGGAGGTAAAAAACCTTTTCAAAATCTACAATCGTCAAATAGCCCAACAATAAGACCAAAGGGAAGGCCGCCAAGTAGAGCATATCTGTAGCAATACCTACAAAAAGGCTTGCCAATGTTACCCAAGCAAAAATTTGAAATAACAAATAGGATTGGGCTTTGATGCTCGATATGCGAGCTAGTTTAGCTAGCATTAACTACTTTCTTCCAATCTATATCCTTGTACATATCTAGGAGTATAGCTGCTAATAGCCCCAACAAAAAGGCAATCATAACTGCCGCAATACAAATAATAGAACGCTTCGGACGAGATTTTTCTAAAGGCACGCTTGCTTCTTCGACCAAAAACAAAATAGGAGGGTCAGCTTCTAAAGCAGATTGTGTTTGCTTTAGGCGTTCACTGTCCAAACTCAATTGTTTTACACCTTGGTCATAGGCTCTACTCAAGGCAATTACCTTGGGCAAACCTTCACTCAATTTTTGCATATTTTGCTGATGTTGCTCAACTTCTTTTTCTAATCCAGCAACATTGGCGACGATAAAGCTAATCGTATCACGACTCACATTGGACATAGATTTTAGGGAAGCCAGTTTGGCACGATTACGAGCCAGTTGCGACTCTGCTGAAGAAAGTTGAGCCGATAAAAATTCTGTTTGTGATTCTGTATTATAAATTCCATATTTATCACGTAAAATACGTAGGCTATCACCTAAAATTTGAAGCTCCCGTTCTTTAGCTTTGATATTGGCGGTGCTACTTCGGGCGTTTTTGTCCAAACTTTGCTTGATAATATTTTTAGAAATAGTCTCAATCTTATTTCGTGCTGCAATAACCATTGCAGCAGCTTTTTCTTTGTCCGTATCTTCAATAGAAATTTCTACAGCATCAAACTTGGTACGTTCTACATTGTATAGTTTGAGAAAACGTTTGCGAACTTTACTGGCCGCTTTTTCATTGTCAGGATTGATTTCGTAGTGTTCAAACAAATTAAAGGAGTCCACCATAAAATCAATAAGCTCGCTAGATTGAGCAATGGATAAATTGCGGTCGGTATCGGCATCTTGTCCGTAGAGCAATTTTTCTTTTAAGCGATTGCCAACGGGTTCGGGCATGGCTTGGTCGGGACTAGCCACATAGTAGGTGGTATAGGATTTGTAGTAGTTGGGCAGCAGTAGGCTGATGATTACAGTACCTATTGCAGCCAGAGCGCAGAGTGTTAGGATTGGTTTTTTCCAACGAAAAAAAGTCTCCACAATGCCTAGTAAGTTTTCTCGATTGTCCATTTATTTCTGATTGTAGGACAAAAATACGCTCTCTATTCGAGAAAAATGTAAGAAGCAGCCTTAATTCGACAAAGCAAATGCTTATTGTGTAGGAATTTTACAAAAATGGAATTAAAAGTAGGTGTGTTTCTTTTAATCATTTAAGAAATATAAGGTCATAGAGGTGCGACTTATTGAGCTGTGCCTATCTAAAATGCTTCTAACATTTTTATGAGAAAAAAACCATCGTCGCCTTGTTTTTGGTAGAGTGGCATTAGCACAAGACCATCATCTTGTGCTGGGATAGCTCCGTGACGGTCGGTTGCCAATATTTCACCTTTTTTTACAGCTTGAAAATTTTTATAATTCGGAGTCATCTTAAATTCATCTCCTTGTTTGATAGCATGTACCATTATCAGTTCCGAAATTTTGGGCAAACCATTGGAGTACTCCATAAGAATAGAGTCGTGACGGTTTTCGATATGTTCTTTTTTTACACAACCGATGGTTCGCATACAATTAGTAATGGCAGCAATGGCTCTATTGACGGATAAATCTTCGTTGTGTTGGCCTGACTCAAAACAAACAGCAACCGTTTCTACCCCAAAATTTTTAGTATGAAAATAATGCAAGGATGTACCTCGAATACCTTTGAGCATCCCTTTGATGACAGGTGCATGCAGCTCTACAGCGATGCGCTCGCTCTCAGCTTCATCGGTACAAATAGAAAAAATTCCACCAAAGGCAGTTGTCGTATGCAAATCAAGTACAACAATTTTGGAGGGCTGAAAATCAGCAATTTCGGATTCGATAAGAGCAAGATTTTCTTTGATTTCTAAATCTTCAGAGTCTAGGTCTTCGTTAGCAGCAGCTTTGATGCGAGCTACATTTTCGGGAGTCCATTGTCGATTGAGGTCTTTAGAAATAAATCGTTTGCCGTCGCGAATAGCACGGCAATTGCCCCGAATGCCGAGTAAGCGACCGCAAAATTGAAATTTTGGATTGGTAATTGGTTCAACCTCTAGCATTTTAAACATCATTTCTAATGCTTTGATGCCTGCAGGTTCGTTGCCATGCATTCCTCCAAATACAATTAATAAAGG
>JAHDEQ010000193.1:0-4551 GCA_020628755.1 Saprospiraceae bacterium
GGTATGGAGTTGCCATTTTCAGTTACACTTGTAGAAAATGGAAATATTGTAGAAATTGATTCTTTAGAAGAGTTTTTCACTTTGACCGAAGATTGTAATTAAAAATCAAAAATATTTCAACTAAGCCTACGCAAGGCTTAGTTGAAATTTCCTTTCAAATATTCCTTATCTTTAAGAAACACATTACAATATTTTCATGATAACAAATAAAGTCATAAAGGGCTGTTTGGCAAAAGAGCGTTGGGCGATGCAACAATGCTATGAGCAATGCGCACCTTATGTCTTTACTATCATAAAGAACTATATTTACAATGAAACGGATCAGCAAGATGTAATGCAAGAAACCTTTGCACAAGTTTTTTACTCTATTCAAAATTATGATTCCAATAAAGGAAAATTCAAATCTTGGATAAGTCAAATTGCAATCAATCAGGCTATTAATTTTCTACGTAAAAACAAGAAACTAAGCTTTTTAGTACCACTCAACGAAGAAGCTTTAGATATAAAAGAAGAAATTACCAAAATCGAAAGACTAGATAAAATACAATTGAACCAATGTATTGAAATTATGCCAATTGGTTATCGTACCGTTTTTCTGCTCAATTTAGTAGAAGGTTATACACACGATGAAATTGCCCAAATTCTAAAAATAACAGCTCAAACTTCAAGATCGCAATTATCAAGAGCAATCAAATGGCTTAGAAAACACATCCAGCAACACCAAAAAACATTGACCTATGGCTAAAAATTTACATATAAAAAATAAAATTCGTGAAGAAGCAAAATTACCACCATCCATGTCTTGGGATGCTATGGAAGGTAAAATTGCAACAAGATTAAACGAATTAGAGGGTACTGCACAAGCCAAAGGTAATACGAGCAATTTCGCTAAACGCTCCTTGCTCGTGTTGTTACTGCTTTTGGTCGTAGCAGGAAGTGCAACACTCTATTATTTCATACAAAAAAATCCTATTGAAAATCATTCCGATACTCCTAGTCAATCCCACCAAGCCATTGCTCAAAAACAGGAAAAGGAGCATAGCCTAACACTAGAAAAAGCAGAGAAGAATACTCCAATTAAATTTGAAGAAAAGATAATTCCACCTCAAAAAGACAATAATGTATTGTTGGATAAAAGAGGAACTATAAACAAACAAATAAAAAAGGCAAGTCCTAAGTCATTAAATAACAAACTGAATAAAAACACGAATACTTTTGTTGCTGTAGATGATTCCAAAACTACATTAGATTATCTTTCAGCATTTGACGAAAAGACGATTTCATCAAGTCCCACACAACAAGTTTTTGTTGAATCGCAAGGTAATGCAACTGAGCAAAATTTGATAGATAAAAATATTGTAGCTGTAGAAAGTGCCGACAAACGAAAGCTCCTTTCCACCCAAAATCTTTTGCTTAACTTTCCTCCTATCGAAAATACAATCGATGAAACTTGGATAACAGATAAGCTCAATGAGGCAGCAATATCTAAACCCAATATTGATTTACCTACAGTCCCAAAATGGTCTTTAGGGCTGTATTCAGGAGCAACACTTTGGCAACTCAATGCCAAAGGCTCGACTTTGGGCGATGAGAAGGCGCAGTTTGAGAAAGGTATTTTTAGTTATGGTGCAAGTGCCAAAATTGATTACAAACTCCATAGTAAATGGAGTTTGAGTACAGGATTAGAATGGCAATCTCTTCAAAGTAAACTCGATTACTACAACGAAAAAGATTCAATCGTTACAAGAAACATCCTTACCCAACAGTTTGTGAGTCCAATAACAGGAAATCCTTATTCGGAGGTTCGCCAAGATGTAGAATTAGTTGGTATAGCTTGGAAAGAAGTTATACATTATAATAATTATCAAATGTTGAGTATTCCAGTTGTCATCAATAGGCACTTCCATTTTTCAAACAAATGGAATGCTTCTATCGGGACGGGACTACAATATGGCAGACTGCTCAAACTCGAAGGAAGGTCATTAGGATATAAAAATGTAGCAGAAGAAATTACAGATATAGTTGACTTACAAAAAGATAATTTCAGTAAAAATCAAGTAGCGGTTTTGGCACAAATTTCTTTAAATTACCAAATTAATCAATATTGGAGTTTGACTTTTTCAAACCGAATCAATCAAAACCTAAGCAACCTCAACAATACCGATACGCATACGTTGCGACCAAGCATAATGAGTAATTATTTAGGTTTAAATTATCATTTTTAAGAAGGGACATTACAACAAGCGATAAGTGCGTTGTAATCGGGGCGGTCAGAGGCGTGTTTATGAATATACTCTTCAACTACCTCTCCATTTTGCAATAAAAATATACCAGGCATTTGGGTAGAATCGCCCAAATGTTTGGCCAATTCTAACTTATAATTAGATGTTTCGGTACTAAACCCACGCATCCAAGTACGCAAGCCATACAACTGCGAAAACGTACCTTTTCGCAAACCAAATTCATAATAAAATTCTCTATCAGGGTCGGTAACGTGGAGTGGATTTTGAATCTTAAATTCAGAAAAATATTGTTCTGCAATTTGAGGAGTTCCCATATGTGCAAAAACCAATTGAATGTTTTTTTGCTGCATGCTTTTCTGTTTTTCTGACAAATCCGCCAAAGCCTCTTTGCAAAAAACACAACCAAAGTGCCGTAAAAAAACCAAAAATACAGGGCTTCGATTAGATAAGTCCCAAATGGACTCTCCTGTATTTGTCATCATCTTGCTCAGAATCTCGTATCCAACTATTGTCGTAGGCATAACATTAAAATAAGTCCGTAATGATTAACATATCCGAACGTACTTTGTTCACAAAAAACGGTTTATTGATTGATTTTTTAACGAGTAATGCATAAGGCAATAACGAGCAACGAATAATGTGTCTTTTTTTATTTAGGACATTACTCGTTACTCGTTAAAAAATTATGCGTTACGCTATTTTCATCTTTTTAAAAGTATCCATCACAGCTTTTACGTGGTCAGCAGATTTGTGAAGGAGTTTTGTTTCGCTCTTATTGAGTTTCAATTCAATTTTACGCGTGATACCATCTTTACCCAATTGTACAGGAACACCCAAATACATATTTTTGATGCCATACTCACCTGTTAACCAAGCACAACAAGGGAAAATACGATTTTCGTCTTTTACAATAGACTCCACCATTTGTGCAGCAGCAGCACCAGGCGCATACCAAGCCGAAGTTCCCATCAATTTAACCAATTCTCCACCACCTTTTTTGGTGCGTTCTACGATCGCTTTGAGAGTATCTTTTTCAATCATTTCAGTCACAGGAATACCCGCAACCGTTGTATAACGAGGTAGTGGCACCATAGTGTCACCATGACCACCCATCAATACTGCTTGAATATCTTTAGGAGAAACCTTTAATTCTGTTGCCAAAAATGCTCTATAACGAGCCGTGTCCAAAATACCCGCCATACCAAACACTCTAGTATCTTTCAAACCAGATGCCTTGTACGCTGCAAAAGTCATCACATCCAAAGGATTAGAAACGACTATAATGATAGGATTTTTTGAATATTTAAGAATGCCTTTTGTAACAGAATTGACAATACCAGCATTGGTAGAAATCAAATCGTCACGACTCATACCAGGCTTGCGAGGAATACCAGCCGTGATAACAACGATGTCAGACCCCTTGGTTTCTTTGTAATCATCGGTACCTTTTAATCGGGTACTATAATAATCAATAGGAGCTTGTTGCCAAGAATCGAGGGCTTTGCCACGTGCAAAATCGCCTTTGATGTCCAGCAAAACTACTTCGTTGACAATGTCTTTGTGTGCCAAGACATTGGCGACCGTTGCGCCAACATTGCCCGCACCAACAACAGTTACTTTACTCATGATAAAATGTGCTATTTTTTAATTTGTAAAAAGCTCAAACTTTTTGCTTGAGTTAGGAAATGAAGTTTAAATTATTCTTGTCATACTTTTAGAATAAAAGTATTGTTTCGATTTGGTTCTCAAATTCAGATGCAAATGTATTATTTTTTTTCATTCTGCTAAAGGAATGTTTCTATTTTCATAAATTGAAACTAGAATTGACAAGAGAGAGACAGCCTATACTTTGATTTTTTATTATTTTTGTGATAAACATTTAAAAAAGAATCCAAATTTTAAAAATTATGATACAACGATTTTTGCTTTTTATGGCCTTTCTATTGGTCGGAGGTTTGACGATGTCAGATGCCCAAATTATTGGGCATTGTGGGACAGTAAGCGACGAATGGCGTGAAGTTATTACGCAACGTTTGTTTAGAGACAAAGAAATGATTAAAGAGGGCTTGGTACAACAGCGAGTGGATATAACTTATGTACCTATTACCTTTCATTTAATTGCCGACAACGATGGCAATGGGCGTATTCCAGAAACGAATGTACTCAATATGTTGTGTCGTATGAATGAAGATTATTTACCTTATGACATTCAGTTTTTTATTCACAATGGATTTAATTATTTTGATAATACCAATGCTTATACGGGGCCTGGTTCCTTTTCGGGAGGACTAAAAATGAGAGGCGAAAA
>JAHDEQ010000193.1:4651-8090 GCA_020628755.1 Saprospiraceae bacterium
TATTTTGATTGGGCAGAAGTAGAAGGCGCAGATGCTTATATTTTTGAGATTGACCGCTTTATTTCGTTCAATGTTTTTGCTGAAAAATATTTTGTAACAGATGGTAGCTCTCGTTTGGAGTTGGACTTGTTGCCCAACACCAAATACTATTGGAAAGTAACACCTTATAATGCATATTCTTCATGTGCTGGTACAACTCCAACACAGTCATTTACAACAGGTACAATGGTCAACACAACAGAAATTGAAAGTGTTTCGACTTGGTCTGTCTCTCCAAATCTTGTTTTGAGTGGCAACGAAATCAGTATTAACCTTGATACACAAGAGGCTTTTGAAGCAACCGTTCGTATGCACAGCATCAATGGCCAACTCATCAAAGAAGTCCAAAGACAACAATTTAATATTGGAAATAATAATATGTTTTTAAATATTGGAGATGTTGAAAATGGTACTTACCTTGTGGCTATTCAATCTGAGAATGGTATCATAAACAACAAGATTGTTATTGCCAAATAATAGTCCTTCAATGATACCTCCAAATCTATGAGGCAAGAGCCATCCAGTTTACTCGGATGGCTCTTGTTGTTTGGGTAATCATACAAAAATAGAGTTGAATAGAAAGTCGAATCTTTGCTCTCCAAAGCCACACAAACTAAAGTTTGTGGTACTTCCTTTGCTGCAATTTTTGAATCTCTGAAGCCAACAAGAGATGCTGTTCTTTGGAATATTCTACTAAGGGCAAGCGTACATTTTTGGTACAAAGCTCTAGCGTTTCGCAAGCAGCTTTGATGCCAACGGGATTACCTTCGACATAGAGTAGGGGATGAATATCCCAAAGCAAATTATTGATAGTTTGAGCTACGTTTAAGTTTCCTTCTAAAGAGGCAGATATCATGCTTGTCCATTGTTTTGGAAAAGCATTGGCAATGACAGAAATCACACCATCTCCGCCACAAGTAGTCAGAGCCAAGGCTGTTTGGTCGTCGCCTGAAAGCACCAAAAAGTCATCGGGACAGTGTTTGATAATAGAACAAGACTGTACCATATTGCCACTGGCTTCTTTGACTGCAATAAATTTGCTGTTGGCATTGGCCAAGCGGACAATGGTTTGTGCTTCGATATTAGACCCCGTTCTACTTGGGACATTATATATGATAATAGGTAAAGGTGATGCTTCTGCTATTTTCAGATAATGTTGGTAAATACCTTCTTGGCTTGGTTTTACATAAGCGGGGCTACTGGACAGGATGGCATCAAATCCTTTAAGGTTGGTAGTTTGTAACTGCTGCACGAGCGCAGCTGTATTGTTTCCACCAAAGCAGCCCGCTACTAAAGGGACACGCTTATTGGTGGCTTGAATAGTACAATCGAATACGGCCAAAATTTCTTTGGCCGTGAGCGTCATAGCTTCGCCCGTTGTTCCTAAAGAAACAATATAATCCACTCCACCTTCAATGACGTAGTCAATGAGTTGTTCTAACTTTTGAAAATCAATTTGGAGTTTATTGTCAAAAGGTGTAATCAGTGCAACTCCTGTACCTCTAAACTGTTGGTTCATTTAATTTTTGATTCATTTTCGATAAAATCTGCTCTATTTGTTTGACATAAAAAGCAAAATCATTTTGTTCAATATTGATAACTAAATCAAAACAATGGATATTTTCGCTCCGATGTCCAATTCTACAACGTGCTTTGGAGCAGGTACTGATATATTCTAGACTAGGATTATGATTTGGGAAGAAATTGATGAGTAAATCAAATTGTTCTTTTATAAAATTGTCAATTTTTGCTCCTTTGGGGATATAATTGAAGCTAATATCTTTGTTATGAAAAAAATCAAAACGACTATTTTGAGGGTCTTCTTTTAGGTTGAGATAGCCAAAAAGGCTTACCTTTTTTCCTTTTTTTTCGAGTTTCCTGATATAAGTTAGTATGTCTTCGACAGTAGAATTATCGTTGGCATCAAACAAAAAAGCAATATGTTTACAGTCACTCCAATTTTGTGACTTTCGGCTAGTTTTTTTACGTTGCAATACTTTTTGCAATTGCCGATTGTACAGATATTGTTTGAATCGTTGTAGAAAACTCATAGTACAAAACCGTATTAAGCCGTTTGCCCTTGCTGCCTATCCGTATCGGTAGATGGGCGAAAATCATATTCGCCCATACGACTATATTTTTCGATACGTGCTTCAATTCGAGCCTCGGTACTCATTTCTAAAAGAGGAGCTAACTCTTTTTTAATATGACGTTTTAAAATTTTAGTCATTTCTTCAGGAGCAGTATGCGCTCCACCCAAAGGTTCTTTGATAATTCCATCAATCAAACCAAAGTCAAACATATGATCGGCCGTCAATTTTAGTGCTTCGGCAGCTTGTTCCTTATAATCCCAACTACGCCATAATATAGACGAACACGATTCGGGCGAAATAACAGAATACCAAGTATTTTCCATCATAAAAACACGGTCTCCTAAACCAATGCCTATGGCTCCGCCAGAGGCACCCTCGCCAATAACGTAACACAAAATAGGAACTTCGAGTTGTGCCATTTCGATGAGGTTGCGAGCAATTGCCTCGGCCTGTCCTCGCTCTTCAGCCTCCAAACCAGGATAAGCACCAGGCGTGTCAATAAGACAGATAACAGGATATCGAAAACGCTCGGCTAACTTCATCAAGCGTAAAGCCTTTCTATAACCTTCGGGATTAGCCATACCAAAATTGCGGTATTGGCGCATTTTAGTATTGACTCCTTTTTGGTGTCCCACAATAACGACCGTTTGCCCATCGATATTTCCAAGCCCGCCAACGATTGCCTTATCATCGTTATAATAACGATCACCATGCAATTCTATAAATTTTTTACAAATGTTTTCAATGTAATAAAGCGTATAGGGGCGTTCGGGATGTCTTGAAAGTTGGACTTTTTGCCAACCCGTGAGATCTTTATAAATTTCTTTGCGTTTTTTCTTGATTTTTTCCTCTAGTTCAGCCACCATTGTACTCACATCAATATCGCCATCAGCCCCAACTTGCTGTACTTTTTCTAATTTTTCGTAGAGCGTTTCCAGCGGCTTTTCAAATTCTAAAAAAACCATATATTCGTGTTTAGCAAAATCTATAAGAATAGATTTCTATGTAATGTTTAGTTATTAACCTATAATTCTAATCTTAAAATAAAGACAATGTAAATTTACACAATTAAGTGATGACTTCGAGACGAAATAAATTTTTTTCTTTTTTTTTCTAAAGTCGCTTGCAAGTATTAAAAAAAGAATATACATTTGCAACCGCTACAAGATAATAACGCAAGTTTAAATAAAAATACTTTTAAATTTTTATTATTTTTTTTGAAACTAGGCATTAATTTTGGAGTATAAATAAATACTGGTTCGGTAGTTCAGTTGGTTAGAATACCTGCCTGTCACGCAGGGGGTCGC
>JAHDEQ010000006.1:0-4951 GCA_020628755.1 Saprospiraceae bacterium
TTATTCATTCCTCATCTACTATATTTACCATATGAAGACAAGCAGCATTGGTAGCCAAATCAATTATTATCTACTCGCCATCATGGGATTCTTATTGCCTTTGGTTTATCATACTTCTACCCTTGATCAAACTTTGGTTCCCAAAATGATAGTTCAAGTCATTTTGTTTGTGCCGATGCTGGTTTTGTGGTATAAAAACAAAAAAACGACGCAACCCTTTATCCTATTTCTCTTTTTTGG
The DNA here is from genome assembly GCA_020628755.1 of Saprospiraceae bacterium. GTDB lineage: Bacteria > Bacteroidota > Bacteroidia > Chitinophagales > Saprospiraceae > JAHDES01. The sequence goes on from JAHDEQ010000006.1 coordinate 241, forward strand.
ATTTTATATTTATCACCTACTTTCGGGTTTATGGGCTTTGGATATTGGAGAAGTATTCAATAATAGCTCTCGTACTTTTTTGCTCTTTTTGACTTGTTTTATGACTTACCAAATATTGGAAAAAAAAGGTGTCAAAAAGCAAAACTTTTATAAAATCATGAGTCTGAGTGCTTTGGCTTGTGCGCTCTTGGGTTGGTATCAGTTTTTTAGTATCGAAGAGTGGCTTGATGCCAACACTACATATATAGTAAAAGGAAACTCGGCACATCGCAACTTATTTGTTTTTTTATTGTATTTGCACCTTCCTTTTCTCTTGTTGGGATTTTTGAGTCTATCCAAAAAATGGCGAATTCCTTTGTTTATCACTCTTTTTGCAGTAGTAATATTAATATTTAGTCTATTGGCGCGTGGAGTCACTTTAGGTATAATAGTGACGGCGATTGCTTTGGGGATTTTTTATAGTCTGTTTATCCAAAAGGAAAACAAATTTCCCATAAAAAAAATACTACTTGGTCTAGGACTTATCATAGGAATTTTAGTCGGATTGTTTTCGTTTTTGGGTGATGCTGATATGTTGGGGCGTTATAATATTTTTAATAAAAAATATTCTCGCAATATTGAAGAACGTATTGTATTGTGGGACAATACAATTGAACTCATCAAAGACCGTCCCTTACTCGGATATGGTGCAGGAAATTGGGTTTTTCATTTTCCTTCAAAAGGAATTAGTAAGATAGATCGTATGCGAAAATTTAATTCCCCTGCGATTCGTCCTCATAATGATTTGCTGTGGATTGCTGCCGAACTCGGTCTTTTGGGACTGCTGTATTATAGTGTTCTAATTTTTCTGTTTTTTAAGGCGGGTTGGCATACACTCAAAAACTCATCTAATACGAACACCAAATGGCGGATTGCTATTTTGCTTTCCTTCATTTTGGGTTATATAACGATTTCGACTTTTGATTTTCCTAGAGAACGGATAGAACTCAATTATTTATTGGGACTTATGCTTGGTTTAATATTAGTCTATGCTAAAAAAACGAAATCTATTAAGGAAATTTCCTTATCCAATACCATAAATAGCTTGTTGTATTTTACTCTGGTAATCTGTTTGGCTTTTACGGCCTATATCACTTATATAAGGTGGCAAGGAGAACATTTGGGTTATGATGTCATTGTTGCAACCAAGCAAAATAAAGCTATCGTACAAGAAAAAGCGGCAAAAAAAATGATTCATCCTTTGTATAAACTCGACCCTTTTGTTAACACGAGCTATTTTTATATTGGCAATGCCTTATTTAAACAAAATAAATATAGAGAGGCAATTCCACACTACGAAAAAGGAATAGAAGCATTTCCTTTTCATTTGTCTTCTTTATATGAATTGGGAGGTGTTTATACAGAATTGAAGGAGTATCAAAAAGCGATACCTTATTTTGAAAAAGCCCTTATCGTAAATGATGCGCATAAGCAATCCTTAGAAGGTTTGCTTATTAGCTATTATCAACTTAAAGAATATGAAAAGGCAAGAGCTATTGCAAAAGATTTGAATAGCTCGAAAAAAATAATCGTACAAATTAAAAGGGAATTGGGTGTTACACCCTCAGAAAATTAGTTTTCTCGTTATTTTCATTAACCAACATGGTTTTATTGGGTTAAAAATAAAACCATGTTGGAAAAAATGCGTTAATTCATTTCGTGGATAAATTGCTTATTTTCAACAATTGCGCAGTCTTCTAAGTCTTTCTGGGCTTGAATTTTTACGACATTTTGGTCAGTAAAAACAGCGTCCACGGCTTTGAATATCCCTACCCACATAAAAGCAGAGATGCAAAGACCCCAGGAGAGACCTTTCAAAAATTTAAATCGGTTCATAGAAATACGGTTATAATGCAGTTTAAAGGATGATTTAGATACAAAAACAGTTGTGCTCATTGTACAGGTTTTACTTGACAAAAAATAAGCCAAATTGATAATATATACTTAGCCCGAAATTGTGTAAAACTGTACTTATAAGTAACTTTTTTTTTGTAATATCATTTGTGATTCAGCTAAAACGACAAAATTTAATTCATTATTTTACTTTTTCACAAAATAAAAATAGAAAAAAAGATTCATATGTTCAAAAAAAATAATATTTCATTCGGCTTAACAATTTGTTTTCTTTTTTTGACTTGCTCTTTTTCTGCCTTGGCTCAACAATCAAAATCACAAAAAACAGTTAAAAAAATACTTTTTCAGCAAGCTGATAATTGGAATAAAGGAGATATTGATGCCTTTATGCAAGATTATTGGCAATCTGCCGAACTGCAATTTGTCGGCTCTAAAGGAGTCACGTTTGGCTGGCAACAAACACTCGAAAATTATAAAAATGCCTATCCCGATACCCAAGCTATGGGAAAGCTCGATTTTGAAATCATCCGCAATACACAGTTGTCCAAAAAGGTAATTCTAATGACGGGTAAGTTTATGCTCGAACGGCAACAATTGGAAGATTTGAGTGGACATTTCCTCTTGGTTTGGAAAAAAATCAAAGGTCAGTGGGTTATCGTAGCTGACCATACGAGCTAGTCAAGTTTCAATTTTTGATAGAATTGGATAAGTTTTTTTTCTTCCTTTTCCCAACAAAATTCGGGCGCAGCTTTGCGACAATTTTCTTGCAAACGAATATAAAGATGTTCGTCAGAAAGCAATCTATTAAATGCTTGTTGAATCGTTTCAATTTCCAAATCATCTAATAACAAAGCTACTTCATATTGTGCATTAATTTTTTGATATTCAGGAAAATTCATGTGCAATGCAGGCAAGCCTGCCTGCATATAATCAAAGGTTTTATTGGCCAAAGAATAGTAATAACTTAAGCCTTTATTTTCGAGCAAATTGAGTCCGACAAATGCTTTTTGGGTCAGTTCAGGTAAATCTTTTGGAAGCACATAACCCAAAAATCGGACTTTATCCTCTACCCTCTTTTCTTTTACCAATTGTCTCAATCCTTGCGACAAATCGCCTTCGCCTGCGAGCCACAATTGTGCGTTTTCGATGCCTTGCATCGCTGCTATCGTAGCTTCTAAACCTCGTCCTTCATTTAAAGCTCCTTGATACAAGAAAACTTTGGATGAGGAAAAGTCAAAAATATTTGAGGAGTTATTTTTTACTTGTTTTCGATAGTTTACATTTCGGATAACTTCAAAATGACTTTGATATTTTTCTTGAAAAATATCAGCCAAGCTCTCACAAACGGTATAGCAGTAATCAATCTTAGGAATAGTAAATTGTGCTACTTGCTCCCAAACTTTTTGTACGTTTGGCCGGCCGACAACTTCGGGTACTTCGGTAAAATATTCGTGTGCATCATAAACCTGCGTTTTACCTTTGATTTTACACACTACATAGGCCGCCAAAATCGTATCTAAATCAACTGAACAAACGACATCAAACTTTTGAAATAAGAGGAAAAAAAAGAGTCGAATATTATATTCCAGATAAAATAGTTTACCTTTATTAAACCAACATCGAAGGCGTTTTTGCTTAAACTTTTGAGGTATAATTAACTTTGACTTTGCAAGTGTTCTCCCAACCAATACTACATCGTGTCCAGCATCGGCCAAACTGGTACAAATACGAATCATCCGTTGGTCATAAGTAAGGTCATTGATAACAGTAGCGTAAATTTTCATGCTCTCCATATCAATTTTTCACCTTCCAGCTCTATAAAATTTTCATCCAAAAGATATTCGATGGTTTTAAAAACCTTTGGTTTGCGCTTTGGCGCAAAGGAGTCGGCAATTTCGGCAATACTCAATTTTTCTCTTCGAAGCAATTGTTGAATTTTTTCTTTATATCGCTCAAATTCAGCATCGGTCAAGGTTTCCGATTTTCGATTTAAGCAAACATCACAAACGCCACATTCTTTTGATTTTTCACCAAAATATTGAAGCAAGAATTGTGAACGACATTGACCTTTTTCTGCGTAAGCAATAGCTTGTTGAATCCTAAATTCATGTCGCTTCTTTCTAAAATTATAGGCTTCGGTATCAATGGTAAAATTTTGCACATCTACTTGCTCTTGCAAGTAGATGATTTGCGGTGTATCTTTCATCGGACGATATGCAACAATTCCGTCTTGCTGAATTTTATGTAAAGCACGAATCAAATCCATTCGGTTGATTTTCAATAAATTAGCTAGTCTTTTTTCGTTAATTCTAACATAATCATTGAATGCGCCTTGTGTCGTTCGGAGTATTGTTTTGAGTATCAGTTCCAACTTAGGATTCCTAATTTGGTAGTCGTATAATTTCTCTTTGTTAACAATAATTTTTACGCTAGAAGGGATAAAAATAGAGTCAGATAATTGAATCCATCCACTTTGTTCAATAATCTTTAAGGCATTATAAGTCATCAAAATATCCAAGCCATAATTCTTGGTAAAAGTTGTAATTTCAAAATCAAAACTCTCGCCTTGTCCGCTACCAACAGCCAGTTGAAAATAGCTCCCCAATGCTTGATATACTCGTTTGATGTCTTTGATTGCTGGATAAGATTTTTGATATGAATATTCCAAACTATCCTTATCAGCTTCGTTATAAAGAAGCACTGCATAAGCCTTTTTCTCGTCTCTACCTGCTCGACCTGCTTCTTGAAAATAAGCCTCCAAACTATCTGGCAAATCCATGTGAACAACCGACCGAACATTGGATTTATCAATTCCCAT
>JAHDEQ010000006.1:5051-8620 GCA_020628755.1 Saprospiraceae bacterium
TCAAAATATCTAATAATTTTGCTTCCTTATTTTCTTCTTTTAAAACTACATAAGCCAAATTGGAACGAGTAAAACTTTTTTGGAAAACTTGTCCATTTTGAAACTCTAATTTTTCTTGAATATCTGCAACGACTTCCTCCGTCGCCGTTGCAGTGAGTGCTATAAAATGAACCTTGGGTAAATGTTCTCGAAGTTCAGCAATACGCAAATAAGCTGGTCTAAAATCGTAGCCCCACTGCGAAATACAATGTGCCTCATCTACAGCTATAAAATTAAGCGGCATCCGCTTAATGCGTTCCAAAGCCATATCGGTAACTAAGCGTTCGGGCGAAAGGTAAAGCAACTTAATGTCTCCATACACACAATTGTCCAGCACTCTGTCAATGTCTTTATAATGCATTCCCGAATAAATGGCAGCAGCTTTGACTCCCCTTTTTTGAAGGTTATCTACTTGGTCTTTCATCAAGGCAATCAAGGGCGAAATAACGACCGTGATGCCATCCATACACAAGGCAGGTACTTGAAAACAAATGGACTTCCCGCCACCCGTTGGCAGCAAAGCGAGGGAATCTTTTCCATCCAAAACCGATTGAATAATCTCGGCTTGCATTGGACGAAAAGAGTCATAGCCCCAATATTGTTTTAATATGTCGAGTGGTTTTTTAGTCAATTTTATTCCGTTTTAAAATCGGGATAAAGTAAATATTTTGCTCTCATTTTTTGAAAATTTCTTAACCCTTCTTGCCAAGAAACTCTAATCTCATCGCTTGTTTTACCAGCCACAATTTGCTGTCGCAATTGTGCTGTACCTGCAAGTTTTTCAAAGAAATTATTAGCATTAAAAAAATTATTTTTATCAGGAAATCGTTCATAAATATCCAACCAATATTCAATATAGATTTTTTTATCATTCTGAAAACGACTAGGCGAAGTCCAAGAATAATCGTAGCCCGCACAAGGCTTGCCTTCATGTTTGGGATACTTTGCGCCTTCCATTGATTGAGGTATAAAACCTGACTCATAAATATCAGCAACATCAAGAGTAGGATGGCCAATGACTTGAAATTGCTTATTTGTACCTCGACCAATACTAATATCCGTTCCTTCAAATAAACACAAGGTCGGATATAAATAAATAGACCTCAAATTAGGCAAATTGGGCGAAGGCTTCACAGGCAATTCATAAAAAGTATTGTGACTATAATTTTGACAAGATATGATTTGTAGATTTACCTGAATCCCATTTTTGAGCCAACCCTCTTGGTTGACCATTTGAGCATATTCGCCGACCGTCATACCATGTACAATAGGCACAGGATGCAAGCCAACAAAAGAGGAATATTCTTTTTCCAAAATCGGTCCGTCTATATAATGTCCATTCGGATTGGGACGGTCAAGCACCAAAAAATCTACTTGATTTTCGGCGCAAGCCTCCATTGCATAAGACATACTCGAAATATAGGTATAAAATCGCGCCCCGACATCTTGAATGTCAAAGACTACAATATCTATATCGTTAAGTTGTTCGGCACTCGGTTTTTTGTTTTTTCCATATAGTGAAATAATCGGTAAACCTGTTTTGATGTCTTTTCCGTCTTTTACTTGCTCGCCAGCGTCGGCTTTGCCTCTGAAGCCATGCTCAGGGGCAAAAATTTGGCTTACCTCAACACCTTTTTGTAATAAAACATCTACCAAATGACCTTCTTTTGTTATCGAAGTTTGGTTAACCAAAAGAGCTACTTTTTTGTTCTTTAATAAAGGCAAGTATTTTTCAAATTGGTCAGCTCCCAAAACGACCTCCTTTAGGAGGTCGGGCGGCGCAACTTCTTCTTGTTTTTTTATTGGCTTCTGGGTCGCTACTTGCTCATTGCAAGCGTTGAAAAAACCAAAAATACTGACAAAGAATAATATTTTAATTTTTAAAAACATAATCGTAAATTGTGGTATCATCCTATCAAAATGAGTTTAACTCATTTTAGGAAAAACAGCAGACGTAGTGTAGCTAAGGTAAAAAAATTGCCTCAGTTGCCTACGTTTTTTTTTATAAATCATGAAAAAGAAAATTTACACAATCATTGATATTGAGACGACGGGCGGACGAGCGAATCAAAATAAAATCACCGAAATTGCCATCGTAAAACACGATGGCGAGAAGATTATTGATACATTTGAATCACTCATCAATCCTGAGGTTTCTATCCCATTTTACATTACCCGTCTGACGGGCATTACCAATGAAATGGTCAAAGATGCGCCAAAATTTTATGAGATTGCCAAAAAAATTGTTGAAATAACGGAAGGCTGCATCTTTGTTGCTCACAATGTACGCTTTGATTATGGCTTTATCAAAGCCGAGTTTGCTCGCTTGGGCTACGCCTTTACCCGCAAACAATTATGTACGGTGCGTTTGAGTCGGAGTGCTTTTCCTGGTTTAAAATCTTATGCTTTAGGCAAACTCATCAAGCATTTCAAAATAAAAGTAAAAGACCGTCACCGTGCAATGGCTGATACAATGGCAACCGTCGAAATTTTTGAAAAGATACTAGCCCAAGAATCCAACAAAGAAACCCTAAATGATATGGTCAACTTGGGCGTAAAAGAATCTTTGTTGCCAAAGAATATTACATTGGACAAATTGCATGCTTTACCTGAATCTTGTGGGGTTTATTTTTTTCATGACACAGAGAGCAAAGTTGTTTATGTGGGCAAGAGTATCAATATCAAAAAACGAGTCATGGAGCATTTTGCAAAGGTGACTCCCAAAGCAGAAAAACTCCAAAAATATGTAGATGATATTAGCTATGAAATTACAGGTAGTGAGTTGATTGCGCTCTTGTATGAGTCACAGTTGATTAAAGATTTGCATCCGCCCATCAATCGGGCGCAACGACAAATGCACTTTCCATATATGGTGCATACTTTTTTGGATAATAATGGCTACCGCTGTTTTGATATTTGTAAAAATACAGCTCCAAAGCGTAAAAAATTTGATATGATTAGCCAATATCCGAGTATCAACAAAGCTAAAAGTGCGATAAAACGAGTGATGGCCAATCATGAACTGTGTCCTTATTATTGTAATATCGAAAACCAATCGAAACCTTGTTTCAATTATCATTTGAAACAATGTGCGGGTGCTTGTATCGAAAAAGAATCGAGTGAGGCGTATAATTTACGTGCCAACCTTGCGATGGAAGACTTGAAAACAGTGTTTGACACCAACTTTTTTATACTTGATGAGGGACGAAATCAAGAAGAATATGCTGTGATTATGGTCGAAAATGGAGCTTATCGAGGCTTTGGTTATGTGGACAAAGCCGACTTAAATGGAAACGTAGAATTTCTGCGTGATGCTATCAAACATTATCCTTCTTATCCAGAAAGTTCTAGGATAATTCAGCGTTTTTTGCATGAAAAGTCTGGCACAAAAATTATTCCTTTTGCTTCGGTTGACTCAGATATGAATTTTTAAGAAATTCTATTTTAGTACTTGTCGCAGATTGTATCTGGGATATGATACGCTCAAAAAAATAAAGCGTATGGCATCGCAGTTTAGAAACTACGACGAA
>JAHDEQ010000006.1:8720-18307 GCA_020628755.1 Saprospiraceae bacterium
AATAGATGCCCATTTTATACAAATCAACTATTTGCTTTAGCATGGTCTGCCAAAAACTTCTCTAAGCCAATATCGGTCAAAGGATGTTTGAGTAAACCCAAAATAGAATTTAAAGGACAAGTAACTACATCTGCACCATTTTGTGCAGCTTGCACAATATGGCGAGCGTTGCGAATAGAAGCGGCTAAAATTTCGGTTTCAAAACCCTGAATGGCATAAATTTCAGCAATTTGATGAATCAAATCCATTCCATTCCAATTAATATCATCAATACGTCCGATAAAGGGAGAAAGGTAAGTTGCGCCTGCTTTGGCCGCCAAAATAGCTTGCCCCGCCGAAAAAACCAAAGTACAATTGGTACGAATACCATTATCGGTAAACCAACGCAAGGCTTTGACTCCGTCTTTTATCATTGGTACTTTGACTACAATATTGGGTGCAATTTGAGCTAGAGCTTGACCTTCTTTTATAATACCATCAAAATCCGTTGAAATTACTTCTGCACTCACATCGCCATCTACCAAATCACAAATTGCCTTGTAATGTTTGTTGACATTTTCGGCTCCTGCAATCCCTTCTTTAGCCATTAATGACGGATTAGTCGTTACGCCGTCTAAAATACCTAAATCTTTAGCTTCTTTGATGTGGTCGAGGTTGGCAGTATCAATAAAAAATTTCATCTTTGGTTTGTAATTGAGAATAAGGAATGGTAAAAAAAAAGTGAGAAGCCAAATCGAACCGCTCAACCTCTTACCCTTGCTTCGTTTCCGACCTGGGGGAGTTCAGAAGGAGCTGGCCATTTGACCCTCACAGGTCGCAAAATTACTTCTTTTTTGCAAAAAAAAAAGTTTTTATAAAAAATATTTTAACCATAACTTTTTTAGACCCTAAAAAATCGAGAACTATTTTTTAACAATATTTTGGCATGATTTCCGAAACTACTATTTTAGCTTAGGAGTATAAGTATTTAGAGAATAATTAAATCAGGTGAAAAAATAGACTTTCACTTTAGGGAAATCCAATAGTTACTTAGCCATTATGATTTAGTCTTTTGTAATTAAGACTAATATATAATGCTTACTTTATCCTCTAGCTTTTCGAGCTGGACAGATGAGCATGAGGCATCTATTTGTCAAAACATCACCTGCATCGGCAGGATGTAAGTTTATTTTTGAGCTATTACCAACACTATTCACGATGAGATTAGTTTTAGTATTTCTGTGTATATTAGGATACAATGTTTGTTTATGGAGTCAGGTTGCTGACAACATCAACTTAGGTATGAATTGGCGAGACGATGATTTACCTACATCTTCCGGAGTTCGCTACAACGATATTTGGGGCTATGTGGACTGCGACGGTAATGAATATGCTATTTTGGGTTCAGCTCGCTATACGCATTTTATCAATGTAAGCAACCCTCAAAACGTCGTAGAAACTAACCGTTTCGAGGAAACGATCAATTCTATTTGGCGTGATTATAAAACTTACCAAACCTATGCTTATGGCGTTGCCGACCAAGGCAACGAGGGTTTGGCGATTTTTGACTTGAGCAATTTACCCAATTCAGTTAGTAGAATTACATTGGATAATTCCGTATTTAATCAAGCACATAATATTTATATTGACGAAGAAAATCATCGTTTATATGTAGCTGGTGCCAATTCTGGTCTAATTGTTTATGATTTAGAAAATAATCCTGCCGAGCCTGAGTTGTTGGCAATTGCGGATTTGAGTAGTGGCGGTGGTTATGTCCACGATGTATTTGTACGCAATAATATTGCGTACTGCTCGCATGGCTGGAATGGCTACTATGTTTGGGATTTTACGAATCCTAGTAATCCTCAAATTTTAGCCTCCGTTCCAACCAATGGTTACAACCATAGTAGCTGGCTCACCGATGACAATCAATATGCTATTGTTGCCGAAGAAGTGCCTAGCGGCTTGCCTTTATTGGTTATAGATTTGTCCAATCTTAATAATGGTGAAATTGAAGTCGTCAAAGACTTCAAAGAACCTTTGCTTACTCCAACAGATGACAACAATACACCGCACAATCCTTTTATTCGAGGCAATCATTTAGTTGTTTCTTATTATGAAGATGGCGTACAAGTTTTTGATATTTCAAACCCTCTCAATCCTACTCGAATAGCTCATTACGATACTCGACCACTCAATACGCAATATAATGGTACGACAGGCAATTGGGGTGTTTATCCATTTTTGCCTTCGGGTACAATATTGGCTTCAGATACTCAAACTGGTTTATTTGTGCTCAATCCTGATTATGGTACGATTCCGCCGATTGCTTTTGACCAAAACCCTAGTGTAAATTGGGTTGATGATTCTGATATTTCATCTTGCGATGCGAAAACTGCAAATTTAGAAGTATCAGGTTCTGCCCAAACGATTCAATGGCTAGTCTATGGCCAAATTGATTCTGATTTTAGTGGAAATTCTATAGAAGTCAGCAATAGTGGCGAGTACTCCGTACTCGCCAGCAATGGCAAATGTAAAATTACGCTTGACCCAATTTCTGTTAATTTTAACGGTCAAACCAATGTTGACTTTGTTAATCAAAATGAGAATACAATCAGTCTTTGCGAAGGAGAAAGTACGACTTTGGAAGTCGAAAATGGCGCAGATACTTATACTTGGACAAGAGACGGTGAGGTTTTAAATGAAAATTCTAATGCAATCCTTATCAATCAGTCGGGACAATATCAGGTCGAAGTTAGTACAGCCAACTGTACGAACTTCTCAGACGTTTTTACCGCTAATTTTGTATCGAGTCCGAATGTTCAACTTAATTTGACGGGAACGGTCAATCTTTGTCAAGGAGAAAGCACGGTTTTAGAAGTCGAAAATGAGGCAGATAATTATACTTGGACAAGAGACGGTGAGGTTTTAAATGAAAATTCTAATGCAATCCTTATCAATCAGTCGGGACAATATCAGGTCGAAGTTAGTACAGCCAACTGTACGAACTTCTCAGACGTTTTTACCGCTAATTTTGTATCGAGTCCGAATGTTCAACTTAGTCTAACGGGAACGACCAATCTTTGCCAAGGAGAAAGCACGGTTTTAGAAGTTGAAAATGGGGCAGATACTTATCAATGGTTTAAAGATGGAATCGAAATAAGCAATGAAACCAGCAATACACTTGTCGTTTCTACAAGTGGAAATTATTATGTACAAGCAAGTTTACAAACTTGTTTATCGTCTTCCGAAACAGTAAATATTGTAGTAACTCCATACCCCAATGTAGCACTTAATCAAAGTGGAACATTAGATTTGTGTGATGATAATTCCGCAATTTTATCTGTACCCGATGGTGCCGATACTTATACATGGTTGCTCAATGGCAGTCCAATTCCAAATGAATCCGACAACAGCTTAACCGTCAATGAATCAGGTACTTACGCCGTCGAAGCAAGCAACAATATTTGTTCGGTTGTTTCTGCAAATGTAACCATCACAAGTAATAATTCTACGGCAGAAATAGAAGTCCTAAGTCCACTACAAGTGGACTTGTGCGAAGGTAACGAAACGACTATAAGCGTAAGCGAAGGCGCAAACTCTTATACTTGGACTTGGGATGGTTGGGTTTTTCCCAATCAAAATGGCTCAAGTCTTACAACCGATGCGGCAGGAACATACTTTGTTACGGCCAACTTCGGTTCTTGTACAGCCGTTTCTGAAACAATTATAGTTTCTAATCAAAGTACTCCCAATATCCAACTCAATACAAGCGAAGCGATAACTTTGTGTGAAGGCGAGACTTTTATTCTCGTAGATTTGGGTCAAGCCCAAAGCTATCAATGGTTTTTAGAGGATGAAATAATTGAAGGTGCAACTTCCAATAGTTTAGAAATTTCGAGTATAGGAAATTATACTTTACAAGCCAATAATGGCGACTGTTCCGTCACTTCAAATCCAATTGCGGTAAGTGTTTCGGACTTGCCCAATGCAGAAATATTAAGTCCTGCATTCATCGAAAATTGTGTAGGGACTGAACTAAATCTTCAAGCAGCAGAAACAACAGGAAATTACACATGGTTGCTCAATGGCGAGCCTATCAACGACCAAAACACTTCTATTTTACAAGTAAATCAAAGTGGGAATTACCAAGTTACTGTAAACAATGATTTATGTGAGGCTAGTTCTAATATTGTCGAAGTAAGTTTTATTGATTTGCCTGTTCCTCAACTTAATATAAATGATGATATTGTTATCTGTGCTGGTGAAAGCTATGAATTTTCGACCAATTCAATTGCCGATTCTTATCAATGGTTTTTGGATGGCTTCACCATCCAAAATGCAGATCAAGCCAACTTTGTGGCCAATCAATCGGGCAATTATACCTTACAAACTACAACTAATAATTGTAGTACAACATCTTCAAGTATCAATCTTTCTGTTCTTTCTGCGGACACGCCTACTATTAGCAATATTGATGGAGACGATTTTCAAATTTGTGCAGGAGAAAGCATTACACTTCTTGCCGAAGGCACAGAAGATTTTGCTTGGAGTACGGGAGACAATACGCCTTCGATTACGGTAAGTCCTACAGAAACGTCAACTTATACCCTTACGGGTAGAAACTATATTTGTCTCTCTGAAATTGTTGAAATAACGATTGAAGTTGTGGATTTGGACAGTCCAATTTTGGAAGGAGACACACAATTTTGTGCAGGAGAAAATACGGTTTTGAGCACTAATTATGAGGCCGATAATTATGCTTGGTACTACAATGGAACGCTGATTGATACGAATCAAAATACCCAAATAGAAGTCAGTCAAGCTGGAAATTATCAGGTCATTGCCTTTGTTGGAAATTGCCAAGCGAGCAGCAATGACCTTCTGCTATCGGTCATTGAGCTACCCACAATTGAACTCAATACTGATACCGAAATCACACTCTGTGAAGGCGAATCAACGCTAGTTGAAATCGAGGGAAATGCCGATGCTTATCAATGGTTTTTGGATGAAAATCCAATTCCAAATGCAACTACAAATAGTTTAGAAATCAACAGTTCAGGGACTTATTTTGCGACCGCTAGCATTGAAAATTGTAGCACAACATCAAATTCATTTGTTGTCAATATTCAAGAAAATCCTATCGCTCAAATTATTAGTCCAACAGAGAGTTTTATAGAAATTTGTCAAGGAGAAACGGTATCTCTTACTGCAAACGAAGGCGCAGCTACTTACCAATGGACATTGAACGGAGAGGCAATTACGAATGAGAATAATTCATCTATAGAAGTTTCAGAATCAGGCATTTATGGCTTAATCGTTTCTAATAATAATTGCCAATCTTTTAGCGAAACGATTGAAATTCAGTATGGCAATTTGCTAGAACCAAGTATTGCTGCACTACCTTTTGAATACTTTTGTGTCAACGAAAGTGTTAGCATTAATGCAAGCGTTGCGACCGATTTGGATGTTAGTTATACTTGGTTTTTCAACGAAGAAATTATTGAAGAACAAAGCAATAATAGTATTGAAATTAGTCAAGAAGGAAACTACCAAGTTCAGATTACAAGTGCTAATGGTTGTACGAGTACAAGTGCGGCTCTTTTTATTGAAGAATTGGAGTTACCTAATGTTGAATTCAACCTTGCACAAAGTGAAATTTCTCTTTGTGCAGACTCTACACTACAACTTGAAGTCCCACCGGGAGCAGACAGTTATCAATGGTTTTTGGATGGAAATCCAATCCTTCAAAGCAATCATCAAATCGCTATAAGTGAATCTGGTGTCTATTCTGTCGAGGCCAATAATTTGGAATGTAGTGCCTTGTCCGAAGCTATTGAAATTTCCATCTCTGCTCCTATTGATACCAACTATTTTGAGCCACCTTTTCTACTTTGCGATGACGATACGGTGACGGCTGTTATCAATACCGATATTTTATACGATTGGACAATCAATGGCGAAGTCTTGGAAAATCAAGTTTCTAATATTGAAATAAGCGAAGCTGGCAATTATACGGCTTTGCTCTATGATTCGATTTGTCTTATCGAAGTCAACTTATTTGAGGTGGTGCAAGTTGCATCGCCCAATGCTACAATTATGGCAGATGCTACGACCTTCTGCCCTAATGATTCGACAAGCATTTTTGCAAGCGAAAATGCCCAATCATATCAATGGTATCAAGATAGTATCTTGCTCGAAAATGAAACTGAAAGCACACTAAATGTTTATGAAGCAGGCGAATATTATCTTGAAGTGACAAATGATGGTTGCTCTGCTATTTCTGAACCTATCACTATTGATTTGTATGAAATGGTCTCTCCTATTATTTCTATTGAGGGCAATTCGCTAACAACAAGCGAGTATCAATCTTATCAATGGTTTTTGGATGGAAATCCTATAGAAAATGGAACAGAAATGAACTTATTTATAGAAGAAAGTGGGAATTATATGGTAGAAGTCATTGACAAAAATACTTGCGTTTTGCAATCAGAATTGGTTTTTGTTTTATATACACCCACACAACAGATAGACCATGCGAATCGCATTATGGTCTATCCCAACCCTTCAGCAGCGCATTTATATATACAATTGAATAAGCTCAAAATTGATTATATTAATGTGTATAATACTTTGGGTGTTCAAACTTTACAAGTCAAAAAACCTCCATCCGAATTAAAAATAAATGTATCTGATTGGATAGCAGGTTTATATTTTGTAAAATTCCAATCTGGTGATAAAATATATACTAAACAGATTATAGTAGAGTAAATTCTATACCACGAATGCACAATTTCATTTGTGCATTCGTGGTTTTACTTTTTCTTTTCTATCACAAATTGATGTTCCTCAATTTGCATCACCAAATCGCCTTCATAAGTGAGCCATTGAATAAATTCATCGCCCAAAAATTTGCGTCTCCAACCTTTGAGCAAGGAGTGGTCGTCATAATTTTCCTTATAGCGCAATTGCTTTAAACTATTCTTACTGACCAACATTTCGGAAGCAACATCGGCATCCATACATCTCTTTTTCATAATAATATAAAGCAACTCCGAACTCAACTCTTCGCTATCGCTCAATACCATTTTTTTCGGAATCGTTTTGAGCAATTCTTCTTCCTCGTTCGTCGGTGTTGCTTGATACAATTGGTTAAAAGTCGTCCAATTATTTTCAATTACTCTTGGATTCAAAATACGATTGTCTTTGAGTGCGGCTTTTCCTGAACTCATATTTTGAACAATTACGCCCAATACTTTTCGGGGCAAAATCATTTCTTTTGAATAATTTTTGCGCTTGGCTTGTTCCAATCGCCATTGGTACATCCGAATCAAAAATATTTGCTCTCGAAAAGGGATTTGCTGAATCAAACGACTTTCCAAAGCCTCACGATGCGGATTATCGGCATAATAAGGCATGGATTCCCACAACAGCATCTCATCTCGCATCCAATCCACCCGATTCAATTTTTCAAGTTTTTTAGTCAAACTATCATACAATTGCCTCAAATAAATCACATCATTGAGCGCATATTTAATTTGCTTGGGCTTCAAAGGGCGCGCCTTCCAATCCGTCACCATATAGCCTTTGCTGATGCGTACATTGATTTCCTTGTCCAACAATTTTCCAAACGAAAGCGGATAACGATAACCTACAAAACCTGCCCCCTTTTGCGTATCAAAAGTATTCTGAGGAATGGTATTGTACTGACTTTGTAAAATTCGATAATCGTTTTCCCCAGCGTGCGTAATTTTTAGAATATCAGGATTTTTTATCAAATCCAAAAATGGCTGAAGGTTCTTTATCCGAATCGCATCAATCAGATAATTTCCTCGCTCCGTTGCAATTTGAATCAAACAAAGTAAGGTATAAAACCGCTTTTCACCGATAAACTCCGTATCAAATCCCATCCAATCAATGCCTTCGTTCTCCCGAACAAAAGCAGCCAGCCCCGCTTCGTTTTCAATTAACGTATATTCTTTAATATTTATCATCATTTTTAAGTGTTCACGTATTAACGTGTTCGAGTTCGTTCTCACATTCCTGCATTCTCACATTCCTGCATTCCTGCATTCCTAGAACGCTTCTCCAATAAAAAAATAAAATCCCCAACCTCGACCTGCTAGGGTTGCTCCTCTGTGCAAACCATAACCAATATCTACTCGAAGATTGATTTTTTGAGGAAAATTCAAAACATAACGTCCGCCAATACCAATGGAAGTTCTAAAACCTTCTAACTCAAAATCTTCCCAACTCGACATCACTTGCGCCGTACTCGCAAAAAAATGAACAGCCGTTCGCCTCCAAAATTGCCAAATTTTGGAATTGGGATCTTGCCAAATCGGAATCCGATACTCCGCCTCAAAACCCAATAAATGATTGTCCCGATAAGTCCCTTCAAAGTAACCTCGAACAAACTCTTTTCCGCCAATATCCGCATAACTATACAAAGGTAAAAAAGTTTGATTGTGATAACGCTGGTCGGTCAAAAACCGAACAGCGAGGGCTTGCGATTGATAGGTTTTAAAGTATTTTCGAGCATCTAAAAAGAAATTATAATAGTTACTTTTTGATACCGTTGAACTAAAATTTTCAAATATTAAATGCCGCATTTGTATAAATACACCCTCGCTGGCATTATTGATATTGTCTCGTTTATCATAAGTCAAACCAAGACCTACTCCCAAAACCCGACCATTGACAGGTACAGCTTGAATAGTATGTGGCTCTATAAAAACTCGATTTTCAAAGGGTTCGTAATTCCATGTATCTCGATAATCCAAAAGCAAACCTGCAAAAAGTCCTTGCCTCAGCTTCCGAAATGCGCCCAAGCGCATTTCGTAGCGTTGGGTTTTCATTTCCATAAAGTTATAGCGATTCACAAGCTCCTCCTCTCCAAATTCATGGATAAGTCCAAGCGGCGCATTCCCAATCCCAAAATTTCTATCCACATCTTTACGAAATTCGATTCGACCTTCAAACCTAAATTGTTCTTTTTTCGTAAATAAAGTAAAGTCCACACCACTCGAAAGCTGACCTTTTGTAGTAATAACGCCCAAAAGTGCCACTTGTGACATTCGACTCAAGGTATCTCCTTGCGCTAAGTCAAAAACAATAGCACTCAAAAAACCTGCGGTAAGTCCAGTTTCAGGCGTATAAGCGGTGGCAGGAAGTACAACATAGCGATTTTTGCGCTTGGTGGGTTTCTCTTTTTGAGCTATCTCCTGAGCAAAACTCGATATAGATAGAATTAAGATAAGATTAACTAAAAAGAGAATTTTTTTTAACATCTAAAATCGTCTTAAATAATAAGTTACGGCACTATTTGTAACTTTGTTGCAAGACAAAAGTAACAATTAAATTGATAGATTTTTCGTTTAAAATGCTATAAAATACACTAAAGATTCGTCGCAGTTTGAAACTGCGATGCAATAGGCTCAATAGTAATTTGAGATTTATTTCAACCATAAACACGACCAACAAGCTAAATAAAATAACATGAGATTGCTAAAAAGATTATTCCTTTTCTTCTTTGTATTGCTCCTAATCCTTCTGATTGCAGCAATAGCCATTCCTTATTTTTACAAGGACGAAATCATTGATTATAC
>JAHDEQ010000006.1:18407-26062 GCA_020628755.1 Saprospiraceae bacterium
TGATTGCAGCAATAGCCATTCCTTATTTTTACAAGGACGAAATCATTGATTATACCAAAACCGAACTCAATAAACAATTGGATGCTGAAGTAGATTTTGGAGACATTAGTTTGTCCTTGCTGCATTCTTTTCCTGATTTTAGTTTGGGTTTGGAGAATTTGAACGTCAAAGGTAAAGACGAATTTAAAGACATTGAACTCGCCAAAATCAAAGATTTTGACGTGACGCTTGATTTTTGGTCGGTCGTCAAAAGTGAGTTACCTATCCAAATCAAAGGCATTGCTTTAGACCAACCTCAAATCAATATACAAGTCCTCAACAATGGAAAAGCCAACTATGATATTGTAAAAGATACTGGCGAAACCACAACAACTGAAGAATCTTCATCTGGTGATTTTTTAGTCAACCTCGACCATTACGAAATCTCAAATGCTTCGTTTATTTATAATGACAAAAGCGCAGGAATGTATATTGATGCGCAAGGCATCAATCATACAGGCGATGGCGATTTAACGGCTTCTGTTTATGATTTGAATACCAAAACGAGCTTCGATAAATTTACCGTTTCTACAGGTGGAATTACATATTTGAAAAAAGCGAAAGCCACACTCGATGCCATCCTAAACATTGATATGAATACCTCCACTTACACCTTAAAGGAAAATGATTTGCGTATCAATGCCTTGCAATTGGCCGCCAATGGTTTTGTACAAATGCAAGACGATGACATCAAAATGGACTTAAAATTTGCTGCGCCCAACAACGATTTTAAAGACTTTTTGTCCATGATACCAGGTGCTTACATCGAGGGTTACGAAGATGTAAAAGCAAATGGAAAGGTGAAATTTGATGGTTTTGTAAAAGGAACTTATAATAGTGTAAAAGAACAATTGCCTGCTTTTAAAATAGATTTTGATGTGGCCAATGCAGCCGTACAATATCCCGATTTACCGCTAGGTATTGATGGTATCAATACCTCGGCTTCGATTAACAGTCCGAGCAGCAATTTGGACAAAATGACCATTGATATTCCCAACTTTAAATTAAAATTAGGTGCAAATCCATTTGAAGGTTCGCTCAATTTACGCACACCAATATCCGATCCTGATATTGATACCAAAGTCAAAGGAATCCTTAATTTAGAAGACCTCGCTAAAGCCTTTCCAATGGAAGGTGTCGAGACTTTAAATGGATTAATTGATGCGGACTTTATGATGAAAGCTCGTCTTTCGCAGCTCGATAAGGCCGACTACGAAAACGTCAATATGGCTGGCGATTTGCGTATTTCTAACATCAATTATACCTCGATTGATATGCCGCCCATCAAAATCAATCAGTTGGGTATGAACTTTACGCCGCAGTTTGTCAATATCAAAGGATTTGACGGTTTGCTCGGAAAATCCGACATCAAAGCGAGTGGAAAAATTGACAATATCTTGGCTTATTTTTCGCCCAACAAAACCATGAAAGGAACGGTCAAAATGAGTTCGGATTTATTTGATGCCAACGAGTGGCTAAGCGAAGAAACCGAAACGACTGATGCGCCTGTTGCAAACAGCGAAGCTGAAGAAGAACTTTTTGACCGTTTTGATTTTACGATGGATGCCAAAATTGACAAACTTCTTTATGATACGTATGAATTGAAAAACAATGTTGCCGTCGGTCATGTCACGCCCAACAAACTGGTCATTGACCAGTTTGCTACCCTTATTGGCAAAAGCGACCTTCAAGGAAAGGGAACAATCACAGGAGTTTTTGACTACCTTTTTGATAATGGAATTTTAGGAGGCGAAATTGATTTAACTTCCAATTATTTTGACCTCAATCAATTTATGTTGCCCGAAGATGATGGCCAAGCCAAAGCCGTCAAAATATCGAATACAGAAGAAGAACTCGAACCACTTTTGATTCCCGAAAATATTGATATGACCATTCATTCCAATTTCAAGGAATTGATTTATACCAATATGGATTTGAAAAATGTAAAAGGCGATGTTTTGGTAAAAAATAAAGAGGCACGTATCGAAAAAGGAACGGCCAATACTTTAGGCGGAAAATTTGATATTGAAGGTGGCTATAATACGCAAGATACGGAAAAGCCATTGTTTGATATGAGTTATAAATTGAATAATTTGAATTTCCAAAAAGCCTTTCAAACCTTCAACACTTTTCAAGTGTTGGCCCCAATTGGAAAATTTATAGAAGGAAATTTCAACTCAACATTATCAATGAAAGGCGTTTTGGGTAAAGACATGATGCCCGACCTCAATACGCTTACCGCAGATGGTTTTATGCAAACCTTAGATGCAGTCATCAATAATTTTAAACCCCTCGAAAACTTAGGCAACCAACTCAATGTCAATGCCTTTAAATCCATGAATCTCAAAAATACCAAAAACTGGTTTGAAATTGCGGATGGCAAAGTTTTGATACGAGAATTTCCCTACAAAACCAATGGAATTGATATGCTCATCAAGGGACAACATGGCATCAATCTCGATATGGCTTATGATATTAAAGCTAAGATTCCGAGAAGCCTTTTGGAAAAAGGCAATATCGGTGCTGCTGCCAATAAAGGCTTGAATTTCCTAAATAAAGAAGCCTCCAAATTGGGTGTCAATTTGGATGTGGGCAAGTTTATCAATGTCCTTATCAATATGTCAGGAACTATAACCAATCCTAAGATAAAAATCAAGCCTTTGGGAGCCGATGGCGCAGAAACTTCTGTCAAAGATATTGTCAATACCGTCAAAGAAACCGTTGTTGATACCTTGACCAAAATCAAAGATGAAAAAATTGAAGCAGTCAAAGAAGACTTCACGGCTAGAAAAAAAGAACTGACCGATGAGATGAATACCAAAATTGATAAAATCATGGGCGATGCCCAAAAACAAGCCGACAATGCTAAAAAAAGTGCTGTAAAAATTGCTGACCAAGCCCGTGATCGTGCTTATGCCGAAGCAGACAAACAAGTTGAGAAAGTCAAAAATCCTTTACAGAAAATTGCAGCCAAAGAAGCAGCGAAATTAGCCAAAAAACAAGCCGACAAAGCACATACTAAAGCCATACAAGAAGCCGATAAAAAACACGCCAGCGTTTTGCAAAAAGCCAAAGAGCGAGCCGATAAAACTCGTAAAGATTACCAAGCAAAAATTGATAAGCTGGGAAGTTAAATTCTTTTAAAATTAAATGGCGAAAGTGTCAAGGCATCCATTCCATCGAGTGATGTAATGGCCAGTTTTTTTTGTAAGTCTTTGAGACTATTGACTCCTTTTTCAAGAGCTGTATAACGGGCAAGCTCATCTGGAGTCATATTGCTAAAGTCATTCTTCAAAGCATCCATTTCGGTAAGCAATTGGTCAATGAGCTGTGCCAATATCTGATTGGCACTTTGGTTTTGCATACTTGTTTTATGCGTTTGAAAAACAATACTACAAGGAAAATATTGATAATTTTCAGTATCAATAAAATCAAAACTATTGCGTACATCCGTAACATCCTCTTGCCAATATTGGCAAATTTGCATCACCAAATAACCACAAAAAAATGGAACACTAGGAATCCGATTTTTGATAAACTGCCCTTCTAAATAAGACTGAAAACCTAAGTTGTCACACAAATCGTGTACAAGACAACTCGCCACATGAATTGGCGTAAACCATTCCTGATTCAAGTAGCCTTTGTTCATCCAAATCGAAAGTGCATTCATACTAGAGTATGTCAATATATCTTTGCGGGTATTGCAAGGTAAAATCGCAATAGGATTTTCGGCATTAAGTCTATAAAAGTTGGCAATACGTTGCCAAACTTCCACATTAGAGACTTGATTACACGAATAAAATCGTTTATAGACATTTCCATTGGGCGATTCCCAAGAAAAATTGACAATTTTTTGTCGAAAATGCTTGTGCTGTACGGCACGACACAACAAATCTATTCCAGCATCAATTTTACTAATTTGCTCTCTCGTAAATACACAATCTCTGGTTCTACCAATCGTAAACTGATTTGCTCCAATTGTAGCTTTTTTAGTCTCCAAGTTTTGAGTACATTTGTTAAACAATAAGTGTCTTGAGTGACTACTTTTTTAGCAAAATATCATAAACAATAATCATGCAAATTATTCAAGCAAATCTCGAACACTTAAATGAAGCAGCAAAATTGTTCGACGCTTATAGAATATTCTATCGCAAAGAGTCGGATTTGGAAGGGGCTAAAAACTTCTTAAAACAACGCCTCGAAAATAAGGAATCTATTATTTTCTTAGCCTTCAACGAGCAACAAAAAGCCGTTGGCTTTACGCAATTGTATCCGATGTTTACATCGGTACAAATGAAACGTTGGTGGCACCTCAATGACTTGTATGTTGATGCCAACGAAAGAGGAAAAGGTATCTCAAAACTCCTAATCGCTCGCAGCAAAGAATTGGCAAAAGCCACCAATGCCGCAGCTATCTCTTTAGAAACCGAAAAAACCAATACCATTGGCAATCAGCTTTATCCCGCAACAGGTTTTAATATTGACGAAACAAATCATTATATTTGGAATAATACAAACACAAAATGACTAAAAAGAAAAATCTAATACAAGTAATAGGAGAAATCATCCCATTAAAACGAGTAATCGTACATCGTCCCGATAGCGGAATCGCTCGTATTTCTCCCAAACGCTCCGAAGAACTTCTCTTCGACGACATTGTCTATTTGCCACAAATGCAAGAAGAACACGATGTCTTCAAAAGCGTACTCGAAGCCTTTTTGGGCAAAAATAATGTACTCGAAACCGAGACGCTCATCCTTGAAGGACTTGATGCACACAAAGAAGCTAAACAAGAGATGATTGACATGATTGTCAAGTATGAAGAGTTGCCTTCTGCCTACAAAAAACTCCTCGAAAAAATGCCTCACGAGAAATTGGCAAAAGTACTCATCACAGGCTACGACGAAGATGAAGATTTAATACTTTTTGACCCCATACCCAATTTCATTTTCACCCGTGATATTGCCGTTGTTGTACGAGACCACGTTATTATTACCAAAGCAGCTAAAGAAGCTCGTTTTAGAGAGAATTTTTTGACCCGTTTTATTTTTTATGCACATCCCATTTTTCAAGAATTGTCCAAAGCTGGTAAGGTTATCAACCTTAATCATGTAGAAAATTTTCCTCCATCACGACGAGGTGAACAAGTATCTATTGAAGGTGGTGATATGATGATAATTGAAAACGATTATCTGCTTATCGGCTGTAGCGAGCGCACATCTGCGCACGCTATCCACTCGCTCAAAGATGCCCTATTTAAGAAAAAAGTTATCAAAAATGTGGTACAAGTCAACATTCCCAACGACCGTTCTTGTATGCATATTGATACCATTTTTACAAGAATTTCAAATAACCATGTCGTTGCGTTCAAACCCATCGTATTAGATGGTCTTAGCTCCAATGTTACCGTTCATTCAAGCAAAGGCGTGAAAAGAACCTACAATTCGGTCAAAGAATTTTTCCTTTCCGAAATCAATTCCGAGATGCAATTTATCGAAAGTGGCAATGGTATTTCCCCTTATCAAGAGCGTGAGCAATGGACGGACGGTTGCAACTTAGTTGCCATCCGACCAGGCATCGCCCTTACCTATGACAGAAATCCTTATACCGAAATTGCTTTCAAAAAACATGGTTTTGATGTTTTACACGCCAAAGAATTTCTAAAAAAAGTTGCCCTAGGAACAATCAATCCCAATACCTTAGAAAACACCATCATCACCCTACCCTCCAACGAACTTTCGAGGGCAAGAGGTGGTTCGCACTGTATGACCTGCCCCATAGAACGTGGCTAGACATCCACTCCGTGCAACTCCGTGTTTTCTCTGAGAACCTCTGTGAAATAACAATTCTTCAATTATGAAAACTAAATACACACTCCTTTTATCAACACTATTTTTAGGAATACTGACCTACCAATATTCCATCAAAAATACAATTGTACCAAGCACAGAATCGCACGAAAAACCGCCAAGTACTCCGCACAATTGGATGGCACAACAACGCATCTATCCACACGGGAAAATAGATCGTCAAGCCAAAAAAGCAGCCCTCAAATACCGCAAACAAGCCCTAAACGCTGCACGCCCCAAAAATTTCCTCAATGAGTGGGAATTTAGAGGGCCAACCAATATTGGAGGTCGTATCACCGATATTGAAATGCGTTCTGACGACATCCAACTTATCTATGCGGCAACAGCTTCAGGTGGGATATTTCGATTAGGTGGCGGCAATGCCGATTGGGAACCGATATTTGACCAAGCCGAATCGCTCTCCATCGGTGATATGGCAATTGCACCTTCCAACGAAGATATTATCTATGTTGGAACAGGCGAGGCAAATGGCGGAGGTGGCTCGCTCACTTATGATGGTTATGGTGTGTATAAATCTCTGGATGGTGGCGACTCTTGGGAACATTTGGGTTTGGAAGACATTGGAAGTGTTGGCCGAGTTGCTGTGAATCCGCAAGATGCCAATGAAGTTTTTGTAGGCGCAATGGGCGATTTGTTTGGTAACAATACGGATCGTGGTCTGTACCGCACACAAGATGGTGGAAGTACTTGGCAACAAGTACTTTATGTCTCTGACTCAACAGGTGTCATTGATGTTGTTATTAATCCTAGCAATCCTGAACTTATTTTTGCGGCCACTTGGGAACGTACACGTGTTCCCAACGAACGTCAATATGGAGGCGAGACTTCTGACATTTACCGTTCGCAAGACGGTGGCGACAGTTGGGAAAAATTAGGTGGTCAACTTCCCCTAAATCCTATTTTTAAAGGACGTATTGGTTTGGCAATAGCACCTAGCAATCCTTCAACTATTTATGCCACTTATGCCCAGTCCGATGGCAATATATTGGGTGTTTTTAAATCTACAGACAATGGCGACAATTGGACTTATGTCTTAGAAAATGGTATAACAAATGTACCCTTTATGTGGTGGTTTGGCCGAATTGTGGTTGACCCAAATGATGAAAACACACTTTATCATATTGGCTTACATGTTGAAAAATCTACTGATGGTGGTAAAAATTGGTTTCCATTCAAATCGGGGATTCATGTAGATCAACATTCTGTTTTTGTACATCCAATGGACTCTGACTTAATAGTCACGGGCAATGACGGAGGCGTTTACATTACCACCGACGGTGGCAATGTCGTCTATAAATTTCAGGATATGCCAATTACTCAATTTTATACCTGCGAAATTGATGACTCCAATCCTCAAATACTCTATGGCGGCTCACAAGACAATGGTACAAATCGTACACCAAGCGGTGCTCAAAATGATTGGGAACAAGTGTTTGGCGGGGATGGATTTCATGCTTTAGTTGACCCAAACAATAGCAATTATTTGTATGTCGAATATCAATATGGCAATATTTTTCGCTCCACCAATGGAGGTGACAGCTTTTTTGAAGGCACGAATGGTATAGCCTCTAATGATAGAAAAAATTGGAATACACCCCTCGAATTTGACCCTAATAATACCAATACGCTCTACACCGCTACACATCGAGTTTATCGCTCTACCAATCGTGCGGTGAGTTGGGCTGCCATAAGTCCCGATTTGACCAACGGCAATCAGAGTCAAAATATTACCTATGGTACAGTAAC
>JAHDEQ010000006.1:26162-42003 GCA_020628755.1 Saprospiraceae bacterium
GTCCCGATTTGACCAACGGCAATCAGAGTCAAAATATTACCTATGGTACAGTAACATCAGTAAGTGTTTCGCCACTCAATAGCAATATCATTTATGCAGGTACGGACGATGGCAATGCTTGGCAAACAAGTGATGGAGGCAATAATTGGGAAAAAATATCAGCAACACTCCCCGACCGTTGGGTCACTAGAATCGCTGCCGACCCCAACAATGAAGATGCTGTTTATATCACATTTTCGGGCTATCGCTTCAACGAAAACATGGGACATATTTATTATAGTGACGATAGAGGTACGACTTGGACAAATATCGGAAGCAGTTTACCTGATGTGCCTGTAAACGATATATTTATCAATCCTAGATTCGATGTGGACGACCTTTATTTGGCAACAGATATTGGTGTATTTGTAAGCGATGATTTGGGGAATACCTGGCAAATCTTGGGTAATGAACTACCCAATGTTGTGGTCACAGATTTGGATTATCATGCCGCTACCTCTACCCTAGTCGCTGCTACTTATGGTCGTTCGATGTATTCTTATCAATTTGATTATGAAGTATCTACAGAAGAATTGACTTTGCTCCAAAAGACTTTACAAATCTATCCCAATCCAGCTTCTGAAAAGATAACGATACAATTCGATAAGGAGCATTCTGCTCCACATCAAATAGAACTATTTGATGTGAACGGCCGCTTGGTAAAATCCATTTTTAAAGGAAGATTACAACAAGAAAATGTCGAATTGGAAACCGATATTTCAGCTTTGAGTTCGGGTACTTATTTTATAAAAGTACAAGTAAAGGGGCAAACATTCAGCAAACAACTGATAAAAAAGTAGGAGGAGGCTATGTAAATTCCCAGGGGGATTAGTTGTCGCTTACATGATGTGGAATACCACTCGACATACTGTAATAGTTTTGGAGTATTAACGCTAAATTTTTCTCATTATATTTTAAATATTGATTGTCAGATAGTAATATCATAACAATCCTAAAATTCCATTTGTTGAGCAATCGCCGAACCAACAACATGAGGCTAAGACTCTTATTGTGCTGCTCGATTTGTTCAAAAATGCCCCAATTTTTCTGTTCGATTTGTTCAATATCCTGAAAAAAAGGCACACCTGATTCGGGAGGCATTTTCTTCAATGCATCCACATCTATATAATCCTTAATCGCATCGCTGATTAAGAATTTGAGGTATTGAATTTTGGAATCCACTACGGTAAAGACTTCGTTTAGCAAATCTTCATTGGATTCTATAGCTTGCTTTGCTTTTGCTTTTGCTTGAGCTTCCATAAAAATTTATTGTAATCTATTATGTTGAAAAATACTGTAGTTCCGAAAACTACAACTGTTACTGTTAGTCTATTTTAATGGACAAAACAGTTCAGAAAAACAATAAATGAAAAGTTAGAATTACATCTATGTTAAAATGTAAAAATGCGGCTTATGGATATGAAGGGTTTTGCTAGTTTAATTGCATATCACAAGAGTTTTAACTCTTATGTGTTACAAATATATATTAAAAATATTACATATGTCAAGTTTTATATTTGTTTTTTATAAAAAATTTTTGGGTCTCAAAAATTTTTTCTTTTTTTAGAATTTATTAATTTAGTTCCATTAACGTAATTGGGTCGAAATAAATTTACTTTCTTAATTCCATAAATTAGCTTGATTAATGTCATTTTCAATGACTTATTCTCATCACTAATTTAAGGAAAACGTAAACTTATTTACTCCCCGTTCCTAATAAAAAATATCCTAAACTGATAAAATTTTAGATATGGCAAAATCGAAACGAAAAAGAAAGCAGGAAATCAAAAATGAGCAGGACGCTAAAAAATTCTGGCAAGTCGTCGGAATCACAACCGCCGTCTTGATGGTTTTATTATTTTTCTTGTTTCAAGGTATGAGTGGTTGATAAAAAATACTCATCATAAAAATTTAAAAGATTGTACTTCGGTACAATCTTTCCTCACTCCAATAACTTAAAGTAATCAGAAAGAACAATCAAAGCGTCTTTTGATTCTTTGAGTATTTTTCTCTTTTCTTCATTTTCATAAATATACAATTGGAAATTGGAAGGGTTTTGATAGATTTTTTGAGCCAAATCAAAATGACTTTTAAAATTTCCCAATTGAAATTTACTACTTTCTTCTGACGCTCCAATATTCAACTCAACACTTAGACTTTCCTTTGGAGCGTCCAATTTTTCAAAGACAATATAAGCCTCGTCTTTCAACCAATTCTGATAAATAATCGGAAAGACCTTTGGACGAATCGCATTTTTTTCAATGCTTTTAGGTTCAAAACGTTTAACACCTTCTTGCTTCGTATCTGTTTCGGTATAGTGAAGGCTTCGCATATTTTTAAAATAAATCTGCGAAGGAACGGTCGTTCTAAATGGACTATCTTTGTTCTCTTTTGGAGGCTTGACATCTGAGCAACCAAAGAAAAGCAAGAAGATTATAAATAAGAATAATGATTTTTTCATATTTTTAGGCAAACTACAAGTAATTCTCCATTTGAAAGTATTGCTTTCCTAAATTTGTGGGATGAGATAGTGTAAAGCATAGTTTCGTAAAGCTAAACTTTTACAAAAAAGCTCCTCCAACGCATTCAAGTATAGAACATTAAATGGAGAATTGCTATAAACTACACATCCAACACTATGCGATTTATAAAGTTTGCTTTTTTTGCAATTATCACAGTTGTACTCATTTATTTGCTTGACAAACCCCAGAAAATTGGTGCTACCGATATTCCTGCCCTCGGCAAATTCTTCTCCCCCTTCACAGGCTTTTGGCAAAATGCCGAAAGCAAAAAAGATTTTCAAGACCAAAGTATCAATTTTGATATTTTTAAAGAGCCTGTTCGTATCATTTATGACAATCGCTTAGTCCCTCATATTTTTGCTCAAAATATCGAAGATGCCGTCATGGCACAAGGCTATGTAACGGCCAAACATCGCTTGTGGCAAATGGATATTTCGACACGCTCTACGGGAGGGCGACTTTCCGAAATTCTTGGAGAAAAAGTATTGGAAAGAGACAAATTACAACGCCGAAAAGGACTGCTTTTTGCTGCCGAAAATGCAGTAAAAGGTTGGCAAAAAAATGAAAAAGATTTTAATCTCATCGAAAAATACGCCGAAGGTGTCAATGCTTATATCAATACGCTTAGTCCTAAAGAATATCCTATTGAATTTAAATTGCTGGGCTATGCGCCAGAAAAATGGACGCCTTTGCACACCGCCTTATATTCTAAAGCAATGGC
Source organism: Saprospiraceae bacterium (assembly GCA_020628755.1). Classification (GTDB taxonomy): domain Bacteria; phylum Bacteroidota; class Bacteroidia; order Chitinophagales; family Saprospiraceae; genus JAHDES01. The sequence continues at coordinate 29,445 of JAHDEQ010000006.1, forward strand.
GCAAGCCCTTTGTATGCGTGAATTTGATTTGGAATGTAACAATGCTCAAACACATTTTGGAGACGAGATTTTTAATTTTTTATACCCTGAGTACAACCCAAAGCAAGCGCCGATTGTGCCGTCTGAGGTACAATATGACTTTAAGCCACAAGAAGTTCGCCCACTTTCTGAACCCAAAGATAATCAACAATTTGGCTATATCGAACATGATATAATTTCAAAACCTCCCCCATTTATTGGTAGCAATAATTGGGCTGTTGCTCCTTCTAAAACAAAAAATGGAAAAGCCATTTATTGTACCGACCCACATTTGAGTTTGACCCTTCCTTCTTACTGGTATGAAGTTCATTTGAATACTCCAAATTTGAATGTTTATGGAGTCTCTTTGCCTGGAGTTCCTGGTGTGATTATGGGTTTCAATGACAACATAGCTTGGGGCATGACCAATGTGGGGCATGATGTGGTAGATTGGTACAATATTAAGTGGAAAGATGATTCAAAAAAGCAATATGTATTAGACGGAAAGGCCAAAAATATAGAATTTAAAATCGAAACTTTTGAGGTCAAAAATCTTGGGACGATAACAGATTCTGTCAAATATACCAACTGGGGCCCAATCGTTTATGAGTCGGATGATTCGCCCTATCAAGATATGGCGATGCGCTGGCTTGGCCACGATGAATCCAATCCTAATGAAATGGGTGTTTTTTTAGATTTAAATCAAGGAAAAAACTATAATGATTATGCCAATGCCTTGAAAAATTATGACGCTCCTGCCCAAAATGTCGCCTTCGCTAGTACCAAGGGCGACATTGCCCTTCATCCTTCGGGCAAGTTTCCACTCAAACGCAAAGGACAAGGTCGAAGCATTCAGGATGGCAGTAAAAGTAGTCATGCTTGGCAAGGTTTTATTCCAAAAGAGCATAATCCTTATGTCAAAAATCCAAGTTCGGGTTTTGTGGGTTCAGCCAATCAGCGAACTACTGACGATTCTTATCCCTACTATTATAATGCAAGTTTTGATGATTATCGAGGGCGATATTTGCATCAAAAGTTAGCAACGATGCAAGACATCACCGTTCAAGATATGCAGGCTCTGCAAAATGACAATTATAGTATTGAAGCGGCTGAACTACTGCCCTTGTTGCTCGCCAAGCTCAACAGAAAAAACCTCAATAAAGACCAAAGAGCTATTCTTAGAACATTGCAAGATTGGGATTATCGCTTCGAAGCGGATTTATTAGCACCGACTTTTTATAGACTTTGGTCAAAGCATTTTTATAAAAAAACTTGGGATGAAATCTATGATTTTGAAAAAGCTACGCTCCTAAAACCCGAACTTTGGCGGACAATTGAACTCTTTGAAAAAGACCCTTCAAATGACTTTTTTGATAATAAATCAACGCCCGAAAAAGAAGATGCAGTGGCGATAGCCACTGCTGCCTTTGAAGCTATGACTACAGATTTAAAAGAATATCCCAACGAAGGAAAAGACCTGATTTGGTCAACATACAAACATACTCGAATCAATCATTTGGGGCAAATTCCTGCTTTTACCTACAATAATATTCCGATTGGCGGTTTCCATCATGCCCTCAATGCTGTACAAGAAGGCTTTGGTCCTTCTTGGCGTATGGTTGTGGAAATGGGCGACCCCATAAATGCAACAGGTATTTATCCAGGCGGACAATCGGGCAATCCTGGGAGTCCTTATTATGATAATATGGTCGAGGATTGGGCAGCAGGAAGGTATCAAAAATTGCTTTTTGTAAACTCTCCCGACGAGATTATTGCCCACAAATTGTACGAAGAAAAATTAAAGTAAAAAAGTATCACCGACTTTAGTCTGCAAGCATCTACAAAAATTGCAGACTAAAGTCTGTGATAAAATATTTTTATCATGAAACTTATATTAGGAATATTATTTATCGGTATTGGAGGTTATTTTCTCAGTTTACAAGCTCCTTGGTGGGCAGTTTTAGGTTTGGCAGCAGTCGTAGGATTTTTACTAAATCAAAAAAACATTGCTAGCTTTTGGACAGGATTTTTGGCACTCGATATTCTTTGGGGTGGTATGGCTCTATTTCTACATAGCCAAAATGAAGGAATTTTTGGAGACTATATTGGAGGTGTTTTCTCTACCAATGGCTGGGGAATGATTGCTTATACTGCATTGTTGGGAGGCATTTTGGGAGGACTCAGTTCGCTCTCAGGCAGCCTCTTCCGAAAACTTTTTGTAAAAAAAGTTGAACCCGTACAACCTTCTGTCCAATAATAAACTCTTTCCTATATACGTTTCATACTTATCCAAAAGCAATGGGTTGACTTAAAAGATCCCATTGCTTTTTTTAAATTATGCTTAGACTATTTTTTATATCCTTGTTCATCGCTTTTTCAATCTCATCTTTCGCCCAAAAAGATTGGCCTTATTGGACTTCCTACGAAGGCAATTTTAAGGTACAAGTCCCTAGCGATTTAAGCGAAAAAATACAAACTATCACGACAGATATTGGAGATTTAGAATACCATCGTTTCTTTCATGAAGCCAAGGAAGAAGACCAACACAATTTTATTTATATGGTCAATTATGTGGACTATCCCGAAGGAAGTTTGCACTCTGACTCAACAGAATTGGTGCGTACTTTTTTTGAAGCGACCAAAGAAGAAGCCATAAATAATGTAAATGGTGAATTGCTCTATGCCGACAATCGAAAACTCTTTGATTATCCAGGCCAAATTTGGCGGATTGATTATAACGAAGGCGAAGCTACCCTCAAAACAAAGGTTTTTGTCGTCAAAAATCGGTTTTATTTAATACAAGTAGCGAGTAGCAAACATCGTAAAATGGATAAGAAGATTCATCAATTCTTAGAATCCTTTACCTTGCTTAACTCTTTGTAATACTATCGTAAGTTTTATTTCCTTTGATAAAATATTGCCAAATAATACTTTTGCTCGAATGTCCTGTCGTATTGGCTGCGCCAATACGATGCTCTTCTACTAATTGATTATAATATTTTCGTTTTTTCATCCATTTTCCAATCGAAAAAAAGAAAGACCAATGCGCTCTGACAATTGCCCATATCGCTCCAAATTTTCCTTTAGCTAAAAATTGAATACCTGCCAAGCCATCCAAAATCAAACGCCAAGGCAAGAGCCAAAATAATTTGCTCTTGGGTTCATTTTTAAAAATCGTTCGCAAAGCATTTCTAAAATTCAGATAAACTTTTTGTGGATTATCATAATGTAAAGTTCCGCCTCCAACATGATAAACCTTGCTTTGAGGCAAAACCATCAATTGATAACCTGCTCGTTTGGCACGCCAACACCAATCAATTTCTTCCATATGTGCAAAATAATCTCCATCAAATCCTCCCAAATTTTTAAAGACATCATTCCGAACCAACATTGCTGCGCCACTCGTCCAAAAAATCTCTAAATCCGTATCATATTGTCCATCATCTTTTTCGCAAGTTTCCAAAATTCGTCCTCTGCAAAAAGGATAGCCCCAATTATCCATAAAGCCGCCCGAAGCACCTGCGTGTTCAAATTTTTCTTTTCTATTATAGTCTAAAATTTTGGGCTGAACTGCCACTACTTTAGGATGATTTTCTAAATAATTGACCATTGGCGAAAGCCAATTGTCTGTTACCTCAACATCCGAATTGAGTAATACTATATAATCCGATTTTACAGTTTTCAGAGCTTCGTTGTAGCCTTGTGCAAAACCATGATTTTCAGAAAGTTCTATGATTTCAACTTGTGGATAATGCGTTTTTAAAAACGAAATAGAATCGTCCGTCGAAGCATTGTCGGCAACAATAATTTGATGATTGGAATATTGAGTTTGTACTAAGGCAGGAAGAAATTTTTGTAGGTAGTCTCGACCATTATAGTTGAGAATAACAGTAGCTACGCTCGTTAGATTTTTTTTTTTGATAGCTCTTGTTTTTGGTAAGCGTTTAAAATACGAAGTGCAGCCGTTTTATCCTGGGCAATGGCTGCTTGCAAAGCAGTCAAATCGTCAAATTTTGCATCGGGACGCACAAAATCAAGACAGTCAATTCTTATTTTTTGACCATAAATATCTTTATCAAAATCAAAAATATTGACTTCTATTGTTCGATTCTCGTGGTCTTTTAGCGTCGGTCTATCGCCAATATACAGCATCCCCCCATACTGCTTTTCATCAATCCAAACTTGGCAAGCATAAATTCCAAAAGGTGGAATCAATTTATGTTTTTCCGTGATTTCGATATTGGCAGTTGGGAAGCCAATCGTGTGACCAATTCGCTGTCCTTTGACAACCGCACCCGACAAAGAAAATAGATGTCCCAACAATCTATTGGCACTTTTAATATCGCTCGAATTGAGTGCATTTCGTATTTTAGTAGAAGAAACCGTTACATCGTCAACATCTTGTTTTGAAATTTCAAAAACATCAAATTTAAAATTCTTAGTTGCTGCTTTGAGATAATTTATATCGCCTTGTCGGTTGAGGCCAAATTTATGGTCATAGCCCACAACGACACAACGAGGCGCAAATTTTTCGACTAAAAATTTTTGAATGTACTCATCGGCACTTTGCTGCGAAAACTCAACAGAAAAAGGTACAACGACCACATTATCAATATTATAGCGTTCAAAAAGACTAATTTTTTCTTCTACTGTCGTGATAAGTTGGAGCGAATTATCTTTGGGATAAATAATAAGGCGAGGATGCGGATGAAAGGTAATTACAATACTTTCTCCGTTGTATTGTTGTGCCAATTCTTTGACCCGTTCTAGTATTTTTTGGTGGCCATTGTGTACACCATCGAAAGAACCAATCGTTAGAACGGCGTTCTTGAAATGAGGTAAATTATGGAGGTTTTTAAAAACATTCATTGAACTGCAAATGTAGAAAAAAACTTAAATCTTTTCCATCATTTTTGCATCCAAAGCAACTTTATTGGGATAAATTTCGATTGCTTTTTCAAGACAATCCATTGCTTTATTCAAGTCTGTACTATTGAGTACATAAGCTATTCTAATTTGATTTTTTCCTAGTTCAGGACTTGCATAAAAGCCCGATCCAGGCGAAAGCATGAGGGTTTGTCCCTCGTGCTCAAACGATTCTAACAGCCACTTACAAAAATAGTCTGCATCATCAATCGGCAGTTCCGCAAAAACATAAAATGCGCCTCCAGGCTTATAGCATTTCACACCATCCATTTGACTTAAACGTTCAAAAAGGACATTTCTTCTTTCGGTATATTCCAAATTGACTTCTTCCAAATAAGAAGCATCCACTTCTAGCAAAGCCTCTGACAAAACCTGTCCAAGAGTCGGTGCACTCAAACGATATTGTGCAAACTTATTGATGGCTTCCAAAACTTTTGCATTGCGACAAACAATGCGCCCTACCCTAGCTCCGCAAGCCGAATATCGCTTAGAAACGGAATCAACGATAGCTACATTTTGAGCCAAATCGTTGAGGTGCAAGGCCGAATAAAACTCAAATTCATCATAACAAAAAGCACTATAGACTTCATCTACAAAAAGAAAAATATCATGCTTTTTGCAAAGTTCACCCAACTCAATTATGGCTTCTTTAGAATAAACTGCGCCAGTTGGATTATTGGGATTGCAAATCAAAATTGCTCTTGTTTTAGAGTCAATTGCTGCTTCAAATTTTTCAATATTGGGTAAGGCAAAACCATCTTCTATCTGAGATGTAATCGGTTTGATTTGGACAGAGGCGTACTCCGAAAAACCGACATAATTGGCATACAATGGCTCAGGTATAATGATATTTTCGTCCGCATCAACACAAGCCATCAATAACAATTGTATAGCTTCAGAAGCACCATTGGTGATATAAATATGCTCGTTTTGAATATCAAAACCCTTAGATTGATATTGTTGGGTCAGCTTTTCAACATAAGTAGAAATCCCTTTGCTAGGTGCATATTTTATGATGGGCAAATCTTTTTCTTTGACTTTTTGTAAAGCCGAAGGCGGAGTCAAAATATCGGGTTGTCCGATATTCAAATAATACACTTTTTTGCCTTCTGCTTCAGCTTGATTGGCCGAAGCAGCCAATTTTCTAATGGGCGATTCGTATGTTCCGAGCGATCTTTTTGATATATTTGGCATTGTCTAAGTAGTTTTAGGAGACTTGAATCCCTTACTTCTAGTAGTTTTTTTCGATTTTAATAGGCAAGTTTTATGCCTTTTCAAAAAGAATGCAAAATTAGTTAAAATTAGCACAAAAATGATAGCATTTGAAGATGTAATCCCTCAACCTTTGATAGAAATGGGTGTAAACCCTCAAACTCAAATTTGGAATCAAAATTTATTTTTTGAAAAAGGCAAACGCTACCTCATCAAAGCTCCATCGGGTAAAGGAAAATCTACTTTTTTACACCTTATTTATGGATTGCGAAAAGATTATAATGGTGTTTTGAAATGGGAAGACTCTTCCCACTCCAATTTACAAGAAAAAGATTGGTCTAAAATTCGTTCGGAACATTTATCTATCGTTTTTCAAAATTTAAGACTTTTTCCGCAGCTAACCGCTTTAGAAAATATTGAGTTAAATATTTTCAATAAGTCAACTGATATTTTTGATATAAAAATAATGGCGGAACATTTGGGTGTAAAAGAATTACTTACTAAGCCTTGCCATACTTTGTCGTATGGCCAGCAGCAACGCATAGCGATTATTCGAGCTTTGGCACAAAATTTCGATTTTTTATTATTGGACGAGCCTTTTAGTCATCTCGACCCCGAAAATATCAAAAATGCAATCCATCTAATCAACGAAAGATGTAAAAGTCAACAAGCAGGACTTATTTTGGTGAGTTTAGATGAAGATTATGGAATGTTTTTTGACAATACATTGTTGCTATAGCAAGGTATTTGTGAGAGAGTTGGATTTTTATTTAAAAAAAAATGAAGAAATATTTGACATATTAAAATCTATTCCCTTATATTTGCATCGCTTTCAGAAAAACTGCGAAAGTAGCTCAGCTGGTAGAGCACAACCTTGCCAAGGTTGGGGTCGCGAGTTCGAATCTCGTCTTTCGCTCTAAGCCTTCTTCACGGAAGGCTTTTTTTAGCCCTTATGGGCAAACGTGTCAAGTGCCCGGGTGGTGGAATTGGTAGACACGCCGGACTTAAAATCCTGTGGGCTTCGGCCCGTGCGGGTTCAAGTCCCGCTCCGGGTACAACTCTAAAGCTCTTATAAATCTCTGATTTGTAAGGGCTTTTTTAATACCATTTTATGTATCAAGTTTATGCCATTGCTAGTCTCCATCGAAAATATATTTATGTCGGTTTGACTTCTAATCTCGAAAATAGACTACATCGACATAATCAAGGGTTTGAAAAAACTACTAAACCGTATGCTCCTTTTGTGCTTTTTTATTCTGAAAAAGCCGCCGATAGACCTAGTGCAAGATTACGTGAAAAGTATTTGAAAAGTCGCTCTGGCAAAAGGTTTCTATATAAACTAATTCTTCAAGAACATTCTCATTTGACTCATTTTGAAACTTAAAATCTTGTGAACTTCGGTTCGTGCGGGCCTGTCTAGCTTGGTTGCCCAAGCAGCCAGATAGATTCAAGTCCCGCTCCGGGTACAACTCTAAAGCTCTTATAAATCTCTGATTTGTAAGGGCTTTTTTAATGTTAGACTCCAACCATTTTCAATTTTACCACTTATAACAGATTGCCTTGAGAGATAAAAAAGAAGAAGGATTTATTCCGCTTCTTAGCTGAAGAGGTAGTATGAATTTAAAGTTTCAGAGCTTTAAGAAGCTATATAAAGCTCGGAAGCTTTATTTCGTGAGGATTTTGAAGTTTGGAAACTTCAAAAAGCAAGCATCAGGATAGATTCTAAATTAGCAAAATCTAAGATAGCAAGAGCTACAAAGCCATTCATTAATTTTTTCTACTTATATTTGGTCAAAATCAAAAAACACTACGATGAAAAAACTGGCTTTGCATTGGCAAATATTAATAGGGATGGGATTGGGTATTGCTTTTGGAATACTTGCTGCCTCAATGGGTTGGAATGAATTTGTAAAAGATTGGATTTATCCTATCGGAAAAATCTTTGTCAACCTCCTTAAACTAATTGCTATCCCACTTATTATTGCTTCTTTGATTAAAGGTATTTCTGATTTGCAAGACATTGCAAAATTTAGAAGTATCGGTGGGAGAACCATATTAATATACATAGTCACCACAGTGATTGCCGTAACGATTGGTTTGCTTATCGTCAATGTTATTGACCCAGGAAGTGGCGTTTCTCAAGAAACACTGGACAAACTAACGGCTGCTTACTCAGACAATTCAAGTGTGCAGGGCAAACTCAAAACGGCTACGGCTACTAAAGATACTGGGCCACTTCAATTTTTGATTGATATGGTTCCTGATAATATTTTTGCTGCAGCCAGCAAAAATGGAAGTATGTTGCAAGTCATCTTTTTTGTTATTTTCTTTGGCATTTCTTTATTATTAATTCCGCAAGAAAAAGCTAAAGGAGTAAAAGAGTTTTTTGACGGATTAAATGAAGTTGTCCTTAAAATGGTCGACCTTATCATGTTGATTGCGCCTTATGCCGTATTTGCGCTCCTCGCAAATGTAGTGGTCAACTCGGCCGATCCAGATATTTTATTGGCTTTGCTCAAATATGCGATGACTGTCTTATTAGGTTTGATTTTGATGATTTCCTTTTATATGATGGTCATAAAGATTTATACGGGACGTAGTCCAATGAATTTTTTAAAAGCCATCAGTCCTGCTCAACTCTTAGCTTTTTCGACGAGTTCGAGTGCAGCTACCTTACCTGTTACCATGGAACGAGTAGAAGAACATGTTGGAGTAGAAAAAGAAGTTACGAGTTTTGTTTGTCCTGTTGGTGCTACGGTCAATATGGATGGCACCAGCTTGTACCAAGCGGTTGCGGCGGTATTTATTTGTAGTGCTCTGCAACACGACTTATCTTTGGGTGACCAAATAACCATAGTTGTTACGGCTACGCTGGCCTCGATTGGTTCGGCGGCTGTGCCTGGTGCGGGTATGGTGATGTTAGTGATTGTACTCGAAGCGATTGGCTTGCCAGCCGAAAAGCTGGCAATTGGTTTGGCTTTGATTTTTGCGGTTGACCGCCCACTTGATATGTGTCGAACGGTGGTCAATGTTACAGGCGATGCAACTGTCGCTACTATTGTTGGAAAAAGTGTTGGAAAACTTGGAGATCCTAAACCTCAAAATTGGGATGATCATTATGGAAAATAGCTAGACTTGAAGCATTTTATTAGCTTTCATCTTTTCTAAAAACAAGTCTAAGGCATTACGTTTAGAAGTATCTAAATTGTAGTGGATATATTTTTCAAAATATTCTTGTAAGTCAAAATTAGGATGTGGTTTTGGTAAAAGATAAACCAGTTTAGGAATGGTTTCGATGCCTTTTTGCATGGCTTCATTGAAACGATGGATGAAATCTTGGTCAATTTTTTTATTGGAAACCCAAGCGGCAAAAACAAATGGCAAGCCTGTATGACTTGTCCATGCCTCGCCCAAATCATAAATAAATCGATGTTTTGATTCCAAATCAATGGTACGGTCTCCAATAACTAAAGCTGCCGTCGTTCCTCCAATTTCGTTAATAAATCCTTCTTGGGCTGGTAAAAATTCAGGTTCGATTTTCCAGTATTCTCGACTTAGAATTTGACACAATTGTACTGAAGTTCGAGAGTGAAAATCCAAATATATTTTTTCAATATTCTCAATTGGTACATCACTAAAAATACAGACCGTCCGAACAGCACCTTCTGCCCCAATACAAAAATCAGATATAATCTGAGGATTTTTCAATAAAGGAATCGTCGCCACAGGCACCAAGGCAAAATCCACCTCGCCAGCCAATAACTTATCGGCACAGACCGAAGGAATGTCGAGTTCAATATCCAAATCTTGCTCTATCGGATGATTCAAAATTCCATTCAGCAAGGGTTTGGTGTTGAGGTAACTTACGGCCGTGAGTTTGTATTTCATAAATTGTTTTTATGTGTTTGTGTGTTTATGTATCTATGTGTATCAACCTAAACACATAGATACATAAACACACAAACACGTACTTTACTTCACCACTGGCAAAGACACATAGCCTTTAAAATGCTTATCGTCTTCAAAAACAACATCTTTAAAATCAGTAACGACATTGTAAAGTGTATCTCGTTCTATTGCTTGACGGCCAACATTGCGAATGAGTTTGACCAATTGTTCAGTACTCAATGCTGGATTTTGTTCTTCTGAACCTGCCATTGAATAGATTTTAGTCGTATCATCAATCGTTCCATCCAAATCATCTACCCCAAAAGCAAGCGACAATTGGGCGGTTGTCCGACCAATCATCGGCCAATACGATTTGATGTGGCCAAAATTGTCAAGATAAATTCTACTAATCGCATAATTTCGTAAATCTTCCACCGTAGTAGATTCTTTGACATGCGACATTTGATTGTCCTTATTTCTAAATTTTAATGGAATAAAAGTCTGAAATCCACCTGTTTTATCTTGCAACTTTCGGAGTTCTTCGAGGTGATGAATCCGATGATTGTAGTTTTCGATATGTCCGTACAACATCGTCGCATTGGAGCGATGCCCCAATTCGTGCCAAATCTCATGAATACGCAACCACTCATCGCCCGAACATTTTCCGCCTGCAATTTGGTCTCGTATTTCAGGGTGAAAAATCTCAGCTCCTCCGCCTGGCATCGAATCCAAACCAGCCTCTTTCATCATTTTCATGCCTTCTTCATAAGAGACTTTGCCCTTCTTAAAAATATAATGATACTCGACTGGAGTTAGAGCTTTAATATGCAAATCTGGGCGATGTGCCTTAATTTTTTCAAATAAATCGGTATAAAATTGCAAGTCGTATTGTGGTAAAACACCGCCAACGATATGAACTTCGGTCACGGGTTCATTATCGTATTTTTTAATCATATCGAGCATTTCATCCATCGTATATTCCCAGCCTTCCGAACGTTTTTTGATGAGGCGAGAATACGAACAAAATGTACAAGTGTATAAACAAATATTGGTAGGTTCGAGGTGAAAATTTCGATTAAAATAAGTTTTATTTCCGTGTTTTTGTTCTCGAATATGATTGGCCAAAGTCCCAACATAAGACAAAGAGGCATTTTCAAAAAGGTAAAGTCCTTCTTCCTCCGTTATACGTTCTTGCTTACTGACTTTTTCGGCAATCGTTCGCAAAGTAGAATCTAAAGATGTATCATTGAGCAAAACAGAAAGATGATTCATTGTATCAATTTTTATATAAAAGTATAACAAAGGTATGAACTTTCAGTTTTTTTTGAAAGTATATTTTATATGTTAAAAAAATAGGGTTTGTGATTTCTAATTCACAAACCCTATTTGTATTAAGAAACGATTTAGTATCTATTTACTTCTCAACAACGACTTCTACTGTGTTAGCAACTGCTTTTTTGGCATCTTCTGATGTCAAACCAAGTCCTTTTACTGAGATTTGGTCTTTTTTCACACCCAAAGCAACCATCATATTCTTAACGACTTCGGCACGGAGTTTAGAAATTTTCTTGTTTTCAGCATTCGAGTCAGCGTCGGCCGTATGCACTTGTACTTGAATACGAGATTCAGGATGCGACTTCAAGGCTGCAGCCAAACCTTCGACATCAGCTTTTGACATATTCGTGATACGGTGTGAATCTTTATCAAAAGTAATTTCATTAAGTGGATAAACCGTTCCAACCGCTTTGGTATTGAACAATTTATTGAAATTGGCTTGTACACTTTCGGCCGTTCTATCAGCAGCTTTGTTGACAGCAGCCTTGGTCGTAGCAGCAGCTTGACCCAATTTTTCTTTGGCATCGCCCGCCGTAGCTTTGAGTTTGTCCTTGGCATCGCTTGATGCTTCTTTCAATTTATTTTTGGTATTATCAACCGTTTTATTGATTTTTTCTTTGGTCTTGTCAATATCACGTTTAATTTTTTGACCAGCATTATCTACATAGTAACCTGCCTCCATCTTGAATTGACCTTTCTTTTTAACCAATTCTTCTTTGTTGTTACGCAAGTCGCCATTGGAGTCAACATAAAATGCTTTTTGCTGCTTTCTCGAATCAGGTTCTGATTTGCAGTCCGTAAACAAAAAAGCGGCCAAACAAAGCGCAACTAATGGTAATAATTTGGTTGGGGCTAGAGAAAAGAATTTTTGAATCATGGTGTATTCTATTTTAAATTTTAAACGAAAGGGGTGCATCCCAAATTGTCGTAATTTTTCCAATTATGAACCATAGAAGGAATATAAGAACATCGAAGACCGACAATTTGGGATGCACCCAACGAAAAACGAAAGTGCAAAGGTAAAGAAGTTCTAAATAAAACTTGTGTGAAAATTAAAATCAATTTGCTAGGAAGAAAAGATGTCTCATGTATCTTTGTAGCTTTAGGAAATTAAGCATTTAATTTTACTGATGAATCCTTATTTTTTCTTTGAAGAAAAATACAGCGTTCGGGCTTATGA
>JAHDEQ010000194.1 GCA_020628755.1 Saprospiraceae bacterium
CTTAAGACTTTTTCTCCAACTCCAAAATCATATCTCTTCTAAATTTCAGTATTTTTAAAAAACGGTTATAATCTTCTTCCCAAACTGTCCATTTGAGTTTGGTTTCAGGTAAGAGGCGGTGCAAAATATCGTAATCTTTGGGCGGACAACGATAAGCCGCATTTTTGATAATGGTACGAAACTGCTGTGCCGTCCAGTAGCTATGGCTACTACCCGTAGCATCAGCAAGGTAACGAATAAAAGCCTTAGCCAAACTAGAATTCCATTGATGCTTTTTGCTATTCAATAATTGAATCAAGAGATTTTTTTCTTCAAAAAGATTAACTTCTTGCTGCATCAAGTGACTGCTAATGCGATTGAAAAGCGCATTTGGCACTTTGGAAATTAGTGTAGAAAAATCTAAATCCTTCCAACGACTTTTATGCTGGTTTTCTGACCAAAAATTCAATAATATTGCCATCCATTTTTCATCCTCAAAACGAGTGCTGGCATCAACACAAGCCTGAACTAAAAGAACCGACCAATCGCTTCGTACATAGCTCTCAAGCAATTGTTGTTTGTTTACCTTAAAATATTTTTCCCAATAAAAAGGAGGGACACATTGCAAAATATGATAAACGATTCCGATGCCGCTTCCTTCTTTTTGCCATTGCATTTGGAGCGAAAGGCCATCACGAGTAGCCGACTTGTCCAAATCGTCAAATGGATTGACCTCCATTTTTAACCCTTTTTCAGAAGAATTTTTTATAGAAAGAAAAGACTTGCCTCTAGCATACATTCGGTCAATATATTCAGAGCCTTCTAGCTTTGCTAGAAGATTGGCTGCTGCTGTACGTACTTCTTTGCGTTTTTCATTTAGTGCATCTTCCAAGAAATCTTCATCGGCTAAGGAGAGAGAAGTTTCCAAAGCTTTGATTAAACGAGCCTTTACATTTGGTTTTTCATCAAACCAATAAAAGCGGATAATTTCAATTGCTTCGGCGGGATCATTTCTGCGCCAATAGCCAAGGAGTTTGAGTTTAGCATCAGTTGTAGCACTTGGCCAATCAACTTCAATAGGTTTATTTTGGAGGTGTGCCCAATCAGGATTTTGTTGGGCAAGCCACTCGCCACGTTGACCAATAACAGGACTCAAAAGCGGCCACAAGTCTTTGGAGCGAAGACCGTGTTCTAGTAGTTCGGGCAAAAATTCTGGAGCTATGGTTTTTTGATTGTTCTGCAAATGCGTCAAAAATTCTTTGAGCGAATCTTCGTGTGCCAATTTTAAAATAGAGGCTAAGTGACGACAGGACTTGGAGCTACAAATTTCTAAATCTTCATTTTGAAGCGTTGACTCTAATTTTATATCAGATTGTTGCAGTTGATAACCTGCTCGGCGCATAGTGCCGAGTGTTGCGGCTGCTTCTAAGATTTGAGTGCTTGGATTTTGAGAAGTATCTATTTTATAAGATTTGAAGGCTTGAGCAAGTTCTTCAGCAATTTTGGAACGGTCGGTTCCGAGAAGAGCGATTTTGGAAAGGGATTGCCAGATTTGCATATTCTATTTTGCAAGTTAGAAATCTATCTGGCTAATTGTATGATTTTATAAAAGCTAGACAGGCTTGCTGGATATATTTCGTCGAAGAAGAATTCTTCGACGAGCTTTTAGTAAAATATTATTAGAGCGAAAAGCCCTGCTTTTCGCTCTAATAATATTTTAGAATGGAATGTCGTCGCTATCGTTCATACGAGATTGACGCGTGATGACATTGTTGTTATACGGATTGTCTTCTAAATTCTGATTGTCGTCACCCAAAAGGTCTTTGAAGTTCGGATCGTCTCTGTCCATAAATTTGGCATATTTGTCCACGAACTTGAGCTTAACCGTATCCAATGCACCGTTACGGTGCTTGGCGACTATAACTTCAGCAAGGCCCTTCAAGGATTGTCCTTCTTCATCTTCCAAAATCGAATAATATTCAGGACGATAAATAAAGGATACAATATCGGCATCTTGCTCAATCGCACCTGATTCACGTAAGTCAGATAATTGTGGACGCTTTGTACCTCCACGTGTTTCAACCGCACGACTCAATTGCGATAAGGCAATAACTGGAACTTGCAACTCCTTAGCCAAACCTTTTAATGCTCTTGAAATGGCACTAATTTCTTGTTCACGATTGCCTCGATTGTTGTCACCACCGCCACTCATTAATTGTAGGTAATCAATGATAACCATTTCGATGCCGTGTTGCATTTTGAGGCGACGGCATTTGGCACGGAGTTCAAAAATATTTAGACCTGGCGTATCGTCAATATAAATTGGAGCTTCGCTCATTTTTTCGATAGCACTTTGGAGTTGCTGCCACTCATAATCTTCAAGTTGTCCTGTACGCATTTTGCTACCTTCGATTTCAGCTTCGAGCGAAACCAAACGTTGTACCAATTGTAGGTTGGACATCTCTAATGAGAAGAAAGCGACAGGTTTACCAAATTCTAATGCGGCATTGCGTGCGATAGCAAGCGTAAGCGAGGTTTTACCCATACCTGGACGAGCCGCCATAATGATAAGGTCAGACGGTTGCCAACCAGAGGTTAAGCGGTCGAGGTCGGTAAAGCCAGAAGGTACACCTGTAAGTCCGTCCTTTTTCTTGGCGAGTTCTTCGAGTTGTTTTTCGAGGCGACTTGCCAAAGCTCCCATACTTTCAAAACCACGACTTAGGTTGTTTTGCGTAATGGAGAATAACTCTGTTTCGGCTTTATCGAGGAGTTCAAAAACGTCGGTGGTGTCTTCGTAAGCGTCTTTGATGATACTTGTTGAAGAACGAATGAGTTCGCGCTGAATATGCTTTTGCGAAATGATACGAGCGTGGTACTCAATATTGGCTGCCGAGGCAACTTTGTTGGTCAAGTCAACCAAATAAAATGGACCACCAATTTTGTCAATGTCGCCTGCTTTTTTGAGACTTTCGGTGACGGTCAATAAATCCACAGGTTGCGACTTTTCAAAAAGGCGCAACATTGCTTTATAAATTGCTTGATGTGCTTCTGAATAGAAACTGTCGGGTTGAAGAATATCTAAAACAACAGTTAGGGCATCTTTGTCTAACATGATAGCCCCAAGAACAGCTTCCTCCAAGGGAAGTGCTTGTGGTTGAACTTTGCCAAAAACATAAGACGAAAGTTCATTTGTTGTGTTTGCCTTTTTAGCGCGATAGTCGGTTATGCGCTTGACCGGATTGCCTGAATCAGCCATAAGTATTGTAGATTCTGATAGTTAACAAAGCCTCTCCAGTGTAGTCGTTTTTCTCAAAATCTGTTTGTTTCTCATATTAGTGTAAACAAAAAATTAAAACCTTGCACGGAGCGTAAGAAAAGGTATAGGAAAAGTTAATCGTACATTGAAAAATGTACAGATAGGTGTGTAGTATAAAGACCTATCTCGGAGTACGAAATAGGGTTTTATTATCTTCCATATAGTTTTCTTATCTCAACAAAAGTATGCTTAATTTGAAACATATACTAATTTAGGCTTAATTAAAGAATAATGCTAACATGTGGATAAGTATCTTCTTTGATGTTAATAACTTTTTTTGGTGTGGATAAGTCCTACAAAAAAGTATTTATTTCAAATTTATAAGCAAAAAACCATGTTGAAAAAAAGTTTTTTTTGATTAAAAATCTTTTTTCAAAACATAAGTTTAAGCTTAATCAGTCTAGTTACGGATATAAAAATAAATAAAAAATTTTACAAAAACAAACTATTTGTTTTTTAATTTAGAAGGAAGTGTCGAATATTGGCCGCTTTCAATAATAAAATCCATAAGGTCAGCATCGGCTTCAATACTTCGACCCTTAGAAGGCTTGGTAGTATTATTGGATTTGATAGCGGTAGAAGGCGTTTTTATGAAATTCTGACCTGCATTGACCATATCGGATGTGTTGGAAATAGATTGCATGAGTTCTTCTTTTCGTGGAATAGCGGGCATTGGATTTTGTTGGATGTAAACGGGAACTTCTATGGAGACTATTTTCTTAACTTCTTGTATTTGAACAATTGTATCTGTTTCGCAAATGTAATTTTCTTGGATTTCGGTTTTGACTAGAGTTTTTTCTTGAATGATAGTTTTTGGAAAAAGATAATGAATCCCAAAACCCAGTAGCAGCATGGCTGCTACGGCCTGCCACAAGGGAATTTGAATGCTTAATCCTTTTTGTAAAGTTGTTTGTTTTTTAGCCCGAACGGCATTGAGCAATTGCTCTGAAGGTTTCGCAGAAAAAGAAGTCGTTTTTTTCTGTAAAGCATCGGTGATTTTATGTTCGATTGGATGATTAGATTTTTTTTGCATGATGCTCTGTTTTGGGCCTTTGAAAATTGGGATTGAATAGTTGCAATTGACTAGCCAAGATTTTGAGGCAGTAATAAATACGTGATTTGACGGTGCCTGTAGGACAATCTAGGATAAGGCTAATTTCTTTGATAGACAATTCTTCTTGATAACGCAGCAAGAAACACTGGCGATGTATAGGACTCAGTTCTTGTACACATTTTGCTAGTTCGGTCTCAAATAATTGTTGGTCAATTTGCTCTGGAATTTGTGTTAGAATACTATTAATATCTTCTTCGTTTATGAGTTTCATTACAGGTGCACGCGAAATACGGCGGTATTCATTTTTGCACATATTGGCTGCGATGGTGTAAAGCCAAGTCGAAAATTTTCGGCTGGTGTCAAAGCTGTCTATTTTTTGAATAACTTTTAGAAAAAGCTCCTGCGTAAAGTCATTGGCACGTTCTTCATTTTGCCCTAGCATTTTAAAAAAGTAGCCCTGTAATTTTTGGCCATATCGTTTATACAATTCATTGAAAGCTCGCTCATCGCCCTTGCAGATACAAGGAATAAGTTGCTCGTCGGAGTAGTTTTGATATTTTTTTTTGAAAAAATTCAAATTGTATAAATTACAGTATTTTTTTAAGTGAGTTTAAACTTTACTCGATACGTTTCGCCGAAGCAGAATGCTTCGGCGAGCGAATTTTAGTATTCGACTACTTCGCAAACGCATCGGAAACCTAGCCAACGGGTAGGGTTTTCATAGCTTAAATCTTTATTGGTTGGTACAATATCTTCGTAATAATGTTGAAAACTGCCACCTTTGGCAATACCTTTTTCTTGTACCATTTCGGCAACGTTGCCATTTATATTAAATATACCAAGTTTGTTGGGCATATAGCTTCTAGTGGGTGCAGGCATGACTACATTGGGGAGCATACCAGGAAAATACTGTTCTCTTTTTTTATCGGCAGAGTGATACTTCATATGTGTAAATTGAAATGTACGAAGGGTTTGACTTTCTGCATTAGGATCAAATTTTTCTTCTGACTTTTTTGCTATTTTCTTTTGTTTATAAAATATGCGTTTTGCTTTTTTGCTATAGCCAGCATTGGCTATCAATTCCCATTCGGTTTTGGTAGGAAGGCGGTAGAAGAAGTCTTTAGGCTGAGGAATTTCGTTGACTTCCATCATTTCTTTTACACGTTCGGTGCGCCACTGGCAATAGTCAGTAGCTTGTTGGTGCGAAATGCCCACTACAGGATAATTATCATAGGCTGGATGCTGAAAATAGGTTTTCGCATAAGGAGAATTATATCCTTCTCTTAGTTCCCAAACCATTGTATCGGGTAAGCTATTTTGGTATTCCAAGGAGTTTTCGCCTTTAAATCGTTTTTTATAATTAATATATTCTTTCCAATCTATATTGGTGATTTCGGTTTCGTCGAAGAAGAAATTATCTACGATTTTGACAGTTCCTGGGGGACGAAATGGTCTTTCTTTTTTGAAGGTAAAGCCAACACTCACAATGGTAGTAAGTGTTAGAACAAGGACGAGGAGTTGTAGGAGATTGTTTTTCATTATTGATAATATTTTAAGTTAACCGCTAAGTTTCACAGAGTAACACAAAGTTTTTTTATTCAATAACATCCATGAATACTCGAAATCCAATGGCTGGCGAAATGTCTTTGTATTGTTTTTGAGATTGTATTTTACAATCTTCGGGTTTGTCTTCCCAACTACCGCCTTTGGCGATGCCTTTTTCTTGTACCATTTCGGCTACATTGCCACAAAGTCCGTATAGACCCTTGTCATTTGGAAAATAGGCATCGGCTTTTACTGGAAAGAAGCCACCATCATTGGCTGGGTGAGGGGCTTTACAATCAGTGCACTGAGGCTCTTCGGATACATAGAAGTTTGAGAGGTAGCAGCCTTTGGCATTCTTATAGTAATAACCGCCCCAGGGATATACAGCTTGGTCACGACCAGCTTGGGCAGCATCCATCCATTCTTGCTCAGAAGGAAGGCGAAATTTGACTTTACTAAAACTACTTTTTTTACGAGGAGTATTATTGTAAACATTGGTCATCCAATCGCAATAAATTTTTGCTGCTTCATAAGAGATATTTTGAACTGGCGTAAATCCCTCATCTGGATCTCCATGATAATTGTAAACTTCTTCGCTAATGTTTTGGTGCATGGCTGGCAGCAATGCACGCCAATCGGTTTTGGTTGTTTTACAAACTTCGAGAAGGTCAAATTTTTTATTTTTAAGCAAATCCATCAAAAAACGTTCGTATTGTTCGTTGGTCACTTCTGTATCGTAAGCCCATTTTTTAGCTTCTATTTCGACTAGACCTTTTTCGAGTTCTTTGTGGGTTAGAATGGATTCGATTTTTCCATATTGGATGCTTTGTTGTTGGAGGTAGCCAATAATTTCGTCTTCACGACTGCCTGCTTTGGCAATTCGTTTGCTGAGGCGTTCAATTTCTTTTGCTTGGTCAAATTGTTCATTTTCGAGGTACCATTTATGCAAAAGCATAAATGCGGGGATATAGTTCATGTTCAGTTGATTAAGAATAGATGCACTAAAGTCGTCCTCAAAATTGACCTCCAAATGGTCGGTCAAAAAATGGTTTTCAAAATTATTTTTTAGTACTTCAATATTATTAAACGACGTTTCATTATACTTCAAAGCCAAGCCCACTAAGTATAAATTATTGCTCAATTGATTGCGAATTTCACGAGACATAGCAATACCTAAATAAACAGGACGATTGAGGTGTTTGACCATATAATAACTAATGGCGAGTTGAAAATCCGTCATGTTGACAAAATCTTCTTGTTGATTTGGAAATTCAGGAATATCTAGCTCTTTAAAAATAGCTGCTCTGTATTTATCTTTCATCAACAGATGAATATTGATAGCATTTACATCTGTTCGTACACCTTTTGCATTTTGTAAAAGCCATATTGGATAAGTATCGTTATCTCCGTAGGTGAGCAGAATTGCATTTTTCTCAACAGACATTAAAGTGTTGTAATTCCAAGCCAAAAGGCCGGGCGAGGTTTCTTTGCTGTTGTAGAGTTTTTGACAAAACTCTTTGAGTTTAGCTTTATTTCTATGAATTTCGTGGTAGGCAATCATGCCTTGGTAGGTTTCGTATCGTTCAGGAGCAAGGGTGTATGCTTTTTCGAGATGATGATACAAATCATGGCTGCCGCCACTATGTGCATAAGCCAAATAATGATACTCAAACGTATTAGGGATGCTTTTTTGCAATTTTGCAAAAATAGCGTCTAGGTCAAATGGTTTTTCAGCATCACTAAAAATATTTCCAATACGAGCTGCCTGATAGTAATTCATCCAAGCATCGGTGTTTTGATTATTGGTATTTAACTCTTGTTTCCAGAGTTGAGCCTGCTCCATGTAATAATCCAAAGGATGAAGGATAAAAGTAAACGGATAAATCTTTTCGGGCTTGGGGTCATTCAGGGGAGCAGTAGCAAAAGTATTGTTACTTGTAATGCTTAGCAGAAAAGGAAAAATAAGGATTGCGAATAAAAGCTGTTTCATTTTTCAGAGATTATTTTATTGGCTTATACACCGCAAGAGGAGGGAGGTTCAAAAAGAATGGAAAAAAAT
>JAHDEQ010000195.1:0-1317 GCA_020628755.1 Saprospiraceae bacterium
ACATCGTAATGACAGGACTACTTCTTTTTGCATTGATATTTATCTTTATTCTATTTGGCTTTCCAGTAGCATTTACCTTGGGTGGCTTATCGGTTATTTTTGGATATTTTACCTTAGGAATTGACTTTTTTAATTTTTTGCCTTCTCGTATCATGGGGACGATGAATAATGTCGTTTTGATAGCTGTTCCCTTGTTTATTTATATGGGAATCATGCTAGAAAAATCGGGTTTGGCAGAAAGTTTATTAGAAACGATGGCCATGTTATTTGGTAAAGTACGAGGCGGATTGGCGATTTCGGTGGTCGTGGTTGGGGCATTATTGGCAGCATCAACGGGTATTGTTGGCGCAACCGTAGTCACGATGGGGCTCATCAGTTTGCCAACGATGTTGAAAAGAGGTTATAAAACCGAACTCGCAACAGGAACAATCTCCGCATCTGGTACATTGGGGCAAATAATTCCGCCTTCGATTGTTCTGGTTTTGTTGGCTGATACCTTGAGCAATTCGGCTGGTAGTCAAAGTGTAGATGTGGGTACGATGTTTTCGGCGGCATTAGTGCCAGGGTTTTTATTGGTGCTTTTGTACATATCTTATATTGCCATTGTGGCCTATTTAAATCCAGAAATTGCACCGAGTATTCCAGATGAGGAAATAGCCAAATTTCGTTCGGCAGGTATGTGGGGACGGGTCATCAAAGCCTTTTTGTTGCCCTTATTATTGATAGTGGCGGTTTTGGGTTCTATTTTTGCAGGGATTGCCTCTCCAACGGAGGCCGCCGCTGTTGGAGCGATGGGCGCAAGTATTTTGACGATTATACAAGGTAAAATGACTTGGCCGATTTTAAAATCAGTCATGCAAGAAACCACACATTTGACTTGTATGGTTTTTTTGATTTTGATAGGAGCAACGACTTTTTCTTTGGTTTTTAGAGGATTGGGAGGCGATGATTTTTTGATACACATGATTCAAAACTCCAATCTGTCGCCGATGGGCTTTTTATTTTTAGTGATGTTGGCCATCTTTATTGCAGGCTTTTTTATTGATTTTATAGAAATCATATTCATCATCGTACCTGTAGTTGCGCCGATATTTGTGAGTTTTGATATGAATCTTTTGTGGATTGGAATTTTGATTGCGATGAACTTACAAACTTCTTTTTTGACTCCACCTTTTGGCTTTGCCTTGTTTTATTTAAAAGGAGTTGCACCCGAAGGCGTGACTACCCAACACCTCTATCGAGGTATTATCCCATTTATTATTATTCAGATTATTTTTCTTACGCTTATTGTTTTATTTCCAAGTTTGGTGGTTTAAA
>JAHDEQ010000195.1:1417-3196 GCA_020628755.1 Saprospiraceae bacterium
ATAGCCAGTTTGGTGCGAACTTGGCTCAAATTTGAACTCAATTTTGTGTTGACCTGCTGGAATTTTCATAGCACGCAACACATAATTGGCTCGTATATGCTCCACAGGCTTTCCATCTAAATAAGCATTCCAACCTTTATTTGGGCCATACCAAACTTCGGAGAATACCGCTAATTGTTCGCTAGGCGCATCAAAGGTATAAGTCAAATGGTCGGGACGATAGTCCGACAATTGGATAGAACCACTTTTTTGAAAAGATGTACCACCTAAATAATTAGAAAATTCTTGATGAATAATAGCTTCATCGGCAGGCGAAAAACCATCCAGTGCATCAATTTCTGCATTAGCAGAATTGACCGTTTTTGCGGAACTCACCAACCAAACGGGACTCAAAGCGGCAGGGTTTTGTTGCGCCTTTTGTTCACGAGTGATAATATATTTGGTGTTCAACATATTCAAAACAGCCTGATTGTTTTTTGAAATATGTCGGTCAATAATGTCTTGATAACGTTGCAATTTGGCAGGGTGATAACCGCCAATATTATTGTGATGATACGAAGGAATAGCCGAGTTGAAAGGGTCGCCCGACAAGTCTAAAACACGATAATCGCCACGACTTTTTTCGCTGTTTAATATTTGTTGGTCAACAGGTCGAGTGGCAAAAGTTTGGTCATAATTTCGATTTGTCACGAAGTCATCATGCCCCAAATAACGGCTACCCACACCCCACAAATCGAATAAGGTCAACAAGCCAATACCAGCAATGACAAAAACGGATTTTATTTTTTCGTTGGCATAAGCCCAAATCAAAGCAGCCGAAAGCGCAATCAAAATAAAAGAACGCCAAGCATCCGAACTCATCAAATGAGCACGGGCATCAATAAGGGTTTGTGCCTTCAAACCTGCTTGTGTATAGCGTGCGTCGCCAGCCGAAGACATATCAAAAAACGAACCGCCCATCAATGCAAAAAACAGGCAAATTGCGCCTAAAATCCCTCCTGAAATATATAAAGAACGGAGCAAATCTTTTTTCTCATACTCATCTTTTAAAATACCCGAAAGCACAAAAACTCCAAAAAATGGAATTAAAAATGAGGTAATAGTCAAGACGGAATTGGGCGTTCTGAACTTACTAAATAAAGGAAAATAATCAAATAAAGTACGGTTGAGCCAACTTGTATTTTGACCCATTGATAATAAAAAGGTAAACAAAACAGCAATGGCAAACCACCATTTCATGGGGCCTTTGACCAAGCCCAAACCCATCACAAACAAGAACAGCAAAACGGCTCCAAAGTAAATAGGGCCACTCGTAAAAGGTAAAGCTCCCCAATACAAGGGCGCACGGCCACCACTTTGTTGTAAGACGCGTCTCCAATTGGAGTCTTTTTTTAGAGGCGAACCATCCTTGATTTTTTCGCCCGAACCGCCACCTGCAACACCAGGGATAAGCGATGAAAATAAATCTATTGTACCATTGCTCCAGCGCATAGCGTAGGTCCAATCGAGTCCTTCAACTTCAGAACTACTACCTGTATTGGAAGCTGTTTTTTCTAAAATGGGCGTACCACGCATGGTTTCTTGAGAATACTCTTGGGTTGGAAGCAGATTGTTGGCGGTAGTTCCTACCGCCAGCAATGCACCTGCAATGAGAAAACCCGATGCTTTTAAAAAACTAGGAAGGGTATTATTTTTAATTGCAAAAATCAATTGTATCAATCCTAAAAACAGCAAGGTCAAAAAGAAATAATAGGTCATTTGGACGTGGTTAGAAGCAAT
>JAHDEQ010000195.1:3296-7923 GCA_020628755.1 Saprospiraceae bacterium
CGCAATTTGTTGACCAAATTGCCTTCCGCAACCGTAATGATTTGGTAGGTCGGCATTCCGCCAAAAACGGCTCCTGTCCACAAGGCCGTATTGCCCGTTTTTTTCTTATATTCTTTGACTTCATGCGAATTGGCTTGGTACGAAACAATATCGCCCTGGCGCAACTGCTTGCCTTGTAACTGTGGCAAAAAATAGATGCAGCAGATGGCCAAAAAAGTCACAACAGCTATAATATGTGGAAAGGCTTTTTGTAAGAATTGATTTTTCATTGATGTTGATTTTGTACGATTTATTCTAGACGTTTAACTAGAGTACAGCCATTACTAAAAGTGCATTACACCGCAGTTGAAAACTGCGACGAACCTTATGATTAAGCGTTTGGCGTAGTTTGTAAAACGATACTTTATGCTTATTTTTTTGCGGCAAATCCAACATTTATATCACAGAATTTAGTCTGTATTAGAAGTGAAACAGACCAAAGTCTGTGATACAGGGTAGATTTCGGCAACAAAATTAATTTATTTTGTTATATGAACGAGAAAGTGGACTAAAAGATTTGTTAATGCTTGTTAATACGAGCTTTTACTCCAATGTGTTTTTAGTTTTTTAAACTAAAACCTGAGTCAATTTTTTCAGCTTTAAGCATTCGGTTTTTGCCATTCAAATCTTGACGCAATTCGAGGTTCGTATAGTTTTTTTCTTGTAAAATAGTTTGAACTTGGTCGGCATTGAACTCATTGAGTTCAAAAAAGAGTTTGCCTCTTTTTTGTAGCTTTTGCTGGGCGAAAGTGGCAATTTTTTTATAAAATAAAAGTGGATCTTCTGAAAATAACGCAAGCGAAGGTTCGTATTTCAAGACCCAATCGGGCATTTTATCTTTTTCATCAAAGCCAATATAAGGCGGATTGCTCACAATACAATCAAAAGAGGGTAGGGTGTACCACAGTTTTTCGTTGAGTATATCTAGTTTTCGGAAATAAATATCGGTTTCATATTTTTTAGCATTCGTTTTTGAAATTTGTAGAGCAGCAGAACTCACATCCAAAGCCCAAACTTCCAAGTTAGGCAGCTTCTTTTTGAGTGCGATTGGAATACAGCCACTTCCTGTACCAATATCTAGTAAACGGATATTGGATTTTTTTCGATAAGTTTCGATAATCCAAGCGACTAATTCTTCGGTTTCTTGACGAGGAATGAGGACATCAGGACTGACTTGAAGTTTGAGGCCAAAAAAGTCGGCTTGTCCCAAAATATATTGTATCGGTTCACGATGCAAAAAACGTTCGGTATAATTGAGAAATCGCTGGGCTTGTTCTTCATCTAAATCACCTACTTTATTAGGATTGGTAATCTGGAAAGCGTCTTCAAACAAGATACGGGTGAGGCTTGCAGCCTCACCTTGACCATAGATGGGGACTAGCGTATTATACAAATATTGATAGGCTTGTTTGATTTCCATTCAGACAAAGTAAGCGTTTTTTTATAAAATCCCAATTTCATAATTCAATGTCTTCCAAAAAATGTATTTTTGAGTTTTTTAAATCCAAAAAATAAAAAACGATGAATCCAATCAAAAACCTTAAACAAAATTGCTCCTATTTTATATTGTTCATACTTGGTGTAGTTGCCAGCCAATCTGCTTTTGCACAATGTGGACCAACTTGTAGTGCGCCAACCATTCAAAATCCACCACCTGATATGCAAATATTGTGTGATGAACCATTGCCTCCTCTTTCAGATTTGTACTATGATAATGGAGAAACAGGAGTTTGTGAAAATTCGGGATTTATACCTGGTATGATCCAAGATAATACAGACCCATGCTTTGGCGGTACAATTGTGATAACTTGGCAGGGACAAGATGTTTGTGGCAATTCACTTGCTCATACTCAAACCATTACGGTTGAGCCAATGCCTCTTGCGATGATTCAAAATCCACCCTTTGATATGACCTTGAGTTGTGGAGAGTTTCCTCCTACTCTTACAGATTTGACTTATGACAATGGCAGAACAGGGAATTGTTCTAATGTAGGTACAATAAGCGGTACAGTAAATGATATGACGGATGGCTGCAATGGCGGTACAATTGTATATACGTGGCAAGGCCAAGATAATTGTGGTAATCCACTTGCTCATACTCAAACTTTTACAGTAGCACCAACACCTCCTGCAGTTTTAATCAATCCTTCTGGAGATATGACAATTAGCTGTGGCGACCCAATTCCACCGTTGATTGATTTAGATTTTAGTAATGGCGACCCTTCTTGCTCTAATGAAGGAGTTATTGCAGGTTCTGTCCAAGATATGACGGATGGCTGCAATGGCGGTACAGTTGTATATACATGGAATGGCCAAGATGTTTGTGGCAACCCACTTGCTCATATTCAAACCATTACAGTCGCTCCAACACCTCCTGCACAGTTTATTAATCCACCCATTGGTATTACATTAAATTGTGGCGATGCAGTGCCACCTTTGGTTGATTTGCAATTCGATAATGGACTTACAGGAATTTGTAATAATTCGGGAACAATAAGTGGTACACAATCTGGCCCGACCGACCCTTGTCAGGGTGGTACTTTGGTTAGAACATGGACAGGGCAAGATGCTTGTGGTAACACCTTAACTCATACCCAAAATATTATTTTTTCGCTCGACGAATGCGATCCCAACAATGGTTTGCCCCTCAACCAAGTGGTCGAAGGTAATTTATGTGTGTCGGGTAGTGTGCATGCTTCGGAAATGATGCGCCTCAAACCTCGAACTACAGCACCTGCCAATCCACAAATCGGCACGATTTATTTTGATGATAATACCAAGAAACTACGTGTTTGGGATGGTGCAGCTTGGCGGGCTTGCTGGTAAGATGAGCTAGAATTGAGGACATGAAACAAGGGGATTTCCATTTTTTGATAGTTGCTTTCATTCTAATTTGGGTGACTGCCAATATCAACCTCAATAAAAATTGGAATAAAATAATTGAATATGATATTGCTGGCTACTATGCGTATTTGCCAGCAATATTTATTTATCAAGATTTGAGTTTTGGTTTTTATGAGCAGGTCAATCAAAAATATAGTCCTGACAAGTTTCGAGGCGATTATCGGCAAAAGCTAGAAAACGAAAAGATTGTCAACAAATATTATGTAGGCACTGCTGTATTGCAAGTGCCTTTCTTTGTTTTGGGACATCTACTGACGAAAATGACAGGCCACAGCCCCGACGGCTATTCCTATTGGTATATGGTGGCTTTGGCGATGTCGAGTGTTTTTTATACACTGCTTGGGCTGTATTATTTTGCTAAGATTTTGGATAAGTATAGTATCAATTGTACCAATAAATGGCTGGTTTTATATGCAGTGACTTTTGGTACAAACATATTTGTCTATGCAGCGATTGATTCAGGAATGTCGCATCCTTATTCTTTTGCCTGTATCAGTGCTTTGATTTGGAATTTTATTGGCTTTCAAAAGCAAGGCGAAGCAAAATATTTGTATGGGATGGCATTCTTGCTAGGCTTGATTGTACTCCTTCGGCCTATCAATATTTTAGTGGTTTTGGGCTTACCGATTTTTGTCAATTCTTGGAAAGAAATTTACCCAACGTTTCAACGTATAATCCAAAAGCCAAGCAGGTTTTTCGGTGCAGTTTTGCTGTTTTTGGCTATCGTTTGCTTCCAATTGCTCATTTATAAAATACAGACAGGTCGATGGATCGTATATTCCTATGCAGAAGAGTCTTTTAATTTTTTGAAACCAGAAATTTTCAATTTCTTATTCAGCTATCGCAAGGGGTATTTTTTATATACCCCTTTGGCCTTGCTCTCATTTCTGAGCCTTATTTTTTGGTATAAAAAGAATCCATACAAAAGCATTTCAATATTCCTTTTTCTAAGTTTTATGGTTTACGTATTTTCATCATGGTGGTCGTGGTGGTATGGCGGGAGTTTTTCATCAAGAGTGATGTTGGAGTATAGTGTTTTTGTATTCTTACCCTTAGCGATATTACTTGAAAAAGCAAAACCCAATTGCAGAAAGATACTAATTGGAATAATAATTTTGCTCGTCATTTTTTGTCAAATCCAGATTTATCAATTTCGTTATTATCAGATACATTATGCCGAAATGACTAAAGAACTTTACTGGGAAAACTTCTTGAGGATTGATAAAATAATCAATAAGAAATAAATTTTTTCTAACCTCTTACGGATGCGCTGCCACCCAAACCTCACCATCTGTAAAAATCTCTTTTTTCCATATAGGAACAGTTTCTTTAAGCGTATCAATACAAAACTGACAAGCCTCAAAACTCGCTTTGCGGTGTGGCGTAGCAACAGCAATAATAACGGCAATATCTTCAATCTGCAAAGCCCCAACTCGATGATGTATAAGTATTTTCTGAACAGGCCATTTTGCGATGGCTTGCTCGGCGATTTTTTTCATTTCCGATACGGCCATTTTTTCGTAAGCCTCAAATTCCAGTCGTTGTACTTCTTTACCTTTCGTTTGATTGCGAACTGTACCTACAAAAATATCAATCCCACCAGCCGATGGGGAAGTTACAAAATCTAAGCAAGTTTGAATATCAAGCGGTGTATCAAGAATTTTTATTTCAATCATAGTTAGTA
>JAHDEQ010000196.1 GCA_020628755.1 Saprospiraceae bacterium
CTTATATTTTGCAGTCTGCTCATACAATTTTCTTTTGCCCAAAAGGAAGTCAATTTTGGTAAAAAAACAGATACCGAATTACGAGAAATCCGCAACAACAAACAAGTTGATCTAAATGGATTGTGGGAAGGCGAAATCTCCCAACTCAATTGGCAAGGACAACCCGAATTCAAAGGCGTTTCAGGAAAACTCCACGTCGAAATCGAACAAAGAGGACGCAATATAAATGGACTCTTGGTTTGTAGAGCTAAGTTTGCCAACAAGATGGGCTATCTTTCTTACAAAAAACGATTCAAAGGAATTTGGGATGGCAACAGTCTTCAATATGAAGATGTGAGCGTCGAAAATTATATCAATACGCATAAAGAACTTCGTCATTTAGAAACTTGTATCAAAAAAGCAAATCTCGAATTTTATAAAGTAGGCAACACCTACCATCTCGAAGGCGATTGGACTGGCGCAGGACACATCAGCGAAGTGGATTGTGTCCCAGGTAAAATTCATTTGACCAAGATTTTTGAAGAAGAACTCGCCCTCGAAGAAGCTAGTACTTATAATGTCAATTTCACTCAACTCGACAAAGGTCCAGTGGCCATCAAATGGGACAAAAACAATAAAATCAAGAAAATCAAAAACCGAAAAGTTGATAAAGGAAAAGTCATTTATGTGGATAGTACTTATCTCAGCATTACAGTCTATGACCATCAAGCCGATGATGGCGATATAATTTCCTTAAATTATAATGGCAATTGGATTCTACAAAAATATGAAATCCAGCATGAAAAGCATAAAGTTGATGTCTTTTTAGACGATACAGGTAAAGTTCCCAATTATCTTATCTTGTATGCCCACAATCTCGGCAGAACGCCACCCAACACCGTCGCCGTGATTGTAGATGACGGCGTACAACAGCAACGCTTTATCCTCAATGCAGATATGAATACCAGCGATGTGATTTATTTTGAATATAAAAAATAGCGTAACAACGACTTTAGTCGCTGAAATAGTAAGCAAGCAGATAAAGTTGCTGCTACACTTCTGCCCTAGCCTGATGCGCCATAGCAAACTTAATTTTGTGATAAGCTATTTGTCCCCCTAATGCTTCTTGTACTTGGGTGAGCGTGAAGGGCGGAGTCATTTTATCAATTTGGGAAAGGATTTGGTCAATTTCTTTGTTGGTAACATATTTAGAAACATCAATATCAATCCCTCTTTCATAAAGCGTCGCCAAATGACCGTAAACGGTCATTGGTGCGATGCCACGAGCATTGGCAATTTGTTGAGGAGTCGCTCCATTTTCGTATTCCAAATAAGTCAGCACGTAAGTCGAACCTTTTACTTTTTGTCCTTCGTCGGTTTTGGTTTTGATAAAATTACGGATAGCGTCCATAAAGTAGTTTCCGTAACGAACGAGCTTGCGCTCCCCTACCCCAGAAATTGCTTTAAATTCAGCATCAAAAGCAGGTCGTTTTTCAGCCATTTCTTGAAGGGTAGCATCATTGAAAATCAAGTAAGGAGGCACACCTTCTTTTTGTGCCAACTGACGACGTAAAGTTCTAAGAATTTCAAATAATTCGTCTTGTAAAACTTGCTTTTTGGTCTTGGTCTGGTACTTAACTTTGTCGAGTTCTTTTTGCTCTTTCTTGCTTACAAAACGAACGAGTTTGACCGTCCGTTTACTAAACAAAACCTCCTTACTTACGGGTGTAACTTTGAGGGTATTGTTTTGGTCATAAGCCATTTCGAGCAAGCCCAAATTGATGAGTTGAGTAATAAAATATTGCCAATCATTATACGAAAAATCCCGTCCAGCCCCGTAGGTTTTGATATTATGAAAACCATTTTGGAAAATCTCTTTTCGTCCCGATCCTCGCAATACATCAATTAGCATACGTATTCCAACGCGTTCCTTGAGGCGGACAACCGCCGAAAGTGCCTTTTGGGCAATCACTGTGCCATCAACATAATTGGGTGGATTTTTACAAACATCACAATTGCCACAATCTTGGTCTAAATTTTCATTAAAATAATTCAATAATATTTTTCGACGGCAATTGAGCGAATCCGCAAACTGCAACATCCTGTCCAGTTTGGCCAACTTGACATCCATCAAATCACCTCCATTTTCGGTGAGAATACTTCTTAAAACCTGTACATCTCGAAAGCTGTAAAAGAGCAAAGCCTCTGCCTTTGCGCCATCACGTCCAGCCCGACCAATTTCTTGGTAATAACTCTCTACATTTTTAGGGAGGTTATAATGAATCACCCAACGCACATTGGACTTGTCGATTCCCATTCCGAAAGCAACCGTTGCACAAACGACCGAAATATTATCATTGATAAAATCTTCTTGAACGTCGGAACGAGCAATCGCTGGCATTTTGGCATGATAGCACATCGCCTTTATACCTTTGGCTTGGAGCTTAGATGCTACATCTTCGGTATTTTTACGGCTCAAACAATAAACGATACCAGGAGATTGTGGACGTTTTTTTATGAAATCTATAATCTGCTCAATGCGTTTTTGTCCAGGCCGAACATCCAAACTAATATTGGGTCGGTCAAATGAAGCTAGAAAAACCGAAGGCTCCTGTAAATTCATTTGGCTGATAATATCCTTACGGGTGAGCTTGTCGGCGGTAGCCGTCAAGCAGACGATGGGAATATTCGGAAACTGATTTTTTAAAAATTGTAATTTGGTATATTCTGGACGAAAGTCGTGTCCCCACGAAGAAATACAATGTGCCTCGTCTATCGCAAACAAATTAATCTTAGTGCGTTGCAATAATGGAAAAAAAGAAGAAGACACCATTTTTTCGGGCGAGACATACAACAAATCAATATTATTATTGAAAAAATCGTCTTCGACTGCTCGTTGCTCTGCGCCCGAAATTGAACTATTGAGAAAAGCCGCATTGATACCATTGGCTCGCAAACTTTCCACTTGATCTTTCATAAGCGAAATAAGCGGCGAAATCACCACACAAGTTCCCTCCATTGTCACGGCTGGTATCTGATAACAAACTGATTTTCCACCACCCGTTGGCATCAGTACCAAAGCATCTTTTTGGTCATAAATGGTCTGAATTATTTCTTCCTGCATCGGACGAAATGTATCATACCCATAGTATTTTTTGAGTGATTCCCTGGCTGAGGTGAGATTCATTTTTAACGTGTTCACGTATGTAAGTATTCACGTGTTCATGTTCTGGTTAGAGCATGAAACACGTAAATACCTGACTATTATATTAAAAACTTAACGTGAACACATGGATACATGAACACGTGAGTACGTTTACTTACTACTTCTTAGCAGTCCATTCGGTGATGGCTTCTTTGTTGAATTTGACGTATTCCATATTACCTGCTTTTTCGGCAAGCATCATAGATTTTTCGGCAGCAGCAATAGCCTCTTTATAGCGACCCAATTTGCCTAATATTTGAGACTCGCGACGTACTTGCCAAAACTTTGGACTGTCGCCAGCCGTAGCCAACTGAATCCAAGTAAGAGCTTGATTCAAATCACGACCTGTTTTGTAGTAGTAAGAAGCAGCCGTATAGTAATCGCCTTTGCTTGTACCAGCAATCGCTTTTTCGATGCTCTCCATCACTTGTTCGTCAGCCGAAACTTCTAAAGGAATAGAAACATTCATATTGCTCCAAAGCAATTCGATTGAGGCAGACTCATCACGTAAGTTCTCTACAAAAAACAACATACTCTCTATACCAATAGGAATTTGCTGTGCCTTAGCACTAACAACCACTGAAGGTGATTTTTCTTTATAAGAAGACCAAGAACGTTCATCATAAGTATATAAATTGAATGTCCAATCGCCAGAGGCTTTTGGTGTACAAAGTACAGCATAAGAACCTGCCGCTACTTTTTGGCCACCCAACTTTACATCATCACTAAATGTAAATTTAGTAACAGCGTTTGCGCCTGTACGCCACAATTGACCATAAGGTACGAGGCCGTCTGCTGCAAAAACAGTACGTTCCTTTACACTTGGACGAGAATATTCAATCGTAACATCTGTCAAACCAACTTCTTGCTCAATTTTGCAAAAAGGGCTGGCCGCAGGTGTTTGTATTTGAGCGAACATAAAGCTCGCACTTACCATTAAACATAGAGTAAATAGGATTTTTTTCATGGTTACGTTTTTTAATTTTAAAATTTGATGTAAAAATAATATTTCTTTGTTGAATTTTATGATTCAAATGAAAAGAACAGCAAGACAAATTAAAAACAGATTTCATTTTTATATGTTTGCATAATGATGGAACATTTGTTAAATGATGACTTAGAATGTATGCTGCCCGACTGGAAAGGCAATCCATTTGATGGTACGGAATTTCAATATTTAGAAAATCCCTTCAAACCGCAGTGGAAACATATAGCAAACTATATGTTGACCCGAAACCCGCAAGGTCGAGAAAAAAGGCAGGACAAGTGGCGACCCAAAGTGCAAACTGACACTTCGTTTCTGGATAGTCCGAAGGATTTTATCGTTTGGTTGGGTCATGCAAGTTTTTTGATTCAAGTCAATGGCAAACGGCTATTGACCGACCCTGCGTTTTACAATTTGGCCTTGATACAACGACGGGTAGGCATTCCATTTGGAGTAGAACAGTTTGCAAATCTTGATTATTTGCTCATTTCGCATGACCATAGAGATCATTGTGACAAAAAAAGTATCAAACAAGTCTTAAAGCATGCCAATCCTAGCATTTTGACTTGTCTCAAAATGTCCAATACCATCAAAAATTGGGTTGGGCAAACACCAATTCAAGAAGCGGCTTGGTATCAAATTTATAAAACAGAAGGGGTAGAAGTCATCTATTTGCCTGCCCGACATTGGAGTCGGCGTGGCTTAACGGATTTTAATCGAGTATTGTGGGGTAGTTTTTTAATTCGTGCAAATGACAAAACCATTTATTTTGGTGGAGACAGTTCTGTGGGCAATCATTTTGAAGAAATTGGAAAATTGTTTCCCGATATTGATGTTTGTATGCTCGGAATTGGAGCCTATAAACCCGCCGAAATGATGCAAGCAGTACATACCAGTCCGCAGCAGGCTTATGAAGCCTTTTTGCAACTGGGAGCTAAACAAATGATTCCGATGCATTATGGAACGTATGACTTATCGTGGGAGCCAGCCAGCGAGCCATATCGTATGATTCATGAATTATTTGAGCAAGCCAATAAAACAGAAAGTTTATTGGCTTTGGATATTGGCGAACCCTTTTTCATATAAAACAGTAAAAAAAATTGTTTTCAAAACCCTCTATTTATGCTTAATCAACGTCCTTTTTGGCAACTCTTAATTTTATTTCTTATCATCAATTTTGGTGCATTGGCTTTAGGTGCTTGGCTTCAAGAACCTGGTCCTATGAGCGAATGGTATCAAAACCTCAATAAAGCACCCTGGACTCCTCCTGGTTGGTTTTTTGGTGTGGCTTGGACGACTATAATGATATGTTTCTCGATTTTTATGGCAAACTTGGTCAAGAAAGAGCAAGTTTCAGGTGTATGGACATTATTTGCGATACAATTTGTACTCAATGTCTCTTGGAATCCGATGTTTTTCTCTTTTAAACAAATGGGAATTGCCTTGATTAATATCATTGCACTTACAATTTTGGTGGGTTATTTCTTTTTTGGCTTTCGCAAACAAATGAAGGGATTGGCCTTTTTAGTACTCCCATATTTTGTGTGGCTGCTTGTCGCCACCACACTCAACGCTTATGCTTTGATGTATAATTAGTAGCACAAACTTGTCCCAACAACAGAACAAAAGCATTTTCTGATACATGGAAGAAAAAAACAAACTCAATTCTAATTCATCCGACAACAAATCAACCGAACAAATCAAACGTGGTGCGGGCGATTTATGGTCAGGTATAAAGGATTTTTTTAGCGAACTCATTGACCTGCGAGAAGGACTTGACCGCTATGGAACAGTCAAACGCATCAAAGAAAACAAGCGCATGCAAGGCGCAAATGCTTGGACATTGATGTGTTCTATCATGATTGCTTCGCTTGGACTAGACCTCAATTCGCCTGCCGTAATCATTGGTGCCATGTTAATTTCGCCCTTGATGTCGCCAATTTTGGGTGTAGGTTTGGCCGTAGGAATTAATGACCGAGAAACCCTTTGGATTTCCTTTCGGCACTTTCTGATAGCTATTGGAATTGCTCTCGTAACCAGTACCTTTTACTTTTTTATTACACCTTTTGGAGAAGCTACTCCTGAGATTTTAGCTCGTACCAAGCCAACACTCCTAGACGTTTTGGTTGCTTTTTTTGGGGGTTTGGCAGGTATTATTTCGGGTACACGAAAAGATATTTCCAACGCTATTCCAGGTGTAGCTATCGCTACCGCCTTGATGCCGCCCCTGTGTGTTTCGGGCTTTGGAATTGCCAATATGCTCAAACACGGTTTTGAGTATCATGACCAAAATTATTTACTAATTGCCTCCAATTCGTTTTATCTATTTTTCCTGAATGCTACTTTTGTAGCTTTAGCGACCTATATGATTATCCGAATGCTGCGTTTTCCGTACAAAGAACACGCAACTTCTAGAGAAAAGCGTCGCAATCAAATCTTCGTTTTGATTGTGGGTTTGGTTTTGATTATTCCAAGTGTCTATATTTTAACCAGCTTACTCAATGACAATCGAGATGAAAAATCTATTTTGAGGTATGTCGAAACTTCTTTTGCAGGTGCGACAGGTCATAAAATCGAAAAACAAATCAATAGAGATACCTTTGAAGTAACCGTCAATATTTTTGAGGAAATTAGCGATTCTACGAAGCTGGATTATCTCAGTCAACTCCGTGCAATTGTGCCTAATTCTAATCTCAATATTCGTACGCCCGACTATCTCGACCAAAATGATGTGAATGCCAGTATCGAAGAAAAAGTCAACAGTATGCTCTATGCGGAAAAGATAAAATCGACCAAAAAAGATACGTTGATTGCCGATTTGAAAAAGGAAATCACAGGTTTAAAAGATAAGCGAAAATTGGAATTGGTCATTCCTAAAGAGTCAAAAATCTTGTATCCTGCATTGCGAGAAGTACGTTTTTATGTGCCTGATACGAGTCAAACCTTTAGCAATATGCCCATGCTTTTTTTGGATTGGAAAGACAATCGTTTGCACAAAAAAGAGGAAAGAAAACTCATCGAATTTGTCAAGTACCGAGCACAGCTCGATACGGTGCAAATTGCTAGGCGTTAGCATTATTCATAAAGTATTTTCTTGTAAAAATTATTGGTAGCATCGCAAGCAAACTTGGAACATTCGCTAAGAAAAAATTGAAATAGGCTTTGTGATAAAATGTAATAATTGAATCTAAAAAGAACCAAAAGAAAAAACCAATCAGAATGGAATTATAGGCCCAAAGTTCTTTTTTAGCGTAAGCATATTTTGTAATAAAATATTGGAGAACAAAATATGCTGCGCTCGTCGCACCAAATGGGCCAAGAATAAATTCCTTAGCACGTAAAACATCTTCGGGGAGCGTTTTCTGTCCCCAAAAGGCCTGAGCAAATTGTGTATCCCACAAGCCCAAAGGGTCAAATGAACCTGAAACTGCCCAAAAAACGCCCATCAAAGAAAAGAAGATACTAACTACTTTTAGATAAGTTACCCAAAACGAAAATTTCATAGCAATTATAGTTTACCTTAAAAATACAAATCCTTATATAGTTTATCTTAATTCTTGGAACTTATTCTTATCTTAAAAAGTTCTTATTTTGGAAATTCTTATAAAACTCTAGGATGGCAGCTAAAGCAGCCCTTAGGCAATACTCAGAAAATAAATAGCAAGAATTGAGACAGTATTTTTTCATCAGACGAGGCAGAAAACG
>JAHDEQ010000007.1:0-29132 GCA_020628755.1 Saprospiraceae bacterium
TTGGTCCGCACCACGAACTCCTCCAAATCGAAAATGGTCACTACCGAGAATTGTATGAAATGCAGTTTTTGGAAGTAGAACGAACGTAGCGAATATCCTCTATCGCTCATCGTAGTTTTCAAAACAATGTAATTCTCTTTTAAAAAAACTTTCTCCATTTCCTTGCTTTCTATCATTTTTTAAATTAACTTTGAAAAACAAAGTACTTTTAATAAATCCTCTAACGATGATGGACAGAAGACAGGAACATTTAGAAACCTTAAGCGAGATTCGTTCTTTGATGGAGCAATCTTCAAGATTCATATCTTTGAGTGGATTGTCGGGTGTGGCAGCAGGAATTTTTGCATTAATCGGAGCAACTTTGGTGTACATTTATACCGATACGATGCCTTTTGATAGTCGCCGAATTTACTATATCGAAGCGGTTAATTCTTATAAATGGGGTTTAGATTATCTGACCTTTTTCTTCTTGGTAGCTTCGGGCGTTTTGCTTTGTGCTGTTTCATCTGGCGTAGTATTGACTATTCGACAAGCCAATCGAAAAGGACAAAAAATCTGGGATAATTTATCTCGTCGATTGCTTTACAATCTTCTATTTCCCTTGGTTACAGGAGGTATATTTTGCTTGGGACTAATGTATCATGGTGCTTCGGGTTGGATTGCTCCTGCCACTTTGATTTTTTATGGTTTGGCTTTGATAAATGCGAGCAAATTTACCTTACGAGATATTCATTATCTAGGAATTTGTGAAGTTGTTTTAGGATTATTAGCTACTTTCTATATCGGGCATGGACTAGAATTTTGGGCAATTGGGTTTGGGGTAATGCATATTTTGTATGGAACAATTATGTATTTTAAATATGAAAGAAATTAGTTAGAATGGAAGTTAAAGATATAGAACATTTAAGATTTCCAGTTGGTCGATTTCAGTCGCCTAAAAATCCTTCTCAAGAAGAAATTGATACTTGGATAAGTGAGATTGAAAATTTGCCCAATCAAATGCGTTTGGCTGTAGCCGAATTGTCAAATCAGGAATTGGATATTCCGTATCGTTCCGGGGGCTGGACTGCTCAACAAGTGGTTCATCATGTGGCAGATAGCCACATGAACGCTTATATTCGATTCAAACTGGCACTTACAGAAGATAGTCCCAACATCAAGCCTTATGACGAAGCGAGTTGGGCAAAATTACCCGATACATTTGAAACGCCAATTGAAATTTCTTTGAAATTAGTAGAAGCTTTACATCAACGTTGGACAATTTTATTGAAAAATATGAGTCCAAATGATTACAAAAAAATATTTTTGCATCCCGAACATGGAACGACTTTTCGTTTAGACGAAACTATTGCTGCCTATGCTTGGCATGGAAAGCATCATTTGGGACATATAAATATCGTAAAACAAGTATCCACCGACTTTAGTCGGTAGGATTTAACCAAGTATTATTTGATTCAGCCGACTAAAGTCAGCGAATACATGATTGAATGAAGCACATCATTACAAGTTTGAATAAGACCTTTGACAATCGAACACGATTGGGCATCATGTCTATTCTCATGGTCAATGAATGGGTAGAATTTAAAACACTAAAAGAAACTTTGGGTTTACATGACGGCACACTCGCCAGTCATATCAAAGGTTTAGAAAAGAACGAATACATCACTGTAAAAAAAGAATTTGTTGGTCGAAAACCACAAACAACTTACGCTGCTACACCGCTTGGACGCAAAGCCTTCAATGAACATTTGGATGCTTTGGAAGCATTATTAAAACAAAGAGACGAAAAGTAAAACTATATTTTTTTATCCATTAACTTTGAAAATCAAAGTACTTTTTAAAACGTAAATCGCATGAATACATCCAATTATTTAGTCAAGCCTGCCACTGCTGATGGTTTGAATTATACACTTACTAAAGGAACTGCACTTTACCAAAAAACAGTCGAAATCCGAGAACGAATTTTGTTCAAATCTGTCGAAAATACAGTTCCTATTTATAAATTTTTCTTTAAACCTAAGAAATCGGGCTGGCAAGTGACCGAAGCAGACTTGATGCAATATCAAGAAGGGACTTTGGCTAGAGATTGGGCAGCTTTTTACGAAAACGAACCTTTTTCGATTACCAATAATTATGAGAGACACGATATTTGTCATGTCATTTTGGGGTACAAAACTTCTATTGTCGAGGAGACCAAAATGTATGCTTTCCTATATGGAATGGGCAAACGCTCGCTACCTACATTGCTAACTATTTTGATAGGTTCTCTATTTTTTCCAGAGTTTGCCAAGGAGTTTTACCAAGACTATAAGAAAGGAAAACAAGTACATAATTTCCTAGATTGGGATTTTCGCTATTTACTCGGCGAAAAGACAGAAACGCTCCGCCAAATTATTTTCAAGCAAAAAATTGAAGAAACTCCTCTTTTTATTTAACCCAAATCAACTCAATCATGACAAAAAATAATCTCATCGGATTTATCGAAAACAATGGTTCTTATGCCAAGAGGAAAAACAAGTCTGCAAGCACAAAAGGCATCCAAATCCCAAAAGCAGTTTCCGAAGCAGAAGGCTTCTTTGGTTCTGAAAGTATGCACTGGAAAATCTATCGAGAACCAGGAATAATTGTGGCAGGTGTAAGTGCTTTATTGCAGCAAATTGCACATCCTGCGGTTGCCGAAGCTGTTAAAATTTATAGCCAATACCAAAGCGATTTCCTCGGGCGAGCGCATCGTACGATTCTTTCGATGACTCGTATTTGGTTTGGAAGTCGGAGCGAGGCGGTACAATCTGCGAAGCGATTGTACCAGATTCATAGCCATATTCGAGGGGTTTACACTCGACATCAAAATGGTTCAAAACAGGTCATCCCATATTGCGCTACTGATCCCGATTTGCTCCTTTGGATTTTGGCGACAATGAATAAAGCTACGATTGATGCTTATGAAAAAATCTATCGTCCACTTGCTCCACGAGAGAAGGAATTGTACTACAAAGAAACCAAAATCACGGCTCAATTGATGGGAATTCCAATTGACTTATATCCCCGAAACTGGCTGGCATTTAACATCTATTATAAAGGAATTTTATCGAGTAATTTATTGGAAGTAGGCGAAACGGCAGGTGCAATTTCAGAGGATTTATTTGCCGCCTACTTTCCTTTTACTCCTTTAGTCAATGGATTTACGAGTGGCTTTTTGCCGAAGAAACTGCGCCAACAATTTGGTCTAACACACCGCAAATTTTGGTTTAATTTATTGACTTTTATGGTAAAAATTTCTCTAAAAATAATTCCTTCTTTTTTAAGCTATGCGCCACATTATTATTTGGCAAAATACCGTCTGGCAAAAGCACAAAACAAGCGGCCAAGTCTCTTGGCTTGCTGGCACAATTGGGTAGCAAATACGATTCGTTTACCGCTTTTTTCAAATAAACTAAATCCCAAAAGATGAATAATTCACAGTCTTCTCGTCGTACGCTCCAATTTTTCATTTTGACTTTGAGTACTTTATTTTCTTTTGGATTACTTTTCGGACGATGGCAATATTTACCTTTTGATTGGACTCAAATTGATTCCTTTGCAGTTTTGAAATCGTATAGAGGAGCACCTACTTTTTTGTTCTTGGTTTGGAATCTCTTTTTGGCTTGGATTCCTTACTGGATTGCCTTGTCGATTGATGGCGTTTTTGAAAAAACAAAATCTAAAATTTTATCCGTAACTCTACTTGGCCTTTGGTTATTATTTTTTCCGAATGCGCCTTATATCATCACCGATTTATTGCATTTAAAAAGTCGCTTTCCCGTACCACATTGGTACGATATGATGTTGATTTTTTCCTTTGCTTGGACGGGTTTGGCTTTGGGATTATTGTCTTTGTATGAAGTACAATTGTTTTTAGAAAAGCATTTTAAAGCAAACTGGGCTTGGTTGTTTAGTACGACGAGTATTGCTTTGGCAGGTTTTGGAATTTTTATTGGACGCTTTCAACGCTGGAACTCTTGGGATGTTTTTACCCAACCCAAAGAGTTTGGTTATGCGATGGCGAGAACTGTTTCCAACCCTGCGGCGGACGGCAATGCCATCGACATTGCCTTGGTCATTAGCGGATTTATGTTGATTGGTTATTTGTTTTTGGTTTCTATGCGAAAGCATTAAAGTTTCTATAAAAAGTGTTTTCTTATAAAGATAAGTCTTAGGTTAATCGAACAATGTCTATTTTTGCAGCCTTATGAAATTTGACTTACAACATCAAGACCCCAAATCGAGGGCTCGCGCAGGACGTATTGAAACCGATCACGGCAGTATCGAAACGCCTATTTTTATGCCTGTTGGTACGGCAGGTACGGTCAAAGGCGTACACCAACACGAACTCCATAATGAGGTGAAAGCCCAAATAATTTTGGGCAATACTTATCATTTGTATTTGCGCCCTGGAACGGATATTTTGCAAGAAGCAGGAGGCTTACACAAATTTAATGGTTGGAACAAACCTATTTTGACCGATAGTGGTGGTTATCAAGTTTACTCCTTGAGTGGTCGTCGAAAAATCAAAGAAGAAGGCGTGACTTTTCAGTCACACATTGATGGCTCTCGGCATTTTTTCTCGCCCGAACGAGCAATTGATATTCAGCGACAAATTGGTGGTGACATTATCATGGCTTTTGACGAATGCACGCCTTATCCTTGTGAGTACAATTATGCCAAAAAGTCTATGCACATGACACATCGTTGGCTCAAACGATGTTGTGAGCATTTTGATAATACAGAAGGATTGTATGATTACAAACAAACCTTAGTACCAATCGTACAAGGTAGTACTTATAGCGATTTGAGGAAGCAATCAGCAGAAGCCATTGCGAGTTTTGACCGTGCGGCAAATGCCATTGGAGGACTTTCTGTAGGTGAACCTGCCGAAGAAATGTATAAAACGACCGACTTGGTATGCAACATTTTACCCCAAAACAAGCCACGTTATCTTATGGGAGTCGGTACACCCGAAAATATTTTGGAATGTATTGCGCTCGGCGTTGATATGTTTGACTGCGTGCTTCCTTCTCGGAATGCACGTCATGGTTTGCTTTATACCTCCGAAGGCATTATGAATATGAAAAATGCCAAATGGAAAGATGATTTTAGTCCGATTGATAGCAATAGTACCTGTACGACCAGTCGTTTTTATACTAAGGCGTATTTGCGACACCTTATACATAGCAAGGAGTTGTTGGGTGCTCAAATTGCCACCTTGCACAATCT
Organism: Saprospiraceae bacterium; assembly: GCA_020628755.1. Lineage (GTDB taxonomy): Bacteria > Bacteroidota > Bacteroidia > Chitinophagales > Saprospiraceae > JAHDES01. The sequence goes on from JAHDEQ010000007.1 coordinate 5,254, forward strand.
GAGTTTTTATTTATGGTTGGTGGGCGAAGCCCGAAAACACATTATTGCAGGTGATTTTGCAAGCTGGAAAGACCAAATGCTCAGAAAAGTAAAGACACGATTATAAATGCTCAAAAGTTTAGATAAATATATCCTACGAAAGTTTTTGATGACTTTTTTGTTTACCGTACTCATCTTTACCTTGATTGCGGTGGTCATTGATATTAGCGATAAAATATCTGAGTTTTTTGAAGAAGATGTTACTTTCTACGAAATCATTGTTGATTATTACATCAATTGGATTCCTTATATTATTACCCAATTAATCCCGCTTTATGTATTGATTGCAGTCATTTTTTTTACGTCTCGAATGGCCTACGATTCCGAAATCATATCAGTTCTCAATGCGGGCGTGAGTTTTGGTCGAATGATGCGGCCTTATTTGGTTGGAAGTATTTTGATTGCAGGATTTCATCTTTTTGCCAATCACTTTTTGGTGCCAAAAGGCAACAAAACCCGCCTTGATTTTGAGCATACTTATATTTGGAAAAAAAGTGATAAAGCAAAAACCAATGACATTCATATGTTTATTGGCCCCGATGAAAAAATATTTATTCGGCGTTATCGCAAAAAAGATGTTGAAGCAGTTGATTTCCGAATAGAATATTTTAAAAATGATGAATTGGTAAAACTCCTTAAAGCAAAAAAAGCAAAATGGTTGAGCCCTCCCAACTTTTGGCAACTCGACAAATACGAAATACGAACTTTTGATGGTCTCAAAGAATCTATTCTAGTTGAACATGGCGAAAAACTAGATACCACTATAAATATGTATCCCGAAGACTTTGTGCGCTACCTCAACCAAAAAGAGATGATGACTTCGCCCGAACTGCAAGAATTTATAGATCTAGAACGGGCAAGAGGTCTAGGCAACACCAAAGTTTTTGAAATAGAAATACATAAACGCACCGCCGAGCCAATTGCCTCAATCATACTTACCCTAATTGGTATGGCAGTCGCTGCACGCAAAGTTCGTGGCGGCATGGGCTTGCACCTCGCTATAGGAATGGCTTTGGGCGCACTCTTCATTTTTCTTTCAAAATTTTCTAAAACCTTTTCTACTAATCAAGATTTACCTGCCGTTCTAGGTGTTTGGATTCCAAACATTATCTTCCTAGTTGTTGCATTCTTCCTTATCTCCAAAGCACAGAAATAATACAGCATAGCATAGGTGTTTTGTAAATCACCACTTAATCCTATGATACTGTCATAAGATTAATTTAAGCCTGTATAACATCCACAAAATCTGTAAAAACTGTGTTTTATTCTCTTCTTTCAAAAAATATTGAAAATAAAATAATTTTCACAAACTTCGCAAAACACTTAAAATCAACACTTTATCTCGCAACATTCAAACTAAAAAGCATAAACACAATTTTTAAAACTCATATAATTTTGTTTTTTGTTCAACTTTTGTTTAACTTTGATTAAACATTTTACCCATTAAACCATATTTAGTTAAACAAAAAATATTTTTTATGTCAACTATAGAATTTACCGACCGATTTGACAATATGTCAGTTTTGCTTAATTCTTTTGCTTACAAATTGACGAAAAACGTGGAAGATGCTCGTGATTTGTTTCAAGAGACTGCTTATAGAGCAATTACGAATAAAGATAAATTTCGTCCTGGCACTAATTTTAAGGCTTGGCTCTTTACGATTATGAAAAATATTTTCATCAATAACTATCGCAAAAAAGTTAAGCAGAATACCATTATGGATTCTACTGATAATAATTTTTATATCAACTCTGGTAAAAATGTTGTGGCTAATGGTGCTGAGTCCAATATCATCATGACTGAGTTATCTAATATGATTGAGCGATTGGAAGACGGAATCAGAATACCATTTATGATGCACTACAATGGTTTTAAGTATCAAGAAATTGCCGACCATATGAAGCTGCCTCTTGGTACTGTTAAGAGTAGAATCTTTTTTGCTCGTAGAGACTTAAAGGCTATGATAAAGGTTCGTTACAATGGAACAAACATTAGGAGTAAAAATTAGTATTTGATAATCTACCATATACACAAAGGCGTGAAGACTCCCCAAGTCAGCACGCCTTTTTTCTTTTGAGCAAATACAAATACTTACCTATCTTTGCATCATGCAAAATGAGCAAACTTTCTTTACAAAAACACTCCTAAAATGGTCAAAAAAAATTGACCGTCCCATGCCTTGGAAGGGCGAAAAAAATCCTTACTTGATATGGCTTTCCGAAATCATCTTGCAGCAAACCCGTGTTGAACAAGGCAGGGCTTATTTCTTGAAATTCAAAGAAAAATATCCGACCATTACAGATCTTGCTCATGCTCCCGAAGAAGAAGTTTTAAAAATGTGGGAAGGCTTAGGTTACTACTCTCGTGTTCGTAATTTGCATTTTACCGCCAAGCAAATTGCCGAAAAATACGATGGTGTTTTTCCTTCTACTTACCCTGAGATTTTGGAGCTTAAAGGAGTAGGAGCATATACCGCCGCCGCAATTGCATCTTTCGCCTACGACTTGCCGCACGCCGTTGTGGATGGGAATGTTTATCGGGTATTAAGTCGTTTTTTTGGTATCCGTACTCCGATTGATTCTACTCAAGGCAAAAAACAGTTTACACAATTAGCACAAGAATTATTAGCAACCAAACAAGCAGCCACATACAATCAAGCCATTATGGATTTTGGGGCTATACAATGTATGCCCAAAGTGCCGCTTTGTAAGACTTGCCCAATGTCAACAAAATGCCTTGCTTACCAAAGTAACATTGTCAACGAACTCCCAATAAAAGAAAAAAAGCTAAAAAAACGGACTCGATATTTTAATTATCTAGTTTTGGAAAATGGAGATTTGACTTACGTCGAAAAACGATTAGAAAAAGATATTTGGCAACACTTATTTCAGTTTCCAATGATAGAGACGAGCCATTTAGTTGAGTTTGCTCAACTAAATCAGACTTCGGATTGGCAGCAAATTTTTGGGGACACCCAAATCATCACGCATAGTGTTTCTGCTGTCTTCAAACAAACACTAAGTCATCAATATATTGTCGCACGTTTTTGGAAAATATCAATAGATCAAGCTATTAAAAATGAAAAATATATTCAAACCAATCAAAAAAACTTGACTACCTTTGCATTTCCTAAAGTAATTGATAGGTATTTAAAAGATAATTCATTACTTTTATTCTAATCTGCCCGAAAATCTTTCGGGTCTAATTTATAAAAAAGAAACAAACATGTTAAACCGTGTAACCCTTATCGGCAACTTGGGGCGCGACCCCGAAGTACGACGCTTAGAAAGCGGAATTGCAGTAGCAAAATTTTCAGTAGCAACTAACGAAAGTTACAAAGATAAAAGTGGCGAATGGCAAAAAGTCACCGAGTGGCACGATGTCGTTTGTTGGCGTAGCTTGGCTGAACGCGCCGAGTCACAGCTCAAAAAAGGCAGCATGGTATATTTGGAGGGCAAACTGACCCACCGCAAATACCAAGATAAAGAAGGTCGTGACCGCTATATCACAGAAGTTGTAGCTGCAATGTTCCGAATACTCAATCGTCAAGAAGGAGGAAGTTCAGGAATGTCTATGCCATCTGCAAGTGATGCACCTCCAGCTTATACGGGCAATAATAATAATGCTGCTCCTGCTAATAATAACACAGCTCCTGCTACAGAAACTGTCGCAGATGCGCCTGACGACGATTTACCATTTTAACACAATGCAACAAATCAAATCAGGTCTGCGTTTTGAAAATAAAGTAATCTACAAGGAGTAATATTTATTCCTTGTAGATTATATTTATGATAAACTAAAAATATTCTTCTAACTACTTCACCGATACTTGGAATCCGAACCTGACCTTTATCTATATTTATTCAATTCAGCATTTTTAGCCATAAGTACCCTTGGACTCATTGGAGCTGTCCTATTTGTTCTGTTTTTGCTATTGTGTTCGGCATTGATTTCGGGTTCCGAAATTGCTTATTTTTCATTAACACCTAATGACCTCAAAGAGTTAGAAGAAGAAGATTCATCTTCGGCCAATCGAATTTTGGCACTCAAAAAACTTCCTCGTTGGTTGTTAGCAACCATTCTGATTAGTAATAATTTCATCAATATTGGAATTGTCTTGGTTTCGGATTTGATTCTACAGAGTCTTATTCCCGAAGAGGCCTGCCAGAAAACAGCACAAAGTATTCTAAATATTATTCCACTTGGATTTTTATCGGTTGATACCCTCTCAACAATAATTCATGTTGGCATTACCGTAGTTATGGTAACTTTTCTATTGGTTTTATTTGGCGAGGTTACTCCTAAGGTTTATGCCAAGATGAATAATGTCCGTTTGGCCAAATTCATGTCTCGCACCCTTACAATTTTGATGAGTCTTTTTACGCCACTAAGTAGCCTTATGGTTAGTGGAACGAAAATCATTGAGCGTCGCCTCGAACGCCGTACCCAAAATGGCAGTTCGGCAAGCCGAGAAGATATTGACGAAGCGATTGACCTCACTGTGAAAGACCAAAAACACGCCAAAAAGGATAGCGATATTCTCAAAGGAATTGTCAAGTTTGGAGATGTTGCAGTCAAACAAATTATGCGCTCAAGGGTTGATGTTGTAGCTGTAGATTTTAGGATTTCATACAAAGAATTGCTCAAAGTTATTAGAGATTCTGGCTACTCTCGTATTCCTGTTTATGACGAAGATTTTGATAGTGTAACGGGAATTTTATACATCAAAGATTTACTCTCGCACCTTCAAGAAAAAGATGATTTTGAGTGGCAAGAACTCATTCGCCCCAATATTTTTTATGTGCCAGAAGCCAAAAAAATTGACGACCTCTTGCGTGAATTTCAGCAAGAACGATTGCACATGGCAATCGTTGTGGACGAATATGGCGGTAGTGCAGGTATCGTTACTTTGGAGGATATTATGGAAGAAATCATTGGAGAAATCAAAGACGAATTTGATGATGATATTGAATTAGAATATCGAAAAATTGATGATTTTAATTATGTTTTTGAAGGAAAGACGCTACTAAACGATGTCTGCCGTGTGATTGGTGTTGACACCAACACCTTCGATGCTGCAAAGGGCGATGCCGATTCTTTGGCAGGTTTATTACTCGAAATTATTGGGCATATTCCAAAAAAAGGAACAAGTACCGAGTACGAAGATTATGCCTTCAAGGTAGAAGCCGTTTCCAAACGTCGAATCGAAGAAATTAAAATTACCCTTCCGCAAACAGTAAGTTAATCTTGCCACAATCACAAACAATGGAATTAAGTCTGCTGTTATTGTTTTGAACTGTATTAAAAATGATGAAATCATTTTTTAAACAATACGTATTTGTATCTTGTGCCACTAATTAATAAAAGCCAAATCCACAATTTATGGTCAAATCGTTAAATACGATAAAACGACCAATAGAACATGAGCTCAAAGAATTTGAGAAACGCTTTCGAGAATCTATGAAAAGCCATGTTCCATTACTCGATAAAATCACCTATTACATTGTTCAGCGAAAGGGCAAACAGGTACGACCTATGTTTGTGTTTTTGTGTGCGGCAGTATGTGGAGCAACCAATGAATCAACTTACACGGCTGCAACTTTTGTAGAATTAGTGCATACGGCGAGCTTGGTTCACGACGATGTGGTAGATGATTCATTTGAGCGACGAGGCTTTTTTTCGGTCAATGCTTTGTGGAAAAATAAGATTGCCGTTTTGGTAGGCGACTATTTGTTTTCGCATAGTTTGACTTTGGCATTGCAGCGACAAGAATTTCGCTTATTGCAAATTTCTTCCAATGCAGTCAACGAAATAAGTGTGGGCGAACTCCTTCAAATCGAAAAGGCGCGCCGTTTGGATATTCAAGAAGATGTTTATTTTGAAATTATTCGTCGAAAGACAGCAAGTCTCATTGCGGCTGCTTGTAGTTCTGGCGCAGCTTCCGTCACCGACGATGACGAAGTCATTGAAAAAATGCGCCTTTTTGGCGAAAAAATTGGAGTTGCCTTCCAAATCAAAGATGACCTCTTTGATTTCGGAACTGCCGATGTCGGAAAGCCTCTTGGTATTGACATCAAAGAGAAAAAAATGACCCTCCCACTTATTTATGCTCTCGATAATGCTCCAAAATCCGAAAAAAGAAAAATCATTAACATCGTAAAACGCCACAACGAAAACAAGGAGAAAGTAGCAGAAGTTATTAATTTTGTGCGACAAAGTGGCGGACTCGAATATGCAAAAAAAGCTATGCTGCGCTACCGACAAGAAGCCTTTGATTTGCTCAACGATTTTCCTGTTTCGGAAGCACGCACTGCCCTCGAAGACTTGGTCACTTTTGTAACAGAGAGAGAAAAATAAACAAAGGTGTTCACGTGTTCACGTATCTACGTGTTCACGTCTCAACTAACGTGAATACGTGAACACATAGATACGTAAATACGATATTATGAATTCAACTTTAAAATCATGGGTCGATGTACCCGAAGGTTCTGATTTTCCAATTCAAAATTTACCTTTTGGAGTTTTCCAAAAAGAAGGACAAGCTCCTCGTTTGGCTTCTGCAATTGGAGACTATGTTATTGATTTAGTAGTTTTGGCAGAACATGGTTTTTTTGAAGATTTAAAAATAGATAATGCTGTTTTTGAACAACGATATTTGAACGACTTTATGGCTTTGGGTAAAACCAAAACTGCTGCAGTTCGTCAGCGTCTAGTAGATATTTTAGACACAGATTTGGACAATTGGGATGCAAGTGAGCTAAAGGATTTCTTCCTCGTTCCGATGTCCGAGGCAGAAATGTTATTGCCTATAAAAATTGGTGACTATACTGATTTTTATTCAAGTATCGAACATGCAACCAATATTGGAAAACTCTTTCGTGATCCCGAAAACGCTCTACTTCCCAACTGGCGACATCTGCCTGTGGGATACCACGGCAGAGCATCCTCAATTGTAGTTTCTGGGACACCCGTTATTCGTCCGAAAGGACAACAAATACCTGGTGATTCCAAAGAACCTGTTTATGGGCCATCTCGATTATTAGATTTTGAACTGGAAATGGGATTTATAGTTGGAAAATCTTCGGAACTAGGACAAACAATTTCAACTGCCGAAGCGGAAGAATATATTTTCGGTATGATGTTATTCAACGATTGGTCGGCGCGTGATATTCAAAAATGGGAATATGTGCCGCTTGGCCCATTCTTAGGTAAAAGTTTTGCCTCAACTATTTCTCCTTGGATTGTAACGATGGAAGCACTCGAACCATTTCGAGTGCAAGGGCCTGTGCAAGAGCCAGCGGTTTTGCCTTACTTAGAATATGAAGGAAAGAAAAATTACGACATCAATTTGCAAGTAGAAATTGTACCTGAGAATGGACAAAGCCAAGTTGTTTGTCGTTCTAATTTTAAATATATGTACTGGAATATGTGTCAACAATTGGCGCATCATACCATCAATGGCTGCAATTTTAATGTGGGCGATGTTTGTGCTTCGGGAACGATTAGTGGAAAAGAACCAGGCTCGTACGGCTCTATGCTCGAAATCACTTGGCGAGGAACGAAGCCAGTGGATATGCCCGACGGTTCGCAACGCAAATTTATCAACGATGGTGATACCGTTGTGATGACGGGTTATTGCGAAAAAGATGGTGTACGAATTGGTTTTGGACAATCTAGCGGTAAAGTTTTTCCAGCTATCTGATTTTAGATTTTTGAATGCAGAGTTTAGACTTTATCCATCTCTGTGTTTTCAAAAAATATATCATTCATCAAAAAAGAATCTTACATAAAAAGCCTTCGGAGTTCTCGCGTGTGGCACCGATTACTAGGAATTACTTTAGCTACTTTTTTGCTAATTAGTGCGGTCACAGGAATATTATTGGCCTTAAAAAAAGATGTAGATGTCTTGCAACCGCCAACTCAAAAAGGCGAATCCAAAGACTTAGCGACTTGGAAGTCCATGTCTGAATTGGCAAACCTTGCTGAAACTGCGTTTTACCAAGACCAACCCGAGCAAAAAGGAAATCTAATTGATAGAATGGATGTACGCCCAAGCAAGGGAATTGTAAAAATCTTATTCAAAAAAGGAAATTGGGAAGTACAATTGGATGGTACAAGCGGGCAGGTCAAATCCGTTGCTAAACGACATTCGGATTGGATAGAATCACTTCACGATGGCTCCATCGTCAACGATATTTTTAAACTCGTTTCGATGAACCTTTTGGGTTTTGGCGTTCTATTTATGATAGGGTCGGGGCTATGGTTGTGGTATGGCCCCAAACGTTATCGGAAATTGCGGAATAAGTAAGCACCGACTTTAGTCGGTATTTTGAAAAGTATTAGAACTCACTCTTAAAGTGAAAACTTACTTCAGGATGATTCTCTTGTGCCATTTGCAAAGTCCAAGATGACTCCGCTAAAAAAACCCAGTTGCCATGCTTATCTTTTGCCATATCACGTTTGCGTTTTGAAACCAATCCTTTAATAGCTTCATCGCTCCCACTTATCCAGCAAGCCTTGTGCAAATTTACAGGCTCATACTGGCAAGACGCTCCATACTCGTGTTTAAGACGATATTGAATGACCTCAAATTGTAGTGCGCCAACCGTACCAATAATTTTTCGACCATTGATTTCTTTGATGAATAATTGAGCAACCCCTTCGTCCATGAGTTGAGCCAAACCTTTGGCCAATTGCTTGGATTTCATCGGGTCAGCATTATTGACATAACGAAATTGTTCAGGCGAAAAACTAGGAATCCCTTTAAAATTCAGTTGTTCACCAGACGTTACCGAATCCCCAATTTTGAAATTTCCAGAGTCGTACAAACCAATTACATCGCCAGGATAAGCTGCATCAACGACTTCTTTGCGAGATGCCATAAAAGTGGTTGGATTCGAAAATTTCATTTTCTTATTTTGGCGCACATGGAGGTAATTTGTATTACGCTCAAAAGTCCCTGAACAAACACGCATAAAGGCAATACGGTCTCGATGTTTAGGGTCCATATTAGCATGGATTTTAAATACAAATCCCGAAAATTTATCTTCATCAGGGCGCACTTCTCGTTCTTCGGTGACTCGTGGAAGTGGCGTAGGCGCAATTTCTACGAAGCAATCGAGCAACTCTTTTACACCAAAATTATTAATCGCACTACCAAAAAATACAGGAGACAACTCTCCTTCTAAATAATCCTCTCTTTCAAAAGGCAGATAGACTTCTTCTATCATGGTGACTTCTTCACGCAATTCGTTAGCAGCATCTTCGCCAACTTGTTTGTCTAGTTCTTCGCTATCTAAATCTGTAATTTCGATAACTTCTTCAGTAGATTGTTTTCCGTGTGGGTTAAAAAGGACTAATTTTTTTTCGTATAAATTATAAACTCCTTGAAAACGCTGCCCCATGCCCACAGGCCAGCTTAGTGGTCGCACCACTAAGCCCAACTTCTCCTCAATCTCATCGAGCAAATCAAAACCATCCTTTCCTTCTCTATCCAGTTTATTTATAAAAACAATAATGGGAGTCTTTCGCATTCGACAAACCTTCACCAGTTTTTCCGTTTGAGTCTCCACCCCTTTTGCCACATCAATTACTACAATTACACTATCTACAGCCGTAAGGGTTCGATACGTATCTTCCGCAAAATCTTGGTGACCAGGCGTATCCAAAATATTTACTTTGAGTCCTTTATATTCAAAACCCATTACAGAAGTCGCCACAGAAATCCCTCTCTGTTTTTCGATTTCCATAAAATCGGATGTTGCCGAACGTTTGATTTTATTAGATTTGACAGCACCTGCTACTTGAATCGCTCCACCAAAAAGCAATAGCTTTTCGGTTAGCGTTGTTTTTCCAGCATCAGGGTGACTGATAATGCCAAAAGTTCGTCTTTTATTAATTTCTTCAATTAATCCCATATTTTTATTCCTTTAAAACTTAGCGGCGGCAAAGGTACGGATTCTAATAGAGAAAATTTATGCTTTTTGGGCGAAGTTACTTGCAAATGCCTTAACTAAGGCTCTAATTTACTTTGGTTTATCCTTATAAAAACATATCTTTGCAGCGATTTTTGGAAGCCTACTATAAACGAGGTAATAAATACCAAAAATCATAGAAAATTAATCCTTTATTTGAATTAATAATATCTTATAAAAAATATGGCAAATATCGGTCAAATCAAACAAATTATCGGCCCTGTAATTGATGTATCATTTGCAGGCGAAAATTCTACTCTTCCAGACATTCTCAACGCATTAGAAATTAAAAAGCCAAATGGTGATACTTTGGTACTTGAAGTACAGCAGCACTTAGGTGAAGATAGTGTTCGTGCTATTTCTATGGATTCTACAGATGGTCTGACAAGAGGTACAGATGTAATGGACACAGGCAAAGCCATTGCAATGCCTGTTGGCAATGCAATTAAAGGTCGCCTATTTAATGTAGTAGGCCAAGCAATTGACGGAATTGGAGAAGTTCCTAAAGGAGACGATGCTTATCCCATTCACCGTAAACCACCTTCTTACGAAGACCTTTCTACAGAAAAAGAGGTTCTTTACACAGGTATCAAAGTAATTGATTTGATTGAGCCTTATTCTAAAGGTGGAAAAATTGGATTGTTTGGTGGTGCTGGTGTAGGAAAGACTGTACTTATTATGGAGTTGGTAAATAATATTGCCAAAGCCTACGAAGGTATTTCTGTATTTGCAGGTGTAGGAGAGCGTACACGTGAAGGAAATGATTTGTTGCGTGAGTTCTTAGAATCTGACGTAATTGATTATGGTGAGGCCTTTAAGCATTCTATGGAAGAAGGAGGCTGGGATTTGGCTAAAGTGGACTCCAAAGCACTCGAAAACTCAAAAGCAACATTAGTTTTTGGTCAGATGAATGAGCCTCCTGGTGCACGTGCACGTGTGGCACTTTCGGGTTTGACTATTGCTGAATACTATCGTGATGGTGATTTAAATGACCCAACTGGTGGTCGTGATATTTTGTTCTTCGTTGATAATATCTTCCGTTTTACACAAGCGGGTTCTGAGGTATCAGCCCTACTTGGTCGTATGCCTTCTGCGGTAGGTTACCAACCAACTTTGGCAACGGAAATGGGTTTGATGCAAGAGCGTATTACTTCAACTAAGCGAGGTTCAATTACTTCTGTACAGGCAGTATATGTACCTGCGGATGATTTGACTGACCCTGCTCCTGCAACAACATTTGCTCACTTGGATGCAACTACAGTATTGAGTCGTAAGTTAGCTTCTATCGGTATCTATCCTGCGGTTGACCCTCTTGATTCTACTTCTCGTATTCTTGATCCTGCAATTATTGGTGAAGAGCATTACGAAACAGCACGTAAAGTACAAGGTATTTTACAACGCTATAAAGAGTTGCAAGATATTATTGCCATTCTTGGTATGGAGGAACTTTCTGATGAAGATAAGCAAATTGTACACCGTGCGCGTCGTGTACAACGTTTCTTGTCTCAACCATTCCACGTAGCTGAGCAGTTTACAGGATTAGAAGGAGTACTCGTATCAATCGAAGATACCATCAAAGGCTTCAACATGATTATGGATGGAGAAGTAGATGAGTATCCTGAAGCAGCTTTCAACTTGGTAGGTTCTATCGAAGAAGCTATCGAGAAAGGGAAGAAAATATTAGCAGAGGCTGAAGCGTAACAAAAAGTATTCACGTGTTCACGTATTCACGTGTTCACGTAATAATTGCATCGTGAGTACGTAGATACCTGCTTGCAGCAGGCAAGCGTGAACACGTGAGCACAAATTACGAATAATGAATATAACTGTTTTAAGTCCAGATAAAGAGATATTTCAAGGCGAGATTACTTCTGTCAAAGTACCTGGTGTCAATGGGCAGTTTGAAATACTCCGCAATCACGCACCTATTGTATCGGCATTAGTTGAAGGGCCAGTCCGTTTATTGAAAACTGGTGGCGAAAAAGTGACTTTTTCTATCGAAAAAGGCTTCTTGGAAGTCTTAAACAATGAAGTCTCTCTTTTGGTACAAGGTGTAAAAGAAAATTAATCCTTTCGGGAAAATTTTTATTCTTATCCTCAAAAGGACAGCCAATTGGCTGTCCTTTTGTCGTTTAGAGCTACCCTTTTGGTACGGTTATTTATACAAATATTAAATCAAGCCTTTATTTTTTTTGCTTTTTTGTTAAATAAAGGGTTAATTTTGTAGCCAAATTGTAAAACCTTATTCAGGTTTATACAAATTCTAAACATATTAAACATCTAGCTTATGGCTAATAATGAGGAAAAAACACGTTATAGCGATGACGAGCTGGCAGAATTTAAAAGTTTAATTGAGGGTAAATTAGATAAAGCGCGTGAGCAATTGGATTTTTATTTGGTTCAGTTGGCTGAAGTCGGACAAAGCGATACTAAAATCAAAGGCTTAGACGATGGTATCAATACTGCTGAAAATGAACGACTTACGTCAATGGCTGCTCGACAGCGCAAGCATATTCAACACCTTGAAAATGCTTTGATTCGTATCAAAAACAAAGTGTATGGCGTATGTCGTCAATCAGGAAAACTGATTTCTAAAGAACGATTGCGTGCTGTGCCGCATGCAACACTAAGCATTGCTGCTAAACAACAAAAGAAACGATAAGTTGAGCTATTTGTAGCTCACTCAAATAGTGACTGATAATTTTTATTAGTCACTATTTTTATTCTATCTATTGACAACGTTTTGCCAAACCACTCGTTTCTACTTTGGTACCAAACCTTAGGCAATGTCCATAAATCCAACAATTAAGTTTTTTTTAGTAGGTATATTTATCAGCATAGCTTTATTTGTAAAAGCTACGCCTTATTTTGAATATACGCCCGAAGCAAAACAAGCCTACCAAAAAGCGCTTTCTCTCCGCTTTGAAGAGGCTCGACATATTTTGGATTGGATAAAAACCAATGAGCCTGACAACAGAGTTGTATATCACATTGAAAACTATATTGACTTTTTCACGATATTTATAAATGAAGAAGAAGAGGAGTTTAAACGATTAGAAAAAAACAAATCTTATCGCCTCAAAAAAATACAGGAAGGTTCTAAAGATTCACCTTATTATTTATACATCCAAGCAGAAATGCGATTGCAGTGGGCTTTGGCACGACTCAAATTTGAGGAGTATGTTGTCGCTTTTAACGAGGTGAGCAAGGCTTATAAACAACTCAAAGAGAACCAAAAGAAATTTCCTAATTTTATAGCCAACCAAAAAAGTCTAGGCATTTTGCATGCTCTCATTGGCACTATCCCCGATAATTATCAATGGGGAGTGAAAATTTTGGGTGGTATGAGTGGTTCTATTGAGCAAGGTCGTGCCGAAATAGAAGATGTATTGACTTATGCGAAAAACAATGATTTTTTGTTTGAACAAGAAACCATTGTGATGTATGCCTGGTTGTTGTTGCACCTAAAAAATCAAGAAGACCAAGCCTGGCAAATTGTGCAAAAAGCACATTTGCAGCCGACTAAAAATCCCTTGGCTTGCTTTACCTTAGCCAATGTTGCTATGCGAACAGGCCGCAACGATACCGCCATTCATATTTTAGAAAATCGTCCGCAAGGAAGTGTATTTCACGATTTTTATTACCTTGACTATATGTTGGGCTTGGCCAAATTGTACCGTCTTGATTTAGATGCTAATTATTATATCGAAAATTATATCAACTATTACAAAGGGCAAAATTACATTAAAGAAGCACATCAAAAACTGGCTTGGTTTTATTTATTGAAGGGAAATTTGGCAACATACCATGATAATATGCGGCACTGCCAAACACGTGGTGTCGCCATTATTGATGGCGACAAAACAGCCTTGCAAGAAGCTAATAAAGGAACGATTCCTAATAAAATTTTGCTCAAAGCACGTCTCCTTTTTGATGGAGGATATTATCACAAGGCTTATACCTTTTTAAAAGAAACATCAAAAAATAACTTTAGCAACAACCGCTATCAGTTGGAATATACCTATCGTTTAGGTCGGATTTCGCACAAACTCAGGAAATACGAAGAAGCACTAGACTATTATAATTACACGATAGAAGAAGGAAAAAACGAGCGTTTTTTCTATGCCTGTAATGCTGCTTTGCAGATGGGAAATATCTACGAAAAGCTACTCCTTTACTCCAAAGCCGACGAATACTACAAAATTTGTTTATCCCTAACACCTGACGAATACAGAAGTAGTCTTCATCAAAAAGCCAAAGCAGGAAGAAATCGCCTCAAAGTATATAACTATTAGTCGTAAGAAACATCAAAATCGTGTAAAACCGCATCCATTACAGGGTCTTGCCCTTCAATATAGCCCTCTTTGAGTCGGTAGCCATACATACGTCCGAGCGAACTCCAATAACTGGCCGTAAATCTACCTCGTAGTCCTTTCAGCAAATCATAAAAAGGCGTATTGAGTTCTTTTTCAATCATCTTGACCAAAATTTTCCCTTGCGTTTTGGTTAATTTTTTGAGTGGGTCTTCAAACTCTTCTTTCAACTCTTTTTGCAAACGTTTATAATGTTTTTTGCGCTTGCTTTTTTTCATATTATTGGTTACATATTCTGTTTCTTTAAAAATTTTAATCGCTTCTACAGCATACGGGTAAACCACATTAGCGTAGCGACGGTATTTCAAATACCGTCGGTATTCAGCTTGGTCTTCAAAGTTTTTCAAAGAAGAAACCGACACATCATCCAAATCAGCGATTAATAAAGTATCATTTTCTTCCGTCACAAAGATTTGAACAATCTCGCCATTCAACTCAATCGTCTCAAAATCATCTTGAGCAAAACCAATATTGTTAAAACTCAAAAATCCTATAATTATTAAAAAAAGATATTTCCTCATGTTGGTTTAGTTTTTATAGTAGCACAACCTTTAGGTTGTTCATTGAAAGTATTCAAAACTCAAAATCACTTTATTCTTCAAACATAAAACGTTTTCACAAACCATTTATTTGTTAAATAAAATCTAAAATTGTACCCAAAAGTTTCGAGAATCAATAAAAGAAATAAAAAACCATTTTAATCGTTCTTCGTATATTATTTTATGATAATGTGTTTCAAAACCAATTCCGATGATTAAAACAGGCTACTACCTTCAATTTTTATTCCTTTTTATCACTTGCTATACTGTACAAGCACAATGTGTTTCGGGCGATTGTGACAACGGCAAAGGTATTTATATTTACCCAAGTGGTGCTAAATATATCGGCGAATTTCAAAATGGCGAGATTCATGGAGAAGGCATTTGCCACTACACCGATGGCAGCAAATACCAAGGCCAATGGAACTACCGCTATCCCGAAGGACAAGGCACAAAAACCTACAAAGACGGTGTGCAATGGACTGGAACTTGGAAAAAAGGAAAACCTATTGATGCCAACGGCAATTTTATCGAAGAAATGCTTGTAAGCAAAGGCGAGGCTACCAATGATGGTACAGATATACAGGCAGGCTGTATAAAAGGCGATTGTCAAAATGGTAAAGGAACATTTGCTTATGCAGACGGCAGCAAATACCAAGGCCAATTTATAAATGGCCGCCTCGAAGGATGGGGAACTTGGTATTTTGTCAATGGCGACAAGTACATTGGTGCTTTTCAAAACAATTATGTGCATGGTAGAGGTACTTTGTACAAAACAAATGGCGAAAAAACAGTTGGCGATTGGAAAGAAGGCGAATATATGGGCAACAGTCTCATCGAAAAAGGACGACTCGGTTGTATCAAGGGCGATTGTCAAAATGGTCAAGGAACATTTATTTACAAAAATGGCTCTGCCAAATATATTGGCCATTTTATCAACAGCAAGCCACATGGCGAAGGCATCTGTTACTATGCTAATGGCGCACGCTACAAAGGTCAATGGGCCGATGGAAAATTTTCTGGTTTGGGGACACTTTTTCAAACCAACAATACTGAAGTCGAAGGTCAATGGGCCAATGGTATCTATAAAGGAAAGACTACCAAACAGCCTCTTGTAGCTACCGAAAAGAAAGAAATTCACCCCCCCCAAGCTCCAACTCCAACCAATAGCCAAAGCGACGATCTCAAAGTTTGGGCACTCATAGTTGGGGTGGCTTCTTACAATCATATGCCCGTTTTGCGCTATACCGATGACGATGCTTATCGAATGTATGCCTTCCTAAAAAGCCCCGAAGGTGGTGCTTTGAGCGATGACCATATCCGAATTTTGGTAGATGAAGATGCTACCAAAGGCAATATCCTTGACATCATGGACGAGCTTTTTTCTAAGGCTGGCGACAATGATTTGGTGATGTTATACTTTTCGGGACATGGCCTCAAAGGCTCTTTTTTGCCTATTGATTTTGATGGATTTAAGAATAAAGTTTATCATGAAGAAATCAATACCATCTTTGAAAAAAGCAATGCCAAATACAAACTTTGTATCGCCGATGCTTGCCACTCAGGGAGTTTATTGGCGGCACGTTCGGGGAGCGTAAGCAACACTTTAGCCAATTATTACAAATCTCTAGCGCAAGCCAAAGCAGGTTCGGCCTTGATTATGTCATCCAAATCAGAGGAAACTTCCCTAGAGTCGAGTGGACTACGACAAGGCGTATTTAGTCATTTTCTTATCCGAGGACTCAAAGGAGAAGCCGATGTTGACTACGATAAGATTGTGACTGTCCAAGAATTGTTTAACTATGTAGAAACTAATGTGAAAGATTATACTGGTATGCTACAAACGCCTTTGATTATGGGCAATTATGATAAAAAAATGACCGTAGCCGTCCGACGATAAATTTAGGGTTCACGCCATGCTGCGGTAGCAGCATGGCGTCAGCTTACTTATAAGTTACCTCCAAACAAACAGCTTCTAAACTACTTCCAAAAGCACGCTTGTCGAAGAATCCTTCTTCGGCAAAAAATATACTGCAAGTTTCCAACTTGCCCGAACAAATAGATTTAGTATTTTCTTAAAAGTACTATTTACAAGACACCTTGCCTCTTTCCTGTAATTTTTGGATAGAGTCCTTAGTCAAAACAATGCTTTCCTTGATTTTTTTGATGATTTGTATTTGCATAATGGATAGATTTTTAGATTTATTTATTGAGTTTCAACACTCGTTTTCTCAGAAATTAAAAGTCTTCGGATAGCTAGAACGGCCAGTGCAATAACAAGCGCGCTACCTCCGATCAACACCGTAAATGCAGCTTGTGCCTGACCATTGCACATAAGATTACACGAAAAGACTACGATAAAGTACAAGAACAAGCAAGCTGCTAAAATAATCAAGAGGGTAAGCGCACCCTTTTCAACAGAATTGTCTTTGGATGTTTGGACTGTCTTTTTTAATACTTTTAATTTTGCTTTCAGCACTTTTCGAGCTTTTTTCAACTGTTGGCGAAGTGTTTTTTTGTTGGCGCTATGATTTGGTTTGACTTTATGTACAATAAATTGTGCCGAAGCAGTCATATAGTTTAGATTTTCTACTAACTCAAAAGCTTTTTGATTGGTAAAACTTAAAATCAGCAACAGATAAGAAAATGTCATACAAAAATCCATAGATTTTTGCCGCAGATAAGAGTACTTTAGCCAGCCTCTTTGCTGTCCTTTTATAGGATAAAAAAAGATACTCAGACCAAAAACGATGGTCAAAAACATCATCATTTTATGCGAAATAAAATAATCATTTGCAAAAGCCCACAATCCACCTACAATAGCT
This sequence comes from Saprospiraceae bacterium, assembly GCA_020628755.1. Classification (GTDB taxonomy): domain Bacteria; phylum Bacteroidota; class Bacteroidia; order Chitinophagales; family Saprospiraceae; genus JAHDES01. Next base: position 23,005 of record JAHDEQ010000007.1, read on the forward strand.
ATACCTGCAAGAAAGAAGTGCGAAAAGACTATTATTATAATCGCTTTTTTGCGATTGTTTTTAGCCCAAAAAGATAATTTTTTCATGATATACAATTTGTAAAAATTAGGCTGCTTAGTGCTTCGTAAAACAAAGCTTTACCAAGCAGCCTACTAACATCAATATGGATAATAATCCAATCACGACAATATTATTTGATTTCTTTTTGGCCAAAGCGATAACCTACATGCAGCTGTGCATAGGGTAAGGTAATACTTCTGCTTTCAGGAGAGTTCTCGGTACGAAATCCTCGCCCAATTCCTGTTCCGAGATTTAAAAAGACACCTCTTTCGGAAACAATTTTATAGCCAACAAAAAATCCTATACCAACACTATTATTTAACAAACCCGCAAATGAACCAATATGAAATTTATCTGCTCCCATTTCAGGATTGAAGTAATAGGCACATTTGCCATAGAATAGTTTGTAATCGTATTTGGGTAAAAAGAATAAATCCGCTCCAATTTCAAAATCCTTTGAAATTGGTTTTTGAAAACTAATAGGTACAGCCTCAAAAAGAAGTGCTATAGGATTCGATGATAACTCAAACGAATTACTGATTTTTGATTTTTTAGCAGTAGCATCTTGCGCTAATGTTTGACCCAAAGAAAAGAAAAACATTACTGCGATGATTCCTATTTGATACATTGACTTTTTCATTTTGAATTGAATTTTTTTTGTGTGTGTAAAATCAATTTTGATAACACAAATTTCATCCAAAATCAGAGGTGCTTTGGATGAAATTTCACCAAATACATATATTTTTTTAGCTCATATTGATAATCACAAGACTGTCTCTTGTTGGTCATCTGATATTTTACTACTTTCGGGTAAAATCAAGCAAAATGAACAACCAGTTTCAGCGATGGATTTTCGAGGAAGTTGAAAAAAACTATGCAAAAAAATCCGAGGCTATCGAAGATATAGGGGAACTATTGTCTATTGGCAAAGATGCTGTTTACCGACGTTTTAGGGGAGATACATTTCTAGCTCCAGAGGAGCTAGAAATACTAGCTCGGCGTTATCGTTTGTCGCTCGACCATTATATTTATAAAAAATCAGATACCGTTTTTTTTACCTACAATGCCTTTTCTCGTTCTATCAAATCTTTTGAAGATTATCTCAACGGCATCGAAGAAGTACTCACACAAGTAGCAAGCCTTTCAGGCTTGCATATACGATACACCGTACCCGAACTGCCCGTTTTTTATATCTTTTTTATACCCGAACTCATTGCATTCAAACTTTATACTTGGGGCCGCACAGCATGGGATTTTGAATATTTACAAGACAAAAAATTTGATTTTGATTTAATTCCTTATCCTCTTTTTGAGAAAATAGAGGCTATACAAAATATGTACATTAACGTACCAAGTACCGAATTGTGGAGCCTCAATTTGATAGATTTCACCCTCAATCAAATTGAATATTATGTGAGTAGCGATACCTTTGCCGATGACAAAATCGCCTTGACTTTATGCGACAAACTGTTAGAATTGCTACAACACCTAGAGCAAATGACCAAAGCAGGACAAAAATTTAGAGTGGGCGCAAAACCCAAAGAAGATTTTTCCAATTTGAATGTTTATCACAACGAGATGTTATATACCGACCACACTATTATTTTTTCGTCCGAACTAGGCAATGCTATTTTTGGCACTTTTGGCAATCCCGACTTCATAAAGAGCTCTGATGCACGTATGAATACACATATCACCGAATGGTTTGAGAAATTATTAGGAAAATCTCAACCCATCAGCACCCACGCCGAAAAAACACGGATGTGGTTTTTCTCGCGCTTGACCAGAAAAGTAAACGCACTCAGAAGCAGAATAGAAAGTCAACTAGATTTTGACTAAACCCAAAATATGAGATTAAATAAAAAGGCATGAGCAAGTTATTCCAAACATGGATTTTTGAAGAAATTGAAAAAAACTACACCAAAAAAGCAGATGCAATCGAAGATTTGGCCAAACTCCTTTCGGTTGGTAAAGATGCCGTTTATCGTCGCTACCGAGGCGATTCTATTTTAGCTCCAGAGGAACTAAAACTCCTAGCACAAAAATACAATATATCGCTCGATAAATTTTTGTGCCAAGCATCCGATAAGGTCTCGTTTTCTTACAATCCTTTCACAAGAACTATAAAATCTCTCGAAGATTATCTCAACTCTTTAGTAGAAGAACTAGGCCAACTCTCTAGATTACCAGATGTTCATTTAAAATATGCCGTTCCTGATTTGCCTATTTTTTATCTCTTTTTTGTGCCAGAACTTATCTCTTTCAAACTCTATACTTGGGGACGTACGATATGGGATTTTGAATATTTACAAGACAAAAAATTTGATTTTGATATTATTCCTTATCCTCTTTTTGAGAAAGTAGAAGAAGTAGCCAAGTTGTACTGCCAAATTCCAAGCACTGAATTATGGAGTCTCAATTTGATTGATTTTACAATCAATCAAATTGAGTATCATGTAACAAGTGATAAGTTTGCCAACGACAAAATAGCCTTGATTTTATGCGATAAGTTAGCAGGACTTTTGCTTCACATGGAGCAAATGGCTAAAGAGGAGCAAAAATTTAAAATTGGTGCAAAACCAGTCGAGGGAATTTCAAATTTTATCCTTTATCACAATGAGATGTTTTATACCGACCATACCATTATTTTTTCATCACAAGTGCAGGATGGAGTATTTGCTACCTTTGGAAACCCCAATTTTCTCAAAAGCACCGACGAACGGGTCAATGTTTTTATCAATAGTTGGTTTCAAAAACTGATGAGCAGGTCGCAGCCTATCAGCACAAATGCCGAAAAAACACGCAAGTGGTTTTTTGCTCGACTTACCAAAAAAGTCAATGCTTTAAAAACTAGAATCGAAAGTCAATTGGCTTTTGAATAAGCGAATTTTTAGAACGCTTGTCGAAAACTCTTTCTTCAACAAAAAGTATGTGCAAGACTTCATCTTGCTATTTCAAACTTTCCTCTAATTTCTCCATACTATATGTATCAACCAACTCATATTCAAGTACAAAATTGTTAGAAATATTACGACGATAATAAACCAAACCCAAACCTTCGGCATACAACTCCAAACCCGAATATTCGGGTTCAGCATAACCTTCGCCTGCAACGTAGTTTTCAACCAATTCACGCAATTCCATTTTGATACAATCATAAGTTTTGCCTTGATAAACATAAGTTGTATCGCCAACATAACGTCTATTGCGTATCAAAGTCGTATGCGATTCGGGGTCATTCGGATCATCCCATTTTACTTTAAATAAGAAAATTCCGCTAGGCTCGCTCACCTTAAATGGATAAGAATTGGCAGCTTGTATTTCCACAGGGATTTGAATGGATTTACCTAAAGAATCAGATGCATATAAAAACATCTCCTCCAAAAGCATCCCATCAGCAATTTTTTCCTCTCGAAAAAATTGCCGCACATTCATTGCAGCGTCATAGTAATTACCAATAAAATAAGTCTTACCATCTTTTCGTAATTTGGAATAATACCAATAATCGCTTCCAATAGAATCTTGATCAATGGGGCGATATTCATATACTTTTCCTTCACGTAATTCATCAATTGGAAAATAATAATCCTCAATATCTTTACGGTCATCTTGTTGGCATGTCGCCAACAAGAGTACGCTCAAAACAAAGCCGACAAATTTGGTCAAAAAATTTAATCCTTTCATAACAAAGCGGTAATTTTTACAGTTTAATTTACAAACAACCTGACAATTTGGCACATAAAACTCCAAATTATCAACTGGTACAAATTCTGATAAGTTTATTCACATCAGCACATTTCAATATTTTCGCAAAAATAGAACAAAATCAAAAAGGAGTTTTGATTTATCGTATCTTTGTAAACTCTAAAAAAATAAATTTTGTGCTCACGTATCTACGTATTCATGTATCCAAGTTTTTAGGAACACGAACACGTAGATACGTGAACACGTGAACACAAATATCATCATGTTTAATTTTATAACGAACACCGTAAAAAAAATCTTCGGCACCAAATACGACAAAGATGCAGCTTTGTACATGCCAACGGTCGAAGAAATCAACCGCAATTTTGAGTCTTACAGTAGTCTCAGCCATGACGAGCTACGCAACAAAACGCTAGACTTCCGAGCACGAATCAAAGAACATCTTGCAGGTGTTGACGAGGATATCAAAAACCTCAACGACCAAGCCCTCAACGAGGACGACATGCAAGCTAAAGAAGATATGTTTAGCGACCTCGACGAAATGAGAAAAAAACGAGATCAACATCTCGAAGACATTCTCAAAGAAATTCTTCCTGAAGCATTTGCTGTAGTCAAAGAAACCGCTCGTCGTTTTACCGAAAATACAACTATCGCTGTCACTGCAACCGACCATGACCGAGAAATAGCTGCCAAAAAATCTTTTGTATCTATAGAAGGTAACCAAGCTATTTGGCAAAACTCTTGGACGGCTGCGGGCGGAGACATCACCTGGAATATGATACATTACGATGTACAGCTCATTGGTGGTATGGTATTGCACGATGGTAAAATTGCCGAGATGCAAACGGGTGAAGGTAAAACACTTGTTGCTACCTTGCCTGCTTATCTCAATGGGCTTTCTGGAGAAGGAGTACACGTGATTACGGTCAACGATTACTTGGCTCGTCGTGACTGCGAATGGATTGGACCCATTTTTGAGTTTCTATTTTTGACTATAGATTGTATAGATAAATATCGTCCGCACTCCGAAGAACGCCGAGCAGCTTACAATTGCGACATTACTTATGGTACAAATAACGAGTATGGTTTCGACTATTTGCGTGATAATATGGTACGTTCTAAAGACGAACAAGTACAACGCAAACACCATTTTACAATGGTGGATGAGGTGGACTCTGTCTTGATTGACGATGCTCGTACACCTTTAATTATTTCTGGCCCTGTCCCAAAAGGTAGCGAAGAACAAGAGTATGAAGCCTTAAAACCTTTTGTAGAAAAACTAATTGCTGCACAGCGTAAATTAGCAACAGAGTATTTGGCAGAAGCCAAAAAACTCTTCAAAGATGGAATTATAGGGCACGAAGAAGGAGAAGCAGGTCTCGCACTTTTACGTACACATAGAGCTTTGCCCAAATATCGTCCTTTGATTAAGTTTTTGAGTGAAGACGGCGTAAGAGTTTGCTTGCAAAAAGCCGAAAACTTTTATATGCAAGAGCAATCTAAGCATATGCACATTGCCGACGAACCGCTTCTTTTTACGATAGATGAAAAAAATAGAAATGTAGAATTGACGGAGCGAGGTAGCGAATACCTTTCAAAGGGTCAATCCGATAGCAATTTCTTCATCATGCCTGACCTCGCAACCGAAATGATGGCCATCGAAGAAGATGAAAATATATCAGAAGAAGAAAGGAGCGAAGCCAAAGAACAATTGGTTCAAGATTTTTCTACCAAGTCTAAGCGTTTGCACTCGATGAGTCAATTGCTTAAAGCATATACTTTGTTCGAGAAAAACGAAGAGTATGTTGTGATGGAAGGTCAAGTAAAAATCGTTGATGAACAAACGGGTCGTATGATGGAAGGTCGTCGCTACAGCGACGGATTGCACCAAGCCCTCGAAGCCAAAGAGAATGTAAAGATTGGAGACATCACCCAAACCTATGCAACGATTACGCTTCAAAACTATTTCCGTATGTACCACAAACTGGCAGGTATGACGGGTACTGCCGAAACAGAAGCAGGTGAGTTTTGGGAGATATACAAGCTAGATGTTGTAGTTATTCCAACTAACCGTCCAATAGTTCGTGATGACCGTGAAGATTTAGTGTATAAAACAGCTCGTGAAAAATTCAATGCTGTTATTGACGAGGTGGTCAATTTAAGTAATGCAGGTCGTCCAGTTTTGGTAGGTACAACTTCCGTTGATATTTCTGAAAAATTGAGTCGCATGCTCCGCATGCGTGGCATCAATCATAATGTATTGAATGCCAAGCAGCACCAACGCGAAGCCGAAATTGTAGCACAAGCAGGTCAGCCTGGTCAAGTTACGATTGCAACCAATATGGCAGGTCGTGGTACAGATA